>JAHDWG010000392.1 GCA_023384495.1 Caldilineaceae bacterium
TGTCTTGGGCATGGGCTTGGCGCCAGGGACGGTTTGAGTCACGGTTTGCATGTTTTTTCTCCAACGATCTGATCTCGGATTCGGAGCAGGATTCGCACTACCATAAGCGGGAGGTGCGCCCTGACTCTACGGTTGTCACAAGATAGTCGTTTGACAACGCCCCAAATCGACAACGAATACGACGAATTTGCAAAATTTGTCTGCGCCAGCTTGAAGGGGGTGCCCTAGAAAACT
Organism: Caldilineaceae bacterium; assembly: GCA_023384495.1. Lineage (GTDB taxonomy): Bacteria > Chloroflexota > Anaerolineae > Caldilineales > Caldilineaceae > CFX5. The sequence continues at coordinate 235 of JAHDWG010000392.1, forward strand.
GCCGTCAGTACTCCCTTGCACTACTCCCTCATAAGCCAGGACAAAGAATTGTTTGTACAACTGTCCTAGAAATGTCCTGGTGCCTGTCTCTGAACAACCAGGTGAGAAACTGCTAGACTCGGTTACCACCCCAATTGATTCGCTTATCTATCAGGAGAACAGGCCATGCGTCACCTTCCTCAGCATCGTCTATTGTGGTTGACCGCGGCTACCGCCGCCCTAGTACTGGCCCTTATCTTCGTGGTGCAACCCCGCCTGGCCGATGCGGTGGCGCGTGACCCGATCCTCGCGGCGTGGGAACAGGCGCGGGCAGCCGGGTCGTATCGCTTTAGCAGCGACATCCTCCAGGTGACCGCGCCCAGTGCGCGCATTACCAACGTGGGGCGCAGTAGCCGCACCGAACAGTTCCACCTACAAGGGCAAAGCGATCTGCGCAATGCCAGGCTGGAAATGCAGCTCTGGTCGCAAGAGGGTAGCCTCTTGGATGACGCCAGCGCGCTGGCGGTGCGCGTCGAAAACGGCAACACCTTTGTCCGCCAGGGTGGGGGAGAGTGGCGCCAGAGCGAAGATATGAGCGGCGCCATCGCCCCCCAGGGTGACTTTATGGCCTATCTGGCCGCAGTGCGCAATGTCACTGCCGGCGAGCCAGAGAGCCGCGCCTGGAAGGCAGCCGCCTCTGGGCGCGGCGTAACCTTCATCCGCTATCGCTTTGAGCTCGACGGGCCAATCTTTGCCGCCTATGTCCGCGACCAGATCGAAGCGGCCATGCGCCAGAAGGGCGAGTTGCCACCGGGGGTGCATATCGATCTGCCTGCCTATTACCGCGATATGACCGGCGGCGGCGAGCTGTGGGTGCGTGAAAATGGGCTACCCTTGCGCCAGATCCTCGACCTGCGCTTCCCCGAACAGCGCGACGAAACTGTCAATGCCCGCATCACCGTCGACTTCCTCGGCTTTGGCCCAAGTCAAACCCAGCTCGCAGACCACGCGTCGCCCCTCATGCAGTGGCTGCAAAGCAACGTCGGCCCCATCGCGCCCGACGCCGGGCTGTTGCTTACCCTGTTCCCCATGCTCGGCCTGGCTTCGTTGATGCTCTACTACCGCCGGGCGCGGCCCGTGGAGCGGGCCCTGGCGGTGGCTGTGATCGCCAGCCTGGTGCTGACCCCACTGCTGCACACGCTGCAACTGGCTTCGTTTATGGATGCGCAGCGCGCCAAAGCGGCCACGCAGGAAGCCACACAGGATGAAAGCGATCTGCAACACACGCTGGCCGAACTCAATGCCACCAACCCTGAATTCAACCCGCAGGAAGACCCGCTCGCCGCCACCGAACGCCGCACCCTCGAAGAGGCGCAGTTTGCGGCCAACCCGCTCGTGGCGCCCGGCGTGATGGCCACGGCGCTCGCCGTCCAACTGAGCGATGACGGCACGGATACCGATCAGGATGGGCTGACCGACTTCATCGAACAGCGCATCGGCGCCTCCCCCACCTCCAATGACACCGACGAGGATCTCTTACTCGACCAGCAGGAGGTCAACGGCTTTGACTACGCGGGCAAACACTGGTACACCAACCCGCTCAAGGCCGACAGCAACGGCGACGGCATTGCCGATACCTTTGAGTGGGACAACAACGACGACGGCCAGCCCGACGACACCGACGGCGACGGCGTCCCCGACCTCTTCGACGACGACAACGATGGCGATGGCGTGCCCGACCGCAAAGACCTCTCCCCCTTTGTCAGCAGCAATCCGCAAGCGCCCTTTGCCGAGAACAACGCCCTCAAGTTGACCTTGAACAATCTGCAAGCGGGCGCACCCACCTTTGTCGACTTCCAACTGCGCCCCAAAGACCCGAATCACCTCTGGTTTGCCTTCAACGTGCTCGATTGGCCGCAAGACAGCCAGGGCCAGGTGCAGAATATCGACCAGAAGACATACGCTGATCTGGCCAGCGCAGAAGGGCGCACCGCGGACCCCAACGAAGGCAACGGCAACCTCAAGCTCATCCCCATGCTCGAGATCCGCATCAACGGCTCGACCACCAACCTGCCACCCCAGGCCGACCTGACCCCCTACAACATCACGGTGAACGACCTCACGGCCGGCGGCGCCAAGATCGTCTATGCGCCACTTACCCTCATCACCGACGAGACCAACGGCCAGCGCGTGGCTTTTAGCGCCCGCATGCGCTATCTGCCGGCCGGCAGTTGGCCCGAACCCCACTCGGTGCGGCTGGTCTGGGTGGTGCAGGCGCTCGCCGACATTCCGTGCGACCCTCAGGCCGCGCCCGGAGGGCCCCCGGCAGCGGCGCAAGGCTGCGCGGCGGATGGCTATATCCACAACACGCCCCAGGTGATACAGACCTATTACGACGAATGGACGTTGACCGGGTTGAGCGTCAAGGAAGACCACGGCGGGCGCACAGCCATCATCTACGAAGACCCGGCCGTGGACGCCAACCGCAACGAGGATTCGGCCCTCTGGCTGCTCACGCGCGGGCTGGACAACTCCTTCCTCGGCGGGCGCGACCAGGATGGCAACGGCCAGCGCGATGTCGACCTCAACGAGATCGCTCGCCGCTTTGACCGCGCCGGCAACAGCGGCGTTTCCGAAAGCGAGCGCTGGGCCATCCCCAATGTGCTGCGCGTCGAACAGCTCGCCTACCCTACCTTCGACCAGGCCGTAGTGGCCACGAGCTCCACTGAGACGTTGCGCATCCTCAACGACAAGTTCAACGCCGTCTGGGCGAATGACAAAACGGTGCAACCGCTGCTCCTCTACACCAGCGAGGCCCGCTCGCGTGCGCTGGGGTTGGATGCGCTCAAGACTGGCGGGGGCGCTACCCTCAACGGCAGCGCGCTGACGGTCGATCTCCAATCCGCGCCGCAGACCGTTATGGCCAGCATGAAGTGGACCCCCTATTGCGGTGGCGGGGCGGCCACCCCCGCCTGGGCCGCCTGTGATGTGGAAGCCGTCTGGGCCCGGCTGGAACAGCAACAGGGCAATACTGCGCCGCTGCCCGGCGACCCCACCGACCCAACCGTTGCCGCCGGGCGGTTGATGGTCACCCAGCTTTACAACCTGGCCCTGATCCAGGGGTTTAGCCAGATTGTGCAGAGTGGCTCCCGCATCGTCTCCAGCCGGTATGCACTGATGGACGACACCGCGCTGGAAACATCCGTCCGTGACAATTTGAGCACGGGCAGCACAATCATTAAGACCATTGCCAATAAAGTCGTCATGGCGACCTTGTTTGATGATCCGTCGCTGATTGTGCCATTGGGTAAGCTCTACGGGGTCATCAAAGATCTTGCCGCCGGCCAGTTCGGACGCGTCGCTGTGCGTACGGTTCTCAACGTACACGAATTGATCGACACCCTCACCACGACCATTCGTGACAACAAAGTGGGCGTCGGCATTGGGGCGGTGGTGGCGGTCGCCGCCGTGGCGGGGCTTAGCGCGTTGGTGGCCTTTCTTCCCAAAAACAAACTGGGCCAGAAGATCGCCACCAAGATCGTGATCAATGTCGCAGTCGCCGGGATCAGCGTCGGCCTTCCAACCAAGGCCGTGATCGGCGTCGTCAAGGGCCTCATGGATGGCGGTGATACGCTTGGCAGCGCCCTGGGGCAAGTGTTGCGGGCGCGCTCTGAGTTTATCGGTTCTTCGCGCGCGGCGGGCGCCATCGGCGCCGCACTCGCCATTGGCATCACCTGGGGCTTCTTTCTCTACAGCATGATCTCCAACAATGTCTCGGCCTTTAGCCCCGAGTTCAACCGGGCGCTCGCCGAGGTCATCGCCGCCACGATCTATCTGATTGTGCTGGCGGTCATCTCCTCCACGGTAATCGGCACGCTGCTCGTGGCGCTGATCGCCGTTATCGACGCGGTGCTCACCGCCATCTGCGAACTGGGCGTAAAGGGCATGCGCAAAGTGCCAGGGCTGGGTGGAGCCTGTTTTACACTGGGCACGGCGGCGATCAAGATCATTGCCAAGGTGCTCTACGCCTTTGACGTGATGGTGGACACCGGTCGCCCGGACCTGGCGGTGCTCGGCCAGCCTAACGTGCAACTCGCCGACCCCAACCGCGGCTTTGTCGCCAACAACCCGCTCACGGTCAACCTGCCGGTGACCACCACGATTGTTCATAAGAACCCCGACCTGACCAACTGGCAGATCCCGTTCTATCTCTGGCTCTTCTCCAAGGATAACCTGCGCTCTACCACCTTCAAATATAGCGTCACCCGCACGACCGCCGAAGAGGTCAAGGTCAAGCGCGACCAGATGAAGGGCGAGTGGCAGCAGGTGGAAGAAGACCACAAGTTTTTGGGCATCAAGTCCATGTACCGCGCCCAGGCCTACAGCCCCAGCGCACCGCTGACCGGGCTGACGCTCGAACCTGGGCTCAACCGGTCGATCCCCTTCTATCTCAACATGGGTTATGCGCTGCCCGCCTATGAGTGTTGGGGCGTGCCCAATGTGATCCCGCCGTGGACGCCGCCGCTGATCCCGGTCTGTTATACGCGCACTGTCGATGGTCACAACTCGACGCCCATCAACAACGCGCTCACCTTCGACATCTTCCCCAGCACGCTCGACGGCTTTATGGCGCTGGCCGACAAGGGCAACGGCGGGCTGGGGCTGGCGTGGGACAGCGCCTTCCGCTCGTTGGCCGACGCCGACGGCGATGGGCTGCGCTCAAGCGCCCACGGCGGCCTCGACCCTAACGACACCCGCTGGGACAGCGATGGCGATGGCCTGTCGGATGCGTTTGAACTGGAACGCCGCCAGCAAGGAGTGGCCTTCTCGCCCGTCCTCTGTGACACTGACGGCGATGGCCTCACCGACGCCCAGGAGATGTTCTACGGCGCCGACCCCGCACGCGCCGACACCGACAATGACGGTCTGACCGATGGGGAGGAGCTCTGGCATCGAGTCTACGACACCAACACCTGCCAGCCGACCAACAACTGGGCCGGCGGCTGGGATGTCACCGTTGTGGGCGCAACCGCGGTGGTGGTGCGGGTCTCTTCAAACCCCACGACCGCCGACAGCGATAACGATGGGATCAGCGACCAGGCCGAGCGCCAGCTTGCCCTCGACCCTGACCCGGCGCGCCGCGTGGATGACCAGAACCGGCCCTATCACCCGCTGATCGCCAACACGCCGCCCCTTGCCATCTTCCTTGCGCTCGACGACCCCGACGGCTTTGTGGGCCGTGGGCAGACCTTTACCTATTACACCACCGTGGTCGCCCGTGTGCCCCTGGCGCCCGGTATGCTCGACGTGTGGCGCACGAGCTTTTTCAACGAGTCACAGCAACCGCCGCCGCCGTTGCGGCTCGACTTCGACCCGCTCACCTTCAGCGGCATGCAGACCGTCACCCAGCAGGTCACCTTCAAGTTCGAGCCGTTTGGGTTGAGCAGCTCGGCGACTGTGGAGCTCAACAGCGCCGTGCGCACCCGGCTGGCCGGCAGCAACGGTCCACTCTGGGTGCTCAAGTCCCCGGACATGGGTGCATCGTTGGGCGGTTTCACCAGCCGCGCGGCCGGCGTCGGTCTGGCTGCCCACCAGTACGACCGCCCGGACCTCTACCGGGCGGGCGTGCTCACCTCCAGCAGCCTGACACCCGGCGGCCAGGGCGACATCTGGAGCTATGCTATCCCCGGTGGAGAGAGCCAGGCCATCGATAACGACAACAACAACACCGCCTATCTGCGCGGGGCCATGCCGCCGGCCGTCGCTTGCAACAACGCCGGCGCCTATCTGGTGGTGTGGGATCAGATCGACAATGGCGCTAACCCACCCGAACGCGAAGTTTTGGGTGGCGTCTTCCGGGCCGCCGACGGTCTGCAGACCCCGTTGACCTTCCCGGCCACCGGTCTGGGTAACCTGGGCCATCGTCTCCACCCGGTGGCGGCCAGCGATGGCGACAACTTCCTGGTGGTGGCTGAAATCGCCAAGGGCGGCGCTTCCCCTGAGACGCTGCTGATGACGCAACTGTATAACGCCAATGGCAGCCTGGTGGGCAATGGGTCACTCATCACCACCGGTGCGCGCATCTACCCCACCGACCGTTCAGCGGCCTCGCTGGCGCTGGTCTGGGCCGGAAACGGCTACCGGCTGGCCTGGCAGACCAACGTCAACGGCCAGATCACCATCCAGGAGATCGGCGCCGATGGTTCGTTTGGCGCGGCGCACCCGGTGGCCAACGCCGGGCAGGGCGACCCTGTGCTCAGCGACCTCAGCCTGGCCTATGAACCCGGCCAGGGAAACTTGCTGCTGGGCTATCGCAACAGCTCGAACCAGCTCATTGTGCAGACAATCCTGCCCAACTACACAACGGCCAATGCCGTGTCGCTGGGCGATGGCGTACGTACACGCGTCGCCTATCACCCGCCCAGCCTGGGCTGGCTCGCCGGCGCCACCGACCTCAGCGGCGCGCTGACCTTCTGGCCGCTCAACCTCAGCAACCAGACCGTTGCCACGCCCCAGGGCGGCTTCAACGGCAATGGGATTCAGTCCGGTGCATTGGCCTGCCCTGCGCCGGGGGCCGTGCCGGTGGCCGATCTACGCTTTGAAGAGTTGCCCGTGAACGCCGGCCAGGCCGCTGTGTTTGCCGACAGTTCGGGCCACAACAACCACGCCACGGCAGCGGCGGCCAATGTCCCTATAGCCGGTTTGCCCGGTGCAATGACCTCCCAGGGCCAGGCGGTGGGCAAACCGCCCTCCGATTACTCGCTTCGATTCGCCGGCACCAACCAGTTCCTCACCCTGCCCCGCCCGGTGCAGGATGATTTCACGATTGCCTT
>JAHDWG010000393.1 GCA_023384495.1 Caldilineaceae bacterium
GGCTCGGGGGGTGGAAGGTTGCCAGGGTGTTGTTGCCAATGTAACGCCCCCACCCCGCTTCGACCATGGCGGGGACAAAGGCCTTGGCCATGAGCACATTTTGCAGCACGCAGGTGCGGAACTGGTCCATATAATCTTCCACCGCTTCGTCCAGCACAGTATCCCACGGTGAGATCTGCGAGACGGCGTTGGTGACCACAATGTTGGGGTGGCCCAGCGCCGCCACCACCGCGTCGCGTAGGGCGAAGACCGCGTCCTTGTCGCCCACGTCGCCGGTGACAATCGCCGCGCGCCGGCCCAGCGTTTGGATTTCGGCGCTCAGCTCTTCGGCCCTGGCCCGGTTTTGGTTGTAGTGGATGGCCACATCGGCGCCGGCGCGGGCCAGTGTGCGCGCCATGACGCGGCCCAATTGCCCCGTGGCGCCGGTGATGACCGCAACGCGTCCCGAAAGGTCGATCTGGAGAGACATAATCTTGTTCGCTTCCTTGTTAAGAATGAATGATTCATGACTTACGCAGCGCCTGATGGCTATCAGGAGGGACAACTTGGTCGTCGAACAAACCTTCAGTCAAGGCTTGCGTAAGCCCTATGACTGGAACGATCTGGGGGACATCTGTTGACTCTCGCTACCGCTTGCGCGCCAGCGTCAGCCCGTCGCCAATGGGGACGAGGCTGAGGTCGATGCGCTCGTCATCGTGCAGCCTGCGGTTGAGCGTGCGGATGGCCACGGTGTCGGCGTCTTGCCGGCTCTCGTCGGCGGCGTTGCCCCCCCAGAGCACGTTGTCGATGGCGATCAAGCCGCCGGGGCGCACCAGTTGCAGCGCCTGCTCGTAATAGGCGCCATAGTTCTCTTTGTCGGCGTCGATAAAGGCAAAGTCAAAGCGGTTCTGTTCGCCTTCGGCAAGCAATCGCGCCAGCGTTTCGGTGGCTGGGCCCAAGTGCAGTGTGACCTTGTTGGCCACGCCCGCCTCGCGCCAGTAGCGGCGCGCCACCGAGGTGTACTCGTCGCTCACGTCGCAGGCGACGAGTTTGCCGTCGGGCGGCAGCGCCAGCGCCACATTGAGCGAGCTATAGCCGGTAAAGACGCCTACCTCGAGCGCCCGTTTGGCGCCGGTCAGCTTGACCAGCAGTTGCATAAACTGCCCCTGTTCGGGTGAAATCTGCATGCCGCCGTTGCTCAGTTGGGCAGTCTCCTCGCGCAGCCGGCGCAGGAGGTCGCTGTCGCGCAGGGTGACAGAGAGCAGATAGGCGTGCAGCTCTTCGGAAAGACCGATGGTGCGTGCGGACATAAAACGTGGCAATCCTTTCGTGATGAGTGATGAATGATGAGTGACGACCGGTTTGTCAGCAGCGCCACGGCGAATTGTGGCGCACGCTGTCGCCCCCTCCACGCAGTTTTGTGGCGTTACCGCTTCGTCACGCAATGGTCGGACACGGAATAGCGGTTGGCGCGGGGCTATTATACAACCGATGGGCGGGGTTTGCACGCGGTGAGGAGAATCGGGTTTATCCAGCCTTTAGGGAAAGTTGTGAAACCGCTAGTACTGTGACTGTTGTGAAATGTGACTGTTGTGAAAAAAGAATAAAACAGCGCAACACAGAGGACGCAGAGATTGCACAGAGAACACCGAGAAAACCTCAGTGCGCTCTGTGACTCCTTGGTGTTCTCTGTGTTCCTGCTGTACGCTATCGTTTTCATTGTTATAGAAGGTCACCTCTTCACCCGGCCACCCCTTGCAGGGTCAGCTCTTCGGCAAAGTGGCAGGCGGCAAAGTGGCCGGGCTGCACCTGGCGCAGCGCGGGCGTCTCCTGCCGGCAGCGATCCTTCGCATAGCGACAACGGGGGTGGAAATAGCAGCCGCTGGGTGGGTTGGCGGGGTCGGCGACCTCGCCTTCGAGCACAATGCGCTGTTTGCGCCGGCGCAGACGCGGGTCGGGCTTGGGCACGGCGGAGAGCAGCGCCTCGGTGTATGGGTGTTGCGGATTGGCGAAGAGCGCCTCGGTGCTGGCAAGCTCCACCAGCTTGCCCACATACATCACCGCTACCCGGTCGCACAGGTATTCGATGACGCTGAGGTCGTGCGAGACAAAGAGATAGGTCAATTGCATCTCTTCTTGCAGGTCTTGCAGCAGGTTGAGGATCTGCGCCCGCACCGACACATCCAGCGCCGAGACGGCCTCGTCGGCCACCACGAGGCGTGGGTCGAGGGCCAGGGCGCGGGCAATGCCGATGCGCTGGCGTTCGCCGCCGCTAAAGGCATGGGGATAGCGGCGCATATATTCGGGGCGCAGCCCCACCTTGCGCAGCAGCGCGGCGACGCGATCTTCTAGCTCGCGCCCGCTGGCGATCTTGTTGACCTTGATCGGGTCGCCCACCAGTTCAATCACCGGCATGCGCGGGTTGAGCGACGAGAAGGGGTCTTGAAAGATCATGCGGATCTGCTGGCGATAGGGCTTGAGCTGCTGGTTGGAGAGGTGCGCCAGGTCCACCACCTGCCCTTGCGCGTTGTGGAAGAGAAGCTGGCCATCGGTCGGGTTGTAGGCGCGCAGGATGCAGCGCCCCGCCGTCGTCTTGCCGCAGCCCGATTCGCCTACCAGCCCCAACGTCTCGCCCCGCTGGATGGTGAACGAGAGGTCGTCCACCGCCTTGACATGCCCCACCGTGCGCGAAAAGAAGCCCTTCTTGATGGGAAAGTGCATCCTCAAGTTCTTGACATCCAGCAGCGCGCCATCCTGTGCGCCATTCACGCCATGACCCATTTCACTCCTCACGCATCACTCTTCATACAAGACACATCGCACCTCGCGCCCAGCCCCCACCGTCACCCGCGGCGGGACGATGCGGTCGCAGCGGCCCGGGATCATCTCGTCGCAGCGGGTGCTAAAGGGGCAACCGTCGGGCCGGTTGAGCGGGTCGGGCACCATGCCGCGGATCGAATCGAGCCTCTGCTCGTGGCGGCGCACGCCCAGCTTGGGGATCGAGCGCAACAGCGCCTGCGTATACGGGTGTTTGGGGTCGTGGAAGATCGAATCCACATCGCCCCGCTCGGCCACCTTGCCGAGGTACATCACCACCACGTCGTCGGCCATCTCGGCCACCACTCCCAGGTCGTGCGTGATGAGCATGATGCCCATGCCATATTCTTCTTGCAGCTCCAACAGTAGTTCGAGGATCTGCGCCTGCGTCGTCACATCGACCGCTGTGGTCGGCTCGTCGGCAATGAGCAGGCTGGGGTTGCAGGCCAGCGCCATTGCAATCATCACGCGCTGACGCATGCCGCCGCTGAGCTGGAAGGGATAGGTGTCAACGCGGTCAGCCGGGCGGGGGATGCCGACGCGGCGCAGCAACTCGATGGCCCGCTCACGCGCCTCCTCTTTGGTCACCACCAGATGCAGCAGGATCGCCTCGGTGATCTGGTCGCCCACCGTGTGGATGGGGCTGAGCGAGGTCATCGGTTCTTGAAAGATCATGGCAATGTCTTTGCCGCGAATCTCGCGCATGGCGCGGCTGCGTGGGGGGAGCGCGGCCAGGTCGACCACCTCGCGGCGTGCGCTGCCATTGTTGCCCACGGCGCGATGAAAGCGGATCTCGCCTTCTACGATGCGCCCCGGCGGGTCGACGATCTGCAAAATGGAGCGCGCCGTAATGCTTTTGCCGCAGCCGCTCTCGCCCACCACACAGAGTGTACGGTTGCGATAGATGTCAAAATCGACGCCATCCACTGCCCGCACCACCCCTTCATCGGTGAAGAAGTGGGTCTTGAGGCCGCGGATTTCGATTAGGGGTTCGTTTGGTAAGGTCATGATTGCTGGACGATGGACGATGGACAATGGATGATAGACGGTGGACGATTACCGGTATGGATCGGCGGCGTCGCGCAGGCCGTCACCCAAGAAGTTGAGCGCCAGCACGGTGACCACCACCGCCAGGCCGGGGATGAGCAACCAGGGCGCAGTGGCGACGGCGCGCACATTTTGCGCATCTTGCAGCAGCACACCCCAACTGACCACCGGTGGGCGCAGCCCCAGCCCCAAGAAGCTCAGCGCAGTCTCCGCCAGGATGATGCCGGGGATGGCCAGCGTCAGCGAGGCGATGATGTGGCTGGTGAACGAGGGCGCCATATGCTTGACGATGATCCGCAACTCGCCCGAGCCATCGAGCCGGGCCGCGGTGACAAAATCTTCGGTGCGTAGCGAGAGAAAGCGGCCGCGCACCACACGCGCCAGCCCCGTCCAGCCAATGAACGACAGGATGACCGTAATGGCAAAGTAAGTGCGGATGGGCGACCAGTCGGCGGGGAGGGCGGCGGCCAGACCCATCCAAAGGGGAATGGTGGGCAGCGAGCGAATGAATTCGATCACGCGCTGGATGAAATTGTCGATGGCGCCGCCGTAGTAGCCAGAAAGGCCGCCTAGCAAGATGCCCAGCACAAAGCTGAGCGCCACCCCCACCAGCCCAATCGACATCGAGATGCGCGTCCCATAGATGAGCCGGCTGAGCAAGTCGCGCCCGAGGCGGTCGGCCCCCAGCAAATACATAGGGTCGGCGGGATTTCTGGGGCCGATCAGGTGTATGTTGGTCTCAAAGAGTCCGAGCAGCTTGTAGGGCGCGCCCTCGACCAAAAAGCCCACATAGTGTTTGGTTTCATCGTCCACCACAAAGGTGCGCCGCAAGGCCACCTGGTCGATCTCCACTTTGTAGCCGTTGACGTAGGGGTTGAAGCGGCGACCGTCGGCGGTTGTCTCAAAGAGATTGAGCGGCTGGGGTGGTGCGTAGGTGTAATCAGTGCGATAGAGCTCGGTGGAGAAGGGCGCCAAAAACTCAGCAAAGAGCGCCACGGTATAGATCAGAATGACAATGACGCCGCTGATCAAGGCCAGCTTGTGTTTGCGGAATTTCCACCACATCAATTGCCATTGTGAGGCAATCAGAACGCGGTTTTCTTCGCTGGGTTCGGTTGTCTTGACGGTTGCGCCTTCACCGGGCAAAGGTCGAACGTCCGTGGTCATCAGCACCGTCCCTCATCATCGACATGTTCCATTTATGGCCTATCGTCTATGGCCTATCGTCCATGATCCATCGCCCATTGCTGGCCACGCCGATTACTCATACCGGATGCGCGGGTCGAGCCAGGCCAGCAAGAGATCCGAGATCAAGGTGCCCACAATGGTCAACGCACTTAACATAAGAATAAACGCGCCTGCCAGGTACATGTCTTGCGATTGCAGAGCGCGGATAAGAAGCGGCCCCGTAGTGGGTAGGCTGAGCACAATCGAGATGATGGCCGCCCCCGAAACCAGCCCCGGCAGCACCCACCCCACCGTGCTGATGAAGGGATTGAGCGCCAGCCGCACCGGGTATTTGAGAATCACCTTCCATTCGGGCAGGCCCTTGGCCCGCGCGGTGACCACATAGGGCTTGCGCAGTTCATCGAGCAGATTGGCGCGCATCACGCGGATCAGCCCGGCGGTCCCCTCGGTGCCGATAATCACCACCGGGATCCAAATGTGGGCAAGCAGGTCGAGCAGCTTGCCCCAACCCCAGGGCGCATCCTGATACTCGGGCGAAAAGAGACCGCCGACGCTCTGGCCAAAGTATTTGAACGCCACATACATGAGCACCAACGCCAACAGAAAATTGGGCGTCGCCAGCCCGACAAAGCCGATAAAGGTGGCGAAATAGTCACCCATCGAGTATTGCTTTACCGCCGAATAGATGCCAATGGGGAAGGCGACGACCCAGATAAAGATGAGGCTGGCGAACGACAACACAAAGGTCAGCGCCAGCCGCTCCCAGATCAGATCCGAAACCGCCATGTTCCACGCAAACGATTGCCCAAAATCACCACGCAACACGATGCCGGAGATCCACTTATAGTATTGCACATAGATCGGCTGGCCCAACCCATAGCGCTCGCGCAAGGCTTGCAGCGCCACCGGGTCCACTTGTTCGCCCTGCGATGCAAGCGACGCCACCAGCGTTGTCAAATAATCGCCCGGCGGCAACTGGATGATGATGAACGAAACCAGCGAGATCGCAAAGAGGGTGGGAACCATATATAGGATGCGCTTGAGCATGTATTGCAGCATCGCGGCCTCTGAATACAAAATACAGGATACAACAGGCTTCGGGATACAGGATTTAACACGCTGTATCCCGAAGCCTGTAACCCGAAGCCTATTTACTCAATCCAATACTGTTCGGGGTTGGTCGGCGCCGGGTCGGGGTATTGCCACGAGCCGGGCATCAGGGTTGGCACGTTGTGGAAGTTCTGCTTCACAATGCCATACCCCGGCGGGCTGGAGCTGACGCCGATGACATAGAATTGATCCTTGGCGATCTCGAGGATCTCTTTCATCAGGCGCACCTGCTCGGCCTGGTCGCCGGTGGCTTTGATCTGGGTGTAGAGTTCCATCTGGCGCTTGACCGCATCGGGTGGTTCTTCGGGCGGCACCAACGCGCCCGTTCCCGTGGGATTGACAAACCAGGTGTACCAGGCCATGGCATAGGTTGACTCGCTGGTGACGGGCAGGAAGTGCCGCGGGTCGAGGAAGACCTCCGGCCCACCGCCGGCGCCCCACACGTGGACATCGTGCTCGTTGGTGTCTTTGCGCGTGTAGAGCAGCGCCCGGTCCATCACATTCAACTGGGCGTTGATGCCAAAATCGCGCCACTGCTGCACGACGATCTCGGCTGTGTTGGCGTGGGCAAAGGCCTCGGTTGTCTGCACCACAAAGGTAAGCGGCTGACCATCTGGCCCCAGATAGAAACCATCAGACCCCTTTTCGGTGATGCCGGCCTTGGCCAGATGCTCGCGCGCCAGGTCGGGGTCGAACTCGGTATAGAGCGTGTACATTTCCTCGTCATACAGCTCGCCCGAACCCTTGCCCATGGCGTTGTTCATCGGTTCGCCCTGGCCAATGTAGATCAGATCGACGATCTCTTGACGGTTGATGGCATGTGAGAGCGCAATGCGGAAATCCTTGTTTTGGACGATCTCGCGCATA
>JAHDWG010000394.1 GCA_023384495.1 Caldilineaceae bacterium
CACCTGCCCGGCAATACTCTCGATATCATTGCCCGGGCTGTCCATAAAATAATAGCCCGGCTCCTCCATGCGCACGCTGTAGTCGATGGCGTAGTCAAGACGGGTGCGCGGGTCCTTCTTCATGGCCGCGCCGATGGACTTGAGCGTGATGTTGTAGAGGCCACGGTATTTGTTGCCGCCCGACGGGTTGCCCTCCGCCGAGGCGCCGTGCCACGAGGCGTACTCCTTGAAGCGCTCGATCATCTGCAAGAAGCGCTGCGCGGTCGCCCGGTCGCGCACAGTTTGCAGCACATACGACTCGGCGCCGATCAGCTCGTCGGTCTCGGCCAGATTGGCCGCGCCGCCGTGGCGGACGATCTCGTGCGCCACCCAGCCCAATAGCGGGTTGCCCGAGATGCCCGAAAAGGCGTCGGAGCCGCCGCATTGGAGGGCCAGCTTGAGATGGCGCACCGACTCGGCTGTGCGCGCGGTGGCGTTGACCTGGTCGAGCCAGCCGCTGACCGTCGCTTCGGCGTGGGCCAGGTTGGCCTGAAAGCCGCCGCGCAGCGAGAGAAAGGCGTGAGGCAGGTCGCCAACCGGGTAGTTGTGCTCGGCGATCCACGCCTGGAGCATGGCGTTGGTCACCGGCTCGACGCCATAGTCCACCGCCAGCACCGCGCCCACATTGGGGTTGACCATGAAACCGGCCAGCGTGCGCAGCAGCAGTTCGCGGTTGTTGGGGTTGGGGTGGCTCCCTTCGGTGTGCGCCACGGCCACCACATTGTCGATGTTGGCATAGGGCGCAATGAGCGGCTTGAGGCGGGCGGCCAACTGGCGCACAAAGCTCCCCGTGCGCGAGGTTGTTCCCAGCAATACGATCACGTTGCGCGTGCCCACCCCGCGCGCCGGGCTGCGCCGGTAGCCCATGAAGGTGAGTTCATCGGCGGCCTGGGGCGTGGGCGGCGCCGGCTGGAAGTGCGCCGCGTCGAGCGCATAGGGGGTAATGCGGTCTGCAAAGTTGGGCGCCGTTGGCAGCGCAAAGTCGAGCGTGCGCAGGCGCAGCGCGTGCAGCATGGCCTCGTTGCAGACATAATCGCCGGGCCGGATCGGCGTCAGCGCCACGCCAAAGGGCAGATTCCACGAGAGCAGCGGCGCTTCCGCTGCGATGGGCGCAATCGCAAAGCGGTGCCCCTCCATCACCGTGTGGGTCAGCGCAAAGCGGCGCTCACCATCGTGAATCTCGGTTCCGGCCTCCAGCCGTCGGGTGGCGATCGCGACATTGTCGCCGGGCAGCGGTAGCCGACCGACGTCGTGCAGATGGTGAACGGTCATAAACTTGCACCTCAGCGTCAGGAATCTTCGTCAGGGATTTGTATCAGGAACTTGATTCAACCAAACCAGCCGCGGCGGCGCTGGCGCTGGATCTGCACCAGTTGGGCCACCTGTTGTTGGAGGGCCGCCACCACGTTTTCGAGCGCGCGCACGCGGCCTTCCAATCGTTCTTTGCGCGTCTCTTCGCGGCGCTGGTATTCGGCGAGCGCCCGCTCCATCTCCAGCATCCGGTCGCGCAATTTGCGATTTTCATCCTTCAAGTTAAAATTATCCTGCACCACCACCCCCACCATCTCTCGAATGGCGGTCTGGCTGTTGAGCACGGTCTGCTGCCCGTTGGCAATCGTGCTGAGCACATCGCCGACCACCTGGGGGAGAAACATTGCCGTTTCGGCGGCGTTGGGCGTCAAGGCCATGGGTTCAGGTTTGGCCAGCTCAATGCGTTTGGGGGTGAGAAATTGTAGGACCTGGTCGTCGCTAAAGCCCTGGTCGAGCAGCTTCTGCACCGTGACCAGCGCGGCAATGTCGGCGGTGCTGTAGCGGGGCTCATCGTCAGATACGTCTGAGACGAGAAACTGGGCAAATCGCCGGTTCCATGCGCGCAGCGTGGTTGCGTCCACCTGAAGGTGTTGGGCGACCTCGGCAAAGCTATAATCTGGCTCGGCGCCGCTGGTTCGGTTGGAGACGCGCTCGCTCATGGGCAATGGTGGGGTGGTGATTGATTCACCGGCTATTTCACCACACGCCAGGTCGTATCGATGACATTCTCTTCGTCCGCGGGTTGGGCGGAGCGAACGTGGGGCGTTGTATCGGGCTGTCTCTCTTGAGGCGAAACCAACTGGACAAAGAGGCGCAGCGCCAGGATCATCACAGCAATGTCATCGATCGGGTTGAGGGGCAGCAGGTCGATGGGCGAAAGCCAGTAGACCAACGCAGCCACAGGCAGCAAGAGTTTGAGCACGGTGGGCACCTTGGGGTCCCAAAAAAGCCGCCACGCCGCGCCAATGTCACGGAGGATGGCTTGCAGATTCCAGTTGGACATGCCACGGCTGGATGGGCTTGCACGCATAGTGAATGCTCCTTCAACTACTTCTTCAACGACAACAACCACACATGGTACAGTATAGCGAACATTTAGCACACTGACAACATTGTTTTGCATCGATTTGGCGGCGCCTTACGATGCGCCTATGGCTAGCCCAAGCGCCGGTCGTCAATATTCAGTAGCCCTATGCCCACCACGACCCAGATGTTGGTTGACTATCCGAATATCCTTTTGCAGGTGCTGGCCGAATTGCGCAATGCCTTCATCGATGGCGCTGAGACACGCGAACAGGCCATCAAGCTGCTGGCCGACCAGGTGACTGACCCTACGTCGGTGCAGATGGCCTACCAGGAAGTCACCGACATGACAGAGCACGCCCAGCGCGCCCTCGAGTTGCTCCTCAAAGAGGGTGGCGAAATGGTGGAGGCACAGTTCAGCCGTGAGTTTGGCAGTGTCCGTCAGATGGGGCCGGCCAAGCTCGAACGCGAGACGCCGTGGCTCTTCCCAGAAAATGTGGCCGAGGTGCTCTACTATTATGGCCTGATCGGGCGGGCCTTTAAGGGCGCCGGCAAGGGCGCCCACACAGTGGTCTACCTTCCCAGCGACATTGCGCCGTGGTTGCCCCACCCGCAAAACCCCGCCCTGGCCGATGGGTTGGCCGTGCGCCCTGCCTCGCCCCCCCCCGCGGCCCGCACCATGATGGCCGATGACAGCTTTCTGCAAGACATGGGCGCCCTGCTCGGCTTCTTGCTGACCGACCGGCTGCGCGTCACTGCAGCCGGCCCCAACGCCGAAGATGTCGACCGGCTGGTGCAGCGGCTCCAGTTGCCGTTTGACCACGATGACAGTGACCTCAACACGCGGCTGGCGCTGCTGTTACACCTGGCCAATCGCCTGGGCTTTTTGCGGCGTGGCGACCAAGAGACGGTGCAGCTCACCGGCAATCGCGTGCGCGCCTTTTTGGACATGACGCGCAGTGAACAGCGCTTCGCCCTGTGGCAAGCCTGGCGCGATTCGCCCGAGTGGAATGACCTCTGCCGCACCCCCGGGCTGGAATGCACCGACACTGGCGCCTGGCGCAATGACCCGTTGCAGACGCGCGCTACGTTGCTGAACCTTTTTGCCAAGTTGCAGCCTGGCGTCTGGTATAGCCGTCGAGATGTAATTGAGGCCTTCAAGGCAGCCGAACCCGACTTTCAGCGCCCCACCGGCGATTACGAAACATGGTACATTCGCAGTAGCAGTACGAAAGAGTTCCTGAAAGGTTTCGACCAGTGGGATGCAGTCGAGGGAGCCTTGCTTCGCTTTTTGGTGAGTGGGCCGTTGTACTGGCTGTCGGCGATCGATCTGGCCGAGCCATCGGCGGGGGATGATCTGCTGCTTTCGCTGAGCCAATGGGGCGCCCGCTGGTTGGGTCATGACGCGCCGGAGCCGCAGGAGGCGCTGCGTCATGGCGTCACGGTCGGCGAAGACTTTAGCATTCTTATTGGCCCTGGCGCGCCGCTGATTGACCGGTTTCGGGTCGAGCGATTTGCTCAGTGGCAGGCAAGTTACCCTGACTATCGCTTCCAGATCAACCAGCGCAGCCTAAAACGGGCTCTAGAGACCGGCGTCACCCCCCAGCAGATTGCAGAGTTTCTCAAGGGGCGCACTGCCAACACGCCAGAGAAGGTATTGACCGCATTGAAGCGGTATAGCACGGCTCAATAAGAGCGGTTCGTTTTTTGCTCCAATGGGGGCGATTCAAATGAACAGATCTTCACATTCGGTATACGAGCGGTTCAGCAGTATAGCGCTGAAATCGATCATGCGGGGCATTCTGTTGAGCCTGGCTTGCTTTGCGATTGTTAGCTGCAACAAGCCAACACCGATCTCGATTCATATTGTCTATGGCTCTGAAAAGCAAGCCTGGTTGGCGCCACTTGTCACAGAATACAACCATTTGCAGTCGCGTATCTACGTCGAAGCGACGCCGATGGGTTCGGTCGACTCTATTCGGTCGATTGTGGTTGGGGTCGACCAGCCAACCGTTTGGTCCCCTGCTTCATCGGTGCATATTCCCATGGCCGAAGCGGAGTGGCGGCGCGTTCGCGCCACCGAGCTTGTCGATGGCGCGCCGCAAAGTCTCGTGTCGAGCCTCGTGGTCATCGCCATCTGGCAAGAGATGGCCGAGGCGCTGGGGTGGCCGGCCAAACCGATTGGTTGGGCCGATATTGCAAAGCTGGCTGCCTCTGAACAAGGATGGGCCATGTATGGCCGCCCGGAGTGGGGCGCATTCAAGTTTGGGTATACGCACCCGGAATATAGCAACAGTGGCCTGATCTCGCTCGTGGCCATGGCGTATGCGGGGGTAGGCAAACAGGCGGTGTTGACGTCTCATGACCTGGCCGACCCGCAAGTTCAAGCCTTTATCGAGACCGTGGGCCAAAGCGTTGTGTACTATGGCAGCAGCACAGGCTCATTTTCAGAACGCATGTTTCATTGCAGAAACGGCGGCATGGGCTACTTAAGTGCGGCGGTTCTCTATGAACACCTGGTGATTGAACAGGAACAAAAGCGCCGCGAGGGACGTGGGTGTGCGGCTGAGCAAAGCCCAGTGGTTGCAATTTATCCGGTCGAGGGCACATTTTGGGCGGATCATCCGTATGTGATCCTCAACGCGCCATGGGTGACGCCGGAACAAAAAGCAGCGGCTCGTGAATTCGAAGCTTTTCTTCGGGCTGCGCCACAACAACAGAGCGCCATACAACTTGGCTTTCGCCCATTTGATGCGCCAGTCACGATCTATGAGCGAAACGCTGATGGCTCACAAAGGACAGAACCAACCACCATGTTACACACGCCATCGACGGACGTGATCCAGCAATTGTTGAAGCTCTGGCGCCAATCGTAACCCAATCGTAACGTCATAGAACGCCAGCCGGGGCCGCGTTGACCAAGTGAACGAGAAGCGCGCCCCAATCTTGTGCACATTTTTGGTGGTATTGCCCGGTCAGATCGACTAGAGTGGGCAGAGATCATACGTCCAAGGGTGCGTTCGCTGTGAGGTGCCAGTCACTCTTGAAGTGACTGTCGCCTCCACCACCCTATCCTGGACACACCCTACGTCCAAAACGTTGTTGACAACTTTTTGAAAACGAAGTAGAATTGTGCAACCTCTAGCCACAGGGGTCTTTGCACCGATCCAGATGACAATTTCCGAATGACGATTGCGGCTTCCACTGAATCGACGCCAATTGTGTGCTGAAACGCCGTAAATTTTGGCGCATCGACGGAATAATTCATGACATTTGTAACCGCAAGTGGTATTACCTGAGCAAACGCTCTTCCGCAACGTGCTTCGATGTAGATTCGCCCGCCACGCGCAACATTGCCCTTGTCGAACCAGGTAACCCCTCATTGACACCAGCGTTCAGGTAACCTGGCAAGCGAACAAGCACATGTTCGATCCCATATTTTGCAGCAAGCCAGACTTTCTCAGCGAATTCAGCCGTGCAAACCATTCACAAGGAGAGTAAACCATGACTCAACTGAGGCGACTCAGGCAATGGCGTCTGTTCAGCGCGTTTGTGGTGATTGCGTTGTTGGCGGCGGCCTGTGGCCCGGCGGCGGCGCCCGCCCCCACGGCCCCACAGCAAGAAGCAGCCCCGGCGGCAGAGGCCGCCCCCAGTGAAGCCGTGCAGATGGCCCGCGGCGCGGGCGACACCCTGCGCATCCTCTATTGGCAGGCCCCCACGATTCTGAATACACACCTGGCAACGGGCACCAAAGATTACGACGCCTCCCGCCTGATCCTCGAACCGCTGGCGGGCATTGCGCCGGATGGTAGCCTGGTGCCTCTGTTGGTGAGCGAGATCCCCACCCTGGAAAATGGCGATGTGGCCGAAGACGGCTCGTCGGTCACCTGGCGGCTGCGCGACGACATCAAGTGGTCGGATGGCAGCGACTTCACCGCCGAAGATGTGATCTTCACCTATGAATATTGTAGCAATGCCGAAACAGCCTGCACCAATGCCTCGTATCTGGTGAACATCGAAACCGTAGAGGCGTTGGATGACCACACGGTTCAGATCACGTGGAAATCGCCCACCTCGAATCCCTATTTTGCCTTTACCAGCTCGCCTGGGCGCATTTTGCAGAAGGCGCAGTTTGCCAACTGCATCGGCGCGGCGGCCTCCACAGCAGAGGAATGCCAGCAGGCCAACCTCGCCCCCATCGGCACCGGCCCCTACAAGCTGGTTGAGTTCAAGCCCGGCGACGTGGTGACCTACGAGATCAACGAGTTCTATCGCGATGAAGACAAGCCCTTCTTCAAAGAAGTGATCTTCAAGGGCGGTGGCGACGCCACATCGGCGGCGCGCGCCGTGTTGCAGACGGGCGACACCGATTGGGCGTGGAACCTCCAGGTTGAGGCCTCGGTGTTGATGCAATTGGAAAGCCAGGGCGGCGCGGGCGAGCTAGTGATCTACAACACGGGCAATGCCGAACGCTTGCTCATGAACTTCACCGATGTCAACCCGGAACTTGGTGATGAGCGC
>JAHDWG010000395.1 GCA_023384495.1 Caldilineaceae bacterium
GTGCTCATTCACGAGGACCCACCCGGCGACAAGCAGTTGATCGCCTATGTAACGACGGACGAAGAGACAGTCCGGTTGCGAGGGAGCGACGCCGAACAGGCGAGACAACAGGTGGAGGCGTGGCAGACAGCCTTTACGAGTAGTGCCGCAATGTCGCCGCCGCAGGTCGCAGCAGCGGACCCGCTGTTCAACACCGCTGGCTGGGTGAGCAGCTACGACGGTCAGGCGATTCCCCTGGCAGAGATGACGGCATGGGCTGATGATATTGCCGGTCAACTACTGGCTTTGCGCCCTCGCCGCGTGCTGGAGATCGGTTGCGGACACGGCATCTTTCTCTTTCGCATGGCGCCGCATTGCGTTTCCTATCACGGGGTGGATTTCCTGCAACCGCTGGTTGACTATATCCAGGACCAGATCAACGGTCAAGCGGATCGCTTTTCCAACGTGTCGCTTAGCTGCCAGGAGGCCAACAACTTCACCAATATTCGCGAAGGCGCCTATGACCTGATCATCTTGAACTCCGTCGTGCAATACTTTCCAAACGCTGCATATCTGCTGGAAGTACTTGAGGGGGCAATGCGTGCAGTGCGACCGGGCGGTCACATCTTCCTGGGGGATATTCGCAACTACTCGTTGCAGCGGACATACCATACATCGCTACAACTCCATCGCGCGGCGCCATCACTCTCACTGGATGCGTTACGGCAACAAATTGCCAAAGCCGTCCACGAGGATGCAGAACTCCACGTTGCGCCACACTTTTTCCTTGGCCTGCGCGAGCAGTTCAGTAGGGTCAGCCAGGTGCAAATGCGGCTTGAACGCGGCTCCAGCATCAATGAACTCAACAAATTTCGTTACCATGTGTTGCTTCACATGGATACGCAGTCGGGCTCTCCACCTCACTTCGACCAACTCGATGGGACAAACATGGATCTGGCGGAGCTGCGGCACATTCTTGTCGAAGGATGTCCAGAGCGCCTGCAGGTGAGTCATCTGCCCAACCTGCGCACCCTCGCCGATGTCACGAGCGATGCGTTGGTGCATTCGACTGTCGATGGATTGAGCACGGTGCAGGAGCTGGTCGCCAGGGTGCAGGCAACCTGCCCACACGGGATCGACCCGGAGGCTGTCTGGCAGCTTGGCGAAGCGTTGGACTATCAGGTTGAAATCTGTTGGTCGGCAGTGGAGCCAAACGGATTTTTCGACGCCGCCTTTGTCCGCGCCGACTTGGCCCAACATGAGCCGATCTTTGCGCCGCTGGCGCTTGCCCAGCCGACGGTCGGCGAGTTGGCGGCGTACACCAGCGTTCCGTTCAGCGCCAACAGCCAACAGGAGGTTGTGGCGACCCTGCGGCGTTATTTGGAAGCGCAATTGCCACCCTACATGACGCCCGCCGAGTTCACCGTACTCGATGCCATGCCGCTTTCGCCCAACGGCAAGATCGACCGGCAGGCGTTGCCCGCCCTGCGCCAGCCGCAAGTAGCGGTTGCTGAAGCCGTTGTTCCCCCCCATACGCCCACGGAGCGGCGGCTCGCCAACATCTGGACGGAAGTGCTCCGCAAACAGTCCATTGGCGTCCACCATGACTTCTTCGATTTGGGTGGGCACTCCCTCCTGGCAGCCCAGGTGATCTCACGCGTCCGCGAGACGTTTCAGGTCAACATCGCGCAGAGCAGCCTGTTCGAGGCGCGCACCATTGCCGGCCTGGCTAGCCAGATCGAAATGCTCCAACACTCGTCCCCGACCGCTAAAGATTTGCCGGAGATCACGACCGAATATCGTGAGGAGTTGACACTATGAACAACATCGAACAGTTGCTAACCGAGCTTTACGCAAAGGATGTGAAGGTTTGGGCCGAGAATGGTCAGTTGCGGGTCAGTGCGCCTAAAGGTGTGCTCACGCCGGCGCTGCGCAGCGAACTGGCGGCGCGCAAGGCCGAACTGCTCGCCGCACTAGGCCAGATCAACGGACACGCCCCGCCCTCGCGGGACACCCTTCGCCCCGCCGCGCGCTCCAGGCAGCTACCCCTCTCCTTCAACCAACAACGGCTGTGGGTCATGGAGCAGATCAACCCCAGCAGCGCCTACAACCAGCTTGGCGCGCTCTGTTTTGAAGGAGAACTCAACATCCCCGCCCTGGCGCAAAGCCTAACCGAGATTGTACGGCGCCACGAGATCTTGCGCACGGTCTTTCCCGAGCAGCATGGAGGGCCGGTGCAGGTCATCCAGCCACCCCACCCCATCCAGTTGCCGGTGCTCGATCTGACTGAGCTTGACGACCCGGCGCGCGCGGCGCGCGTGCAGCAACTGGCGATTGCCGAAGCCCAGCAGCCCTTCGACCTGGCCGTGGCGCCTTTGCTGCGTCTCAAACTGCTGCGTCTGGCGCCCCAATCGCACATCCTGTTTCTGATGACGCATCATATCTGTGGCGATGGTTGGTCGGGCGGCGTCTTGAGCCGGGAACTGGCGGCGCTCTATACGGCCTATGTACATGGCGCAGCGTCCCCCCTGCCCGAACCGCCGCTCCAATATGCCGACTATGCGGTGTGGCAACGCCAGTGGATGGATGATGCAGCATCCGCCGCGCAACTGGCCTACTGGAAGCAGCAGTTGGCGGGCCTGCCCCCTTTGCTCGAACTGCCGGCTGATCATGCCCGCCCGGCGGTGCAGCGCTTTTGCGGGGCGCTACACCGGTTCGAGTTCAGCCCGGCGTTGGGGGAGAAGTTGAGGACCCTGAGCAGCCGCAGCCAGACCACCCCATTTATGATCGGCCTCACCGCGTTTGCCATCTTGCTGGCCCGCTACAGCCGCACGGATGACATTGCCATCGGCTCCCTCATTGCCAATCGCAGCCGGCGCGAACTTGAAGAACTGATCGGTTTCTTCGCCAATACGCTGGTGTTGCGCATCGATCTCGCCGGCGAGCCCACCGTGTTGGAGCTGCTGGCGCGCGTGCGCAAGATGACGCTGGCCGCCTATGACCACCAGGAGTTGCCCTTTGAGAAGCTGGTGGACGAACTGCGCCCCGAACGCAGCCTGAGCTACAACCCGCTCTTCCAGGTGCTCTTTACCTGGCAATCGAACAGCACGCTGGCGCCGGTGGCGCTGCCCGCAGTGACCGTCAAAGCGCTCGACATCCACCCCGGCGCGGCCAAATTCGACCTGCACCTGAACCTGTGGGATGCGGACACCGGCGGGTTGCGAGGAGAGCTGGAATACAACAGCGACCTCTTTGACGCCGCCACCATCACCCGCATGGCCGGCCACTTGCAGGTTCTGCTGGCAGCGATGGTGGAAAACCCCGAAGAACGGGTCACCCGGCTGCCCCTGCTAACCGAGGCCGAGCGCCGCCAACTCCTGGTCGAGTGGAATGACACGGCCACACCCTACCCGCAGGACAAACGCCTCCACCAGTGGGTCGAGGAACAGGTGATGCGCACCCCCAATGCGGTGGCCGTGACCTTCGAGGGTCAGCAGTTGACCTATCGCGAACTGAACGAACGCGCCAACCAACTGGCGCATCACCTTCAGCGCCTCGGTGTCGGGGGCCCTCTGGGCGCAGAGACGCTGGTGGGCATCTGCGTCGAACGTTCGCTCGAAATGGTGGTGGGGCTGTTGGGCATCCTCAAGGCGGGTGGGGCCTATGTGCCGCTCGACCCCACCTATCCGGCTGAGCGGTTGGCCTTTATGCTGGAAGACGCCTCGCCCGCGGTGCTGTTAACCCAACACCACCTGCTCCCCCATCTTTCTAACTGTGAGTCAGAGGTGCTTTGCCTGGATACCGGGTGGACGGCCATTGCGCAAGCCAGCACCCAGAATGCGAACGTTGCGTTGGACAAAGACAACCTGGCCTATATGATCTATACATCCGGCTCAACGGGACGCCCCAAGGGGGCCATGAATACGCATGGCGCCATCTGCAACCGGCTCCTGTGGATGCAGGATGAATACGGGCTGACACCGGCGGACAGCGTGTTGCAGAAGACCCCGTTTAGCTTCGATGTATCGGTATGGGAATTCTTCTGGCCGTTGATGACCGGCGCCCGGCTGGTGGTGGCCCGGCCCGAAGGGCACAAGGACAGCGCGTACCTGGTGCGGATCATCGTCGAAGAGCAGATCACGACCCTGCACTTTGTGCCCTCCATGCTGCAAATCTTCGTGAACGAGCCGGGACTTGAAGCCTGTCGCAGCCTCAAGCGCATCATCTGTAGCGGAGAAGCATTGCCCTTTGCGCTCCAGCAACGCCTGTTCGAGCGGCTGGACGTGGAGTTGCACAATCTCTACGGCCCCACCGAGGCCGCCGTAGATGTCACCTATTGGGCCTGTGAACGCGAGAGCGAACGAATGCTCGTGCCGATTGGCCGGCCGGTTGCCAACACGCAGATCTATCTGCTGGACCCCTACTTGCAGCCAACGCCCATCGGCGTACCCGGCGAGTTGTACATCGGTGGCGTACAACTGGCGCGCGGCTATCTGAACCGGCCCGAGTTGACCGCGGAGAAGTTCGTTCCCGACCCCTTCAGCAGCGAACCAGGCGCCCGGCTCTATCGCACGGGCGATCTGGCGCGCTACTTGCCCGACGGCGCCATCGAGTACTTGGGTCGCATCGACTTCCAGGTGAAGATTCGCGGTTTTCGTATCGAACTGGGGGAAGTCGAGAGTGTACTCGCCAATCACCCCGCAGTACACGAAATCGTGGTGGTGGCCCGCGCCGATCAGATGGGCACTCAGCAGTTGGTGGCTTATATTGTGCTCACCCAGGATCACCGCCCCACTACTGGCGAACTGCGCGACTTTGCCCAACAACGGCTGCCCGAGTATATGGTGCCCGCAGCGTTCGTGGTGCTCGATGCGCTGCCGCTCTCGTCTAACGGCAAGGTCGACCGCCGCGCCCTGCCTGCGCCCGACCATGGGCGGCTTGCGCTTTCGTCGGGCTTTGTGGCCGCCGACACCCCCCAAGAGCAGTTGTTGGCCGACATCTGGGCCGGGCTGCTCGGTCTCGAACAGGTGGGCGTCCACGACAACTTCTTCGAATTGGGGGGCGACTCGCTGCTGGCCACCCAGGTGATTGCTAGAGCGAGAGAGGGAGGCCTCAGTCTGACGCTGCAACAACTCTTCCAACACCAGACCATCTTCGAACTGGCGCGTGTGGCCGGCCAGCAGGCCGCGGTTGCGCCGCCCCTGCGGCTCGAAGCCTTCGACCTGATCGGCGCCGCAGACCGCCAAAAGCTGCCGGCGGATGTGGAAGACGCCTATCCCATGACGGCGCTGCAAGCGGGCATGGTCTTCCACAGCGAGAAGACGCCCGGCAGCGCCGTCTATCACGACGTCTTTAGCTATCACCTGCGCGCTCCATTTGATCTGGCTGCGTTGCGCACGGCGATCCAGCAGCTTGCCGCCGACCACGAGGTGTTGCGCACAAGCTTTGCGCTCACCGGCTTCAGCCAACCGCTGCAATTGGTCCACCCCAGCGCGGCGATCCCTGTGCCTGCCGAGGACCTGCGCCATCTGCCGCCTGACGCCCAAGTGGCGGCCATCGAGGCCTGGGTCGATGCCGAATCCCGGCGCCCGTTCCGGTGGGATTGCCCACCTTTTGTGCGCTTTTGCGTCCAGCGGCGCAGCGACGATACATTCAATCTCTCGGTTGGCTTCCACCATGCAATTTTGGACGGCTGGAGCCTTGCGTCGCTGCTTACGGAGCTCTACCAGCGCTATTTCGTGCTGTTGGGTCACGAAGCGCTTACTTTGGACCCACCGCTGGCGCTCAAGTTCCGCGACTACGTGGCGTTGGAACGCGAGAGCGCAGCCTCGCCAGCGCAGCAGGCGTTCTGGGTGCAACAGTTGGCGGGCTGCCAGCGTTCGCGGTTGCCCCGCTGGCCGGCGGCCTATCGCTCACCCCAGCCGCGCCGGGGACAGAGCCTGCCCATCCCGGTGCCCGCCAATCTCTCCGACCGTCTCCACAAACTGGCGCAAGAAGCCGGCGTCCCCCTCAAGAGCGTCCTGCTCGCCGCCCACCTGCGCGTCCTGCGCACGCTCTACAACGAAGCCGACGTGCTCACCGGGCTGGCGGCGCAAGGCAGACCGGAGGCTATCGACAGCGAGCGCGTCAAGGGGCTGTTCCTCAACACGCTGCCGTTCCGTTTGCAGCTCCACGGGGGAACCTGGCTGGATCTGATCCGTGCAACCTTCCGCGCCGAGCAGGAGGTGTTGCCCTACCAGCGCTACCCACTCGTCGAAGTGCAACGGGCGCTGGGCGGCCAGCCGTTGCTCGAAACGCTCTTTTTTACCGTCCACTTTCACGTCTTTGAACGCTTGCAGGAATTGCCCGGTTTTGCGGTGCTGGGCGAGACCTTTGCCCAACAGACAAACTTCGCGCTCGTCACGGGTTTTATGCAAGACCCGTTGTCGTCCCAGTTGACGCTGCTGGGGCTTGACTACGACAGCAGCCAGCTTTGCGAAGCGCAGGTGCGGGCCATTGGCGCCTACTACTTGCAGACGCTGGCGGCCATGGTCGCCGATCCTGCGGGCCGGTATGAGTCGCACTCGCTCCTGCCCGCCGCCGAACGCCAGCAGCTGTTGGTCGAGTGGAACAACACGCACACCGCCTATCCTCACGGGCAGACGATCCATCACCTCTTCGAAGAACAGGCCGCGAACACACCCGATGCGGTAGCTGTGGTCTTTGGCGAGGAGCGTCTGACCTACCGCGAACTGAATGCGCGGGCCAACCAACTGGCGCACCATCTCATGGCGCACGACGTCGGGGGGGCGCTGGGCGCAGAGACGGTGGTCGGGCTGTGTGTCGACCGGTCGGCGGAGATGATCATCGGGCTGCTGGGGATCCTCAAGGCCGGCGGCGCCTATCTGCCCCTCGACCCCACCTA
>JAHDWG010000396.1 GCA_023384495.1 Caldilineaceae bacterium
AATGACGTGGAGGCGCTTCATTTTAGCGATGTTGGTCAAAAGATCGTAAGCGCCAGTCGCCAACAAAAGGTTAGCATCAGGCATGTACAGAGCGGAGAGAGGCTTCATCTTTTGGCGCCACACCCTGAGCGAGTAATGACCTGCGCCATCAGCCCGCGCTTAACAGATTACCGCCTAGTCGCCAGTGGTGGTGACCAGGTGGTGCGCCTCTGGGCAGTGCAAGCCCACTCGCACGCCGAACTTGTGGACAAGCTGGTTGGACATACGAACGGCGTTAAATGTGTGGCTTTCAGTCCCAACGGCCAATTCCTGGCGAGCAGCGGTTATGATCACCGCGTCATTTTGTGGGATGTGCAAAGTAGAAAGATGGTCTATCGTTTACCCCCGCTGGAATCTTCTGTCCACAGCCTGGACTTTGATCCACAAGGTGCGCTCCTGGCGCTGGGATTAAATGATCATACCGTGCGGCTATGGGATCTGCAACAAGGTCAGTTCCGAACCATCTTGCGCGGGCATGGCAATAGCATCGAAGTGGTGCGATTTAGCCCTGACGGCCGTTGGCTGGCAAGCGGCTGCCGTCATGAAACGATCAAGCTATGGGACATGACATCGTGGGCTTGTGTGCAAACCTTGACTACACCCGGCCCTTATGTTGGCATGAATATCGCTGGTGTCATGGGTATCAGTGCTGCGCAAAAAGCAGCGCTTCACGCATTGGGTGCAGTGGAAGCCTGAACGTACCTTCAGTTCAAGGGTGGCTATCCATGCGCAACCACAGGAGCAACCGTTAGTTTGTTGGTTCGTGTGGCGAAGCCAGGGCCAGGGGGCCCCGCAACGAAGGGTCGCATACGTTGGAGGGAAGAAACTGCTCTCTGCCAGCTGCGGGAAGTCGGGGCAACCGATCTCCTGGGTAAGGGTGGGCCACGCTTGCTAGCCAGTTCCGGTATGGATCAACGCCACCCCCTGCAAGCGTGTTAAAAGGTTGCCTTTCATACAGGGGCGAGCCACGCATCTTGAATTCAAGCAAACGTAAACGATGAGAATCGCCATCGTGGGGAAAACGCAAAGCGGAAAGAGCACCGCCCCCCATCGCGGCTTGAGTCACGTTCCCCGCCATCCGTGGACCGGCGTCATCTTGTTCGACGGCAAAGGCTGCAGACTCCACCACTACGCCAACCTCCCCGACGTGACCTGCTATGGCATGGACCAGTTCGGCCCATGAGCCGCCGCGCTCGATGCCTACCTCGCCCGTGCAGTGCTACAGCCCCGAAGCCAGCCGCGACACCAAGACGCGGCTCTGCGCCGGCGTCGAAGTGCAACTGGAGATTGCGTCCAGGCGCGACCGATACGGTCGCCTGCTTGCCTATCTTTGGCTGGAGGACGAACTGTCGTACAAATTGCTGAGCAAGCGAATTTTATATACTATATAGAAGATGAAGCTCAACAAGCTGTAGGTTGATTGCACAAGACCAATTCCGTTCGACCGGTAACGAACCGTAGTGACATAATCATATACGGTTGGCGCAGACTGAAGTATTGGGGCCTGTATGGCGTCTAAAACAGCGCCAGGTCTACGCGCTACTTGACCGCTTGGAAGCAGAGAGCTATTTAGAAAGTGTCACCGAGCCACAGGGCAATCGCCCCCCACGCCATATATTGCGCCTCATGCGCACCGACGAAGCAGCCTTCAAACAGTGGGTAAGCGAACCGGTTGATCAGGGCCGTGACTTCCGCCAGGAATCCATGGCCAAACTCTATTTTGCCCGTGCCGAGGGTCCGGCGACCGTGACAGCGCTGATCGACCGGCAGCGTACCGTGTGTCAGCGTCGGCTAAGAGGCTTTCCACAACAGCTGGCGGGAATTCCGCCTGACCGAGTATTGGATCGTTTGGTTTTACAGTTCCGACTTGGTCAGATGGAGACGATCCTAACCTGGCTTGATATGTGCAAGACCCTGTTAGCAACTGTCCCTGTGCCTCATTTAGGGGAAGCAAAACGAAGAATGACAACTGAATCAGTTCAGAAAGATCGTCCCTGATCGCAATCCTGGCATTCGCAATCATTGTTTTCGAGCGCGCTTACCCGCGCCAATAAAAACGAGCGGCCCCACCCAACTCCGCCAAGAGCACGTGGAACCGCCCATATTACAGTACACCCGGCAAAGCCGGAATGCACCTTAAAAACCGTCTACAACGCTCAGTAGACCGCAGCAGAACGAGATAAGCTGCGACATCCCGCGCCCCTCGCAAAGAAGTTCAACGGGCGGAGTGGTGAAACCATACCTACAAGTATCCCCGAGAGGATTTGAACCTCCGACCTCTTGGTCCCGAACCAAGCGCTCTATCCACTGAGCTACGGGGACAGGTTAATTTTGAATTGCGAATAGACACTTATGAATGGATAGTTTGCGCGTATCCTCATTCACAGTTCAACCTTCACAATTGGCAATACACAAGGCGGGGAGGGAGGGATTTGAACCCTCGAGGGATGGTAATTCACCCCTACCCACTTAGCAGGCGGGCGCACTCGACCAGGCTATGCGACCTCCCCAGGCTTGAATCAATCTGACCAACATGCGGTTGTTAATGACCGTCCCAGGCGGAGGGAGAGGGATTCGAACCCCCGGTGACATTACTGCCACAGTTGTTTTCAAGACAACCGCCTTAAACCGCTCGGCCATCCCTCCAGTGTGCTACGCTTCCGCAGCACTGGATTCCTCCAGTATACAGGGAAAGCCCACGTTTGTCAAATTGTTTTGACAACAAACCACCACCGACACCCCCTTAAACGGCACTATATGCATGCCGCGGCTACGCCAGCCACCCTCCATGAGCCGCCAGACCCACGGCGTCTTGGCAAAACGCAAGATCCGTCGCGCGGCGCCGATACAGCGGCCCTCGCCGCCGTCGGGCGCCGTTACGCCACATTCGGCCCCGCGCCCGCCCCGGTCATCGCCAGGTTATGGCGCCCACTCAGTATCGGGTTTTGCACGCCGGTGGGCGCCCATTGGCGATGAGCTTCCGATTGTGCTCGTCCATCGGCGGCTCTTCCACCGAGTGTATAGGCATTCGCATCGGCGCTTATTGGGCGGAGGGTTGGGCGCGCTGCTCGCGCCGCTTGAAATACCGAGAAAGGAGGAGGCTGACCACAAACATGGCCACCGAAATTGCCAGCACACGCACATCCAGGGTGGGCAACTCGCCACCGAGAAAAAGCGCTTCAATCTCTGCCGGTGAGGCTGCCGCGCCCAACAGCACAAATGAGATCGTTCCCGGCACAGAGCCAAGCATAGTGGCCAAGAGGAACCCTTTCCAGTCGATGCGCAGAAAACCTGCCAGATAGTTGACAAGGTCGTAGGGCAAAAAAATGAAGCGCATGATGAGGACAGTTTCAAAGCTGTTGCTTCGCATCCGACCGGCGTAATTGTGCAGAAGGCCGCCCGTCGTATGGTTGACGAGCGCCCCTTCCCCCAAAAAGCGGCCAACGCAATACGCCACCATGGCCGATGTATTGGCGGCTATCACCGTGAAAACAACGCCCCAGAGTGGGCCAAACAGAAAGCCGCCGGCCAGCGTCAACAGAATCGCCGAGAAAAAGGCAAGGGGACGCAGCGCATAGACGAGGATATAGAGCAGGGGGCCATAAGCGCTGGCCTGCATCCGCTGGATCAGGGCAAACACGCTCTCTGCCAGCGAAAGACCATTGACGCGCGCAAACCAGACAGTGCCGCCAATCAGCGCTAACCAGATGAGCACGGCGGCTGCCTTCTGCCCGTGTCTTTGCCAAAATGAGCGCGATGGTTGGGGTTTCAGCATCGCAACCGTGCGCGATTTCGAAAGTGGCGTGAAAGGAGTAGGCTGGCCCCGATCAGCAGCGCCGAGGCGACCAACAGCCATGGGTTGAGGGCAAACTTGCCGGTTGACAGGTCAACATCACCCGAAACGCCAACCAAAACCAGCGACAGCGTGACGGGGAACGAGCCAATTGCAGTGGCGGCGAAATAGGCCCGCCAGTTGATGCGCAGAAACCCGGAAAAGTAGTTCACCACATCATAAGGCAAGAGCAGCAGTCGCATCAGCAATACAGTCTGAAAGCTGTTCTGACGCATGCTCAATGCATAGCGTTGCAAGGCGCCGGTTGGCTCGTCGCGCATCAAAAAGCTGTGCCCAAAATAGCGACCCACCACATAGGCCAACATGGCCGACAAGTTGGAGCCAATCACGGTGTAGAGCAGCCCACCGGTCAACCCAAAGAGCAGCCCGCCCGCAACCGAAAGCACGCTGGCTGGGAAGAAAATCAGCGGGCGCAGCGTAAAGAGCGCAATAAATACAAGCGGACCGAAGACGCCACTCCGCATGAGAGCCAACAACTGTTCGGGGCCGGCATCCTGGGTGCGCGCATACCACAAATAACCTGCGGCAAGGACCGCCCAGCAGGCCAACGCAACCAGGCGCGGCCAGTGTCGCTGTACCAACGGGGCGCCCCGCACCACGCTTTGTTCATGGGTTGTCATATATATGCTAATCTTCTCTGCCTTTGTAGTTTTTTCAACGCTAAGACGCAGAGGAGCAAAGACGCCAAGCGGTTTGGTCGACCGCCTGCTTTGCGCCTCTGCATCTTGGCGTCTTTGTGTTAACAGGGCAAACATTGCGCCATAGGTTTCTCGGTGTAGTTTACCGGACAAAACGCCAAACCCAAATCAGCCGTTGCAGCGCGGTAAACAATACGAGCACCGCCATCACGAAAAAGAGCAGGTTGATCTGTTGTGGGCGCATATAGAAGAGGGCATAGAGCAAAATGGTCTCGGCGCCTTCAATCAGCCCCGCCGGCATCTCCAGTGTGGTCTGACGCGTGGCGGTGGACGCGTTGCGTTTTTCCAGCAGGGCGGCGAGGCCCAGCCAAGACATGGTGTTCAGATAGTATGAGGCCAGCAATGCAGCCAATCCCCATAGGGCAGCCGGTGTGGGCGCCGCCACGACAAACGCCATCGGGATCGCCAAATAGATGATGAAATCAAAAAAGAGATCGAGATAACCCCCAAAGTCACTCTGTTTGGCATAAAGGCGCGCCACTACCCCGTCCAACCCATCCAGCACCCGATTGGCAATCCACAGCGCCAGGCCAAGCCAATAGGCGTGCACAACGACGGCGCCAGCAGCCGATAGACCAACCAACAGCGCCGCTAGCGACACCAGATTGGGATGAATGCCCGCAAACAATGGCTGATCAGCAATCGGTTGAAGCCATCGGTCCTTGTATTGACGCAGCGCCAAGTCACGCATTCCGCTCATCCCTGTCGTTGTAACTGCATTGCTTGCCTATGTTTGTTGCTGCAGCCACCATACACAGGAAACAGGCCTGCCGGATGTAAGATGCTCTACACGGAGCCCCTAGAGGCCCTGCCCACCCAAGCGCACATGCCCGGCGCCCCAGGGCCGCTTGCCAAAATGGACGCCTTCCGCTATAGTCAGGTTGCAACGCTTCACCGTCAACTCTGAATGTGCTGCGCCGGGATCCCGCTCCTTTAATATTGCATCTTTAATAAAGTGACGTTGCATACCCAATTCAGCCACCCATTGATCATTGAGAGGCAACACCATGATTCAAACACCCGACATCCAGCGCCCGCCCAAAGAACTGCTCGAAGGCCTGGCGCACATTGGCAGCGCAACCGCCAGCGGCGAACTGAGCCGCCTCGGCATTCGCGACCCACACATTCGTGGCCCCCGAAGTTGGACGCCCGGCAAATCGATTGTGGGCCCCGCACTCACGCTTCAGTTTATGCCCAAACGAGAAGACCTTTACAAGGTTGATGAATACGCTGACCCGGAAAAGCAGCTTCACCGCCACGTGCTCTATCACACGCAGCCGGGTGATATTGTGGTGGTGGACGCCCGCGGCGACATGGGCAGCGGCGTTTTTGGCGAAATGATGCTGACTTACTTCAAAGGGCGCGGCGGCGCCGGCGTGGTGATCGATGGCTGTATCCGCGACTACCCCCACGCGCGCGAACTGGGCCTCGGCCTCTTCTTACGCGGGGTGACGCCCAACTTCCACACCCAGACCAACATTGTTCCATTTGCCGTGAATGTGCCGGTGGCGTGCGGCGACACGCTGGTGATGCCCGGCGACATCATCGTGGCCGACGATGATGGGGTGGTTGTGGTGCCCATCGCCTTGGCGCCCCAATTGCTCGCCAAGGCCAGCGAACACGCCGAGTGGGAAGACTTCTCGCGCATGCGGTTGGCGCAAGGCGGCGACTTGCGCAAGTACTATCCCCTCTCTGAAGAGGCGCGCGCCGAGTATGAAGCGTGGCGCAAGACGCAAGGGGGGTAGCGCAAAAGCGTCTACCGGCCGGGCGATAAAAGGCGAACACGCCGTTTCGCCCTGTCAGCCCTGCACGGCTTTCAGACGTTTCGTCATGGATTCTTTGCACCCGGTGTGGCGAGCAGGCCGAGCCCCGCCACCAGCAGCGCCACGCCGCCGACTGCCGGCATGGTCAGCCGCTCGCCCAACACAAGAATGCCCAGCGCCGCGGCGACCAATGGCTCACCTAGCGACAGCGTCACCGCGGTGGCCGCCGGGATCAGCGCCAGGCCGCGCACATAGAGGCCATATGCCACAGCGGTGGCCAGAAGCCCCAGATGCAAGGCCACGGCCACGCCGCTGGGTGAGCGCAGCCACTGGAGCTCGACAAAAGGCAAAAGCGGCGCCAACAGCAGCGCCCCGCCAAAAAAGGCCACCGCGGCCACGGCATCGGGTGGTCGCCCATCCACCAGGCCTTTGCTGGCCAGAGCATAGCTGGCGTAGCTTGCGCCGGCGCCTACCGC
>JAHDWG010000397.1 GCA_023384495.1 Caldilineaceae bacterium
CCCCTCTGCATTGGCGGGATAACCCTTGCGCCGGCTATACCGGGTTCACAATGAAATCCGGTATTTTTTGTGCTCCGGGCGGTTCCGTGAACCGCCGAGTCACGGACTCGGCGTGAGCATTTCAGACACCGGCTTCCATTCTGATTTGAGTAGAGACCTGTTTGTGAAAGAAGAGGAGCGCCGGCTGGGGGGCAAACCCCAGGGCCAGATTGAGCTGGTACATGGGGTTATGTTCTTCGTTGTCGGCAAGAATGGATGTATATCCATTGCGGTGCGCATAGTCAATCGCAAGCAATTTGAGCGCGGTGGCCAGCCCGCGGCGGCGGTGGCTGCGCACGATCCCCGTGAAGACCGTGTCCAGTTGTTGCGGGTTTTGCGCATTGCGGTTTGTGGCCGTCATCCCCACACAGGCCCCGCCGTCCACCGCCACAAACCAGGCGTCGGGCAAAAAGTCGGGGTTTTCAAAGACCTCAGCGGCGTAGTGTTCAAACGAGCTTTGGGTGGGCGTATCGGGCAGCGGCTCGTCGAGCGTGCACTCCCAGTCGAGTTCGTAGATCTTGCGCCGCCAGCCGGCATCCATGATCGCCAACTGCGCCAGCGAATAGAGCTGGACGCCGCCCGCTTCGACTTTGGGGATCACCCCCGCGAACGGCGCAAAGTCAAAGCGGGGCACATCGAGCCGGCTCATGGGTGAGCGCATCACCTGCACAAAGGCGCGCTGCGCCAGAAAACGCACCGACTGCGGCTGGTCTTCGCGCGTGCGGCAGGCCAACATCGTCAGCGCCGGGCTTCGCCTGGCCAATTCGCACAACATATGGTCATAGAGGGCCGCGCCTAGGCCATGACGCCGCCATGCCGGCATCACCGCCAGATCGACGGCGTACTTGCCCGGGCGGTACGAGTCGGCAGGCTCGCCCACATCACAGGCGGCAACCAGCGCGCCGTCCAGTTCGATGACAAACCGTTGGAAGAAGTAGCCGTCGCGGTGATGACGGTCTAGGTGTTGCAGGGCGGGGACGGAGGAATCGCGGTCTGGCCAGACGGCAGCCAGCAGGCGTGAAAGCGCGGCATAGTCGGCAAGGCTGTAGGCAAACGGTCGGGGTGCGACCATAAAGGCTCCGTGGTGGGCAGAACAGGCCACCTTCGTTGTGGCGCCGTTGCGCGTGTGATGTTCGTCATAGGCGTACTCATACTACAACCGATTGAACAATGCAAACACGCCCGGCAGCCAATCGAGGTTTCCGCCGAATTGGCTCGGCAAGAGCGGCGCCGTTGCGGGACAGATGGGTCGGAGGCGTGAGATTGGCCAAATCAATACTGCACGCCCACGGTCAATTTGACACTGTTGCGGGCGTTGGGGTATAAGCATTCACAGCGCCGCAGCAAGCCGCTGTCGCCACCCAAACCCAACCTCAACCCAATACGGAGCGCAACTATGTTTGCCCCCCCCCACTTCTTTGGCAAGAATATTTGTGTTTCA
The DNA here is from genome assembly GCA_023384495.1 of Caldilineaceae bacterium. Classification (GTDB taxonomy): domain Bacteria; phylum Chloroflexota; class Anaerolineae; order Caldilineales; family Caldilineaceae; genus CFX5. Next base: position 1,481 of record JAHDWG010000397.1, read on the forward strand.
GTTCTGCGCGTCGTCCTTGTCCTTTCCCTGTTGCTACAATCGACAATCCTGTCCCTGCCGGTGAGCGCGTACGCACCCACAGAAGAGCAACTCCCCGCCAGACAGGCGGATAGTGAAGAGCCACCGGTCGACGAATGGCCCGCGGATGAGGATTGGCCGCCGCTTGACGACGCCCCACCCGCGCCTGACCCTGGGCTTCCCCCGTAACGGTTGACGATGGCGCGCTGCCCAGCGAAGGCCCCGCCATCATCACGCCCACGTTGCCTTACTATCTTGACCTACGGCTGGACCGGTTTGTGGTTGCGCCGGATGAGACGGCTTTGTTGACGGTGACGGTCTATGGCCTGCCCAGCAGCGAGTTGGTTGGGTCTCAGTTCATGCTGCAATTACCCCATGGGCTGATGACCTCCGCCGGTGAGCAAGGAGAGGTCAGGCGTCCGTTGCCGCCGGTTGCGCCTGATGCGCCGGCTGAACCGTGGCAGGAAATCATCACGCTCCACAGCAATCTGGCCGGGTACCTGGTGAATGGGACGACGCCCAGCGCCGGCTATAATGGGGTGAGCTACGACCACGCCGGGCGCATCACCCAGATGCGCTTTCCGCAGGGGGGCAACCTGTGGCGCACCTATCGCTATGCGCCCTTCAACCAGCAAAACAGCGATGGCGGGATGCTCGACGCCATCTATCTGGGGACGACTACGAGCCTGCCGCCCACTACACCGGCGACCACCGACTACAGCCGGTTGCGGCTTGAGTATGACTACGACAGCTTTGCCAACGTGAAGACGCTGCGCGAGGGGCACAACGGCGCGGCGCCAGGAACGTTCAGTTTTAGCTACGACGCCCACAACCGGCTGACCAACGCTTTCAATTACGCCTATGCCTACGACACAGCGGGTCGCATCACCAGCTACGAAGGTTCTGCGCTGGGGTATGACAGCGTCAAGAAGCACGCCGTGAACACGGTGGGGGGGACGGATCGCTACGACTACGACGCCAATGGCAACGTCACCGTGCGCCACAAGGGGTTGAGCACGCAGCAGACGCTCACCTGGAGCCACGAGAATCGCCTGGCCAGCCTCACGGCCACCGGCCTCAGCGAGAGCTATCTCTACGATGATGCCGGTATCCGGGTGAAGAAGGTGAGCGGCAGCACCACCACCTACTACCCCTTCCCCCACTACGAGGTGAGTGGCTCGACCATCACCAAGTACTACTTCTTCGCCGGCCAGCGCGTGGCGATGAAGGTGAACGGGACGCTCTATTACCTGCACGGGGACCACCTGAGCAGCACGGCCTACGCCAGCACGAGCAGTGGCAGCCAGCAGAGTGGCCAGGCCTACTACGCCTATGGGCGGACGCGCTTCGTCACCGGTGCGCCGCCCAGCGACCACAAGTTCACAGGGCAGAAGCTGGACGCCAGCACGGGTCTCTACTACTACAACGCCCGCTACTATGACCCGGTGATTGGCACGTTCATCTCGCCGGATACGCTCGTGCCCGACCCGACGAGCGTGTGGGATTACAACCGCTTCGCCTATGCGAGGCTGAATCCGCTCAAGTATAATGACCCCACGGGGCACTGTGCGACCCTTGAGAATGGCGCGCCGGATCTGGCGAACGATGGCGGGTGTTGGGACGCTGCGAACGAATACCTTGCCACTTTTGGCATCGGTGGGTATGCAAGTGAAGAACAGTGGCGCCAATATTTCGTCTCGAACGCAAGCATCACCGAAGAGACGCTGAGGGCCAGCTTGTATGCACACTGGGGTCCGCCCTAAACTGTCAACGGATTCTGGGAGTGGATTGAACGGATACCAACGAGCGCACCCGCTCTGCTTGGTTCGAACGGTGAACGGATTTGGCGCCTTCATCCGTTCAATCTGTTCCAAAAATCCGCTGACAGCTTGTCACTACCACCCACTGCGTAAGATGAGTTACTACAACGCCCGCTACTATGACCCCGTGATCGGAACGTTTATCTCGCCGGCTGCGCCCGTCGCTTCCAGCGTGTAGCTGATGAAGGCCAACGTTTCGTCCCGCGCATCCAACGTCATCCCATGCCCCCAGGCCAGCGCCCGCTCGATCAAGGGCCGCCACGCCGGCGCAGCCGCAGCTGCCCATTGCGCCGCCACATGCTTCCCCGCCACCGCGCCCTGCGCCACCGTATAGAGCGACCGGCACATGGTGAGCACGGCATAGGCCTGGTATTCGTCGCTGGCGAGCCGGAATGGCTCGACCAGTTGGGGCGCCCACCACGCAGCCAGGATGCCGCGCGCCGCCGCCCGCAACGCATGGGGCGTCACCGGGTCGATGAGCGCTTGCGGCGGCGGCCCGCTGAGCACAATGCCCCATTCACGGATCACGTGGCGCTGGATCACCCAATCGCTGCCGTGGCCGTCCACCGCAAAGACGCCGTCCACCCGCAGCGCCGGGTGGTGCGACTGGGCCGGGTCATAGCGGCGCAACGCCGCAACCGGGATGTATGAACCCTCCAGCCGGTCGGCCCAGGGCAGGCCGCTGCCGGTGATCCGCCGGTGCATGGCGGCCAGCGCACCCTGTTGCGCCGGCCCCAGTTCCCCCCCAGTGGCCGCAACAAAGTCGATGTCGCTGCGCTGCGGGTTGAAGTCGCCCAGGGCCAGCGAACCGTGTAGATAGAGGCCGGTCAGCGCCGCACCCAACGTCGCGTGCAGGTCGTCGCGCAGCCGGCGCAAGACGGCGTTGACGGCGGGGTAGGGGGTGGGCGCTAGCCCAGGGTCGTGTAGATCGCCCATCATGCAAACTCCTTTTCCCGCTGCAGCCGGCCATCGGCCATCACCCAGACCTCGCGGGCAAAGCGCTCGATAAAGCGCCGGTCGTGCGAGATGGCGAGAATGGGGCCGGGGAAGCGCAACAGCGCGGCCTCGAACTCTTCGAGCACATCCAGGCTGATGTGATTGGTCGGCTCATCGAGCAGCAGCAGATTGGCGCGGCGGGCCATCAGGCGCGCCAGTTGCAGCTTCCGTTTCTGCCCCACGCTGAGCGTTTTCACCGGCTTGAGCAAGTCGGGCCAGGTGAAGAGGCCATATTGGAGCAGCTCGGCCTTGATCTCCTCCCAGTCACCCGTGCGCCCCTCGCGATAGGCGTCAAAGAGCGTCCCTTCCTCCTCCAATGTCTCCTGCTCCTGGTCGAGATAGCCCACCACCACGCTGCCCGCCACCGACACGGCGCCGCGGTCGGGCTGTTCGACGCCGGCCATGATCCGCAGCAGGGTCGTCTTGCCGGCCCCGTTGGCCCCCATGATGACAATGCGGCTATCGGGCATGACCGCACAACTGACGCCGTCGAGTACAACCCGTTCGCCAAAGCGCTTGGAGACCCCTTCCACCACCAGTGGCGTCTTGCTGGTCAGCGCCTGCGGGTCGAATTCGGGGTTGATAGCGAGCGGCTTGGGCGGTTTGGGGATGGGGTTCTCCTCCAGCCGGCGCAGCTTCTCTTCCGCCGAGCGCACATTGCGCGAGATGGCGTCGGCGATGCGCCCCTTTTTGAAGCCAATCAGGAACTTGTCGCCATCGCGCGGTGGGCGGTTGTGGGCAACCTGGCGGGCGTCGCTCTTGATGGCCCGGCGCAGTTCCCAAATTTCCTCCTGTTGCGTTGCGTAGTCGGCTTCCCAGCGGGCGCGCGCCTGCGCCTTCATCTGGGCATAGAAGTCATAGCTGCCGCTGTAGACCGTCGCTTCTTTGGTCTGCTCGTCGAGTTCGACAATCGTGCTCACCGTCTGGCTCAAGAAGTGGCGGTCGTGCGAAACGGCGAGCAGGCCGCCCGTGAAGCGTTGTAGATAGCCCTCCAGCCAGGCCAGTGTGGCCACGTCGAGGTGATTGGTCGGCTCGTCGAGCAGCAGCAGGTCAGGTCCGCGCAGCAAGAGCGCGGCCAGCCCCACCCGCGCCTTTTCGCCGCCCGAAAGTGAAGCCACCCGCCGCGCCAGCCCCAGGTGTTCGATTGCCAGGCCGGCAAAGACCTCGGCTGTGCGATGCTCCAGCTCATAGCCGCCGCGTCGGTCGAACTCGTCATTGAGCGCGCCATATTCGGCCAGCAGCGCCGGCAGATCATCGCTGGGCTGGGCCATGGCCTCTTCGAGCGTGCGCAGCCGCTGCTCGATCTGGCGCAGATTGCCCAGTGCGGCGTCGATGAATTCGGCGATGCGCTGGTCGCCGGCTGCGGCGAGCGCCTGCGGCAAGTAGCCGATGTCGGCGCCGGGGGTCACCCGCCACGCGCCGCCGTCGGGCGCAACTTCGCCGACGATGATCTTGAGCAGGGTCGATTTGCCCACTCCATTGGCGCCCACCAGCCCCACCTTTTGGCCGGCGGCAAGCGTGAGCGACACCTGGTTGAGCACCTGCTGGTCGCCATAGGCTTTGGATAGATTCTGGATGGTCAAAAGCGTTGTCGTTGTGCCAATTGTCATAAAGCGCCTCTCCTGGTTTTGCCAATAAAAACAGCCACAGCTGGGGAACCGTGGCTGTGGCGTCGACGCAGGCGGAAAAATCAGGCGAGGCGGCGCCAATCAAAAAGCAGCCACGGAACCGAGTACGTCCGTGGCTGCTGGTGATCATCGTTGGATGATGTTGCGCGCCGGATAATCTGTTGTGGTGTGGTTGCGCCGGGTTGGGCTATTGCAAGCGACAGAACACAGACTACCCCTGAATCGGGCGGCGTACTCGCCGTTGTGATCGATCAACGATCCACATCGTCTTGTCTGTCATGCCCGTTCTTGCGCCTCAACCAATCAAAAAATCATCCGAACTGAGCATAATCTACATCAAACCCATCAATCCGTCAAATCGAAATGGCGCCCGTGAACATGGGAGCTATGGCTGGGCTGCTGGCTCTGGCGCACTGCTTGGGGCAGCGCCGTTGCCGCCCATGTTGCGCGTGTGTTGCAACATGGGCTGGATCAGGCTGGTCAACTCCAGCGGCAGGATGAACTTGGTCGCCTCGCCCTGCCCCAGATTCTTGAGCGCATCCAGGTATTGCAGGCTCATGGTGTTGCTCTGCACGCTCTGCGCCGTCTCGTTGATGCGGGCCAGCCCCAATGCATAGCCCTCGGCGCGCAAGAAGGTAGCCTGGCGGTCGCCCTCGGCCTCGAGGATCGCTGCCTCGCGCTGCCCCTGCGCCTGCAAGATGCGCGCCTGCTTCTCGCCTTCGGCCACCTTGATCTCGGCCTCGCGGCGGCCTTCGGCGTCGGTAACCGTGGCGCGGCGGTGACGTTCGGCCGACATCTGCCGGCTCATGGCGTCCTGAATCTCGCGTGGGGGGATGATCTCACGGATCTCCACCGCGGTCACCTTGATGCCCCAGCGGTTGG
>JAHDWG010000398.1 GCA_023384495.1 Caldilineaceae bacterium
GTTGCTCAGCGCGCGTGGCGCCGCTGGATAGTGGATCCAACTGCTTGGTTTCTTGTCGTAGAACCATCAAAGGAGATGTGGGATGTCGTATGCACAGGAGGTGCTTGCTCGGTTACGCCAGCAAGACCCCCAAGAAACAGAGTTTCACCAAGCCGTTGCCGAGGTTTTTGAGGCAATCGAGCCCATGTTGGAGCGCAACCCGCACTATCGCGAGGCGCGCATCCTCGAACGGATTGTTGAACCCGAACGGATTGTAATGTTTCGTGTGCCCTGGCTCGATGACCGGGGGATCTGTAAGGTGAACCGGGGCTACCGCGTCCAGTTCAATTCGGTGCTGGGGCCGTACAAGGGTGGGCTTCGCTTTCATGCCACTGTGAACCTGAGCGTGATGAAGTTCTTGGGATTTGAGCAAACGTTCAAAAACGCGCTGACGTTGCTCAACATGGGGGGCGCCAAGGGAGGGTCTGACTTTGACCCGCACGGCAAATCGGATGGAGAGGTCATGCGCTTTTGCCAGTCGTTCATGACCGAACTCGCGCGCCATATCGGGCCGGACACCGACGTCCCGGCGGGCGATATTGGTGTCGGCGGTCGCGAGATTGGCTATCTTTTTGGCCAGTATCGCCGCCTCACCAATCAATTCAACGGCGTGCTCACGGGCAAAGGGGTGGAGTGGGGCGGTTCGCTGGTGCGCCCTGAAGCCACCGGCTACGGTTTGGTCTACTTTGCGCACGAGATGTTGGCCGCCCGCCAGGATTCGCTGGCGGGCAAGACCTGCGTTGTGTCGGGGTCGGGCAATGTGGCGCAATATACGGTCGAGAAGTTGCTACATGAGGGCGCCAAAGTCGTCACCCTCTCGGATTCTGAAGGTTTCGTTCATGATCCTGACGGCATTGATGAAGAGAAATTAGCGTTTGTGATGCAGCTCAAAAATAAACACCGAGGCCGGATTCGCGAATATGCGGAGGCCTTTGACGCAAGTTTTGTTGCCGGGAAGACGCCGTGGTCGGTTGCCTGTGACGCCGCCTTCCCCTGCGCAACACAGAATGAACTCGACGAGGAGGACGCCGGCGAGCTGATCCGCAATGGCTGCCGGCTGGTGGCCGAAGGGGCCAATATGCCCACAACCCCGTCGGCCATTCAGCGGTTGCTGGCCTGCGACGTGTTCTACGCGCCTGGCAAGGCGGCCAATGCTGGGGGCGTCGCCACCAGTGGGCTGGAAATGAGTCAGAACTCCATGCGCACGCGCTGGTCGTTTGACGAGGTGGACCATCGGCTGCGTGGTATTATGCAGACAATCCACAATGAATGTCATCAGGCGGCAATGGACTATGAGATGCCGGGGAATTACTTTGCCGGCGCCAATATGGCAGGCTTCAAACGCGTGGCTGATGCGATGCTCGAACAGGGTTTTGTATAGCTGGGTATGTCCACGCTTCAATGGTGACAAAAGATTGTTAGTTGCGCTGTGAGGGGAAATCGGATGCAAGCGACGCCTGCCCAGCGAGACCAACTAGCCAAAAAGCTACAAGCCGGCTCTTTTCTGCGTGGGTTGGCGCCAGAGATCTTGGCGCAGATGGTACGCAGCGCCGTCTGGCGAGAGTACCCGCCGGGCGCCGTGATCTTTTTGGAGGGTGATGCCGCGCCGGCGCTCTACTACGTCGACGCCGGGTGGGTCAAGGTGGTGAAAATGTCACCTGAAGGCCGCGAACAGGTCCTCCAATTTTTTGGGCCAGGCGAGATCTTCGGCGGCATGGGCGTTTTTGTCGATCGGCCCGCGCCGGCCACGGCCATCGCCCTGGAACAGGCGGGACTCTGGCTGCTCCAGCGCGACGCCGTTCGCCGGATGTTGGTGGCCAACCCGGCGATGGCGTTGCAGGTGATCGAATTTATGGCGGACCGGCTCACGGAACTGGTCACGCTGGTGGCGGACCTGTCGTTGCACACGGTAACAGAGCGACTTGCCCGCGTGTTGTTGGAAGAAGCCGACGACGATGTAGTGTACCGGCGGCGTTGGGCCACCCAGGCGGAGATGGCTGCCCGTCTCGGCGCCGCGCCCGATGTCCTCAATCGCGCCCTGCGTACGCTGGTGGAAGAAGAGCTGATCGAGCTGGGCCGCCAGCAGATCCGCATCCTGGACCGTCCCGGGTTGGCGGCCAAAGCGGCGCCCAACCGCTAGCGTACCCAAATTCGACAAAAGTCAAAGAATTTCACTCGCTCAGGTGCTATGCTGGACGCATAGACCTGAGCGTTTTTTTATGCTACGGAGAGTATGACAATGAATGATCGATTCTCAGATAAAAAGATCAAATTTTCGCTAATTTATGTGGTTGTGGCGATTCTGGTCATGACGCTGCTCCGGCAGTTCATTGTAGGACCGCTGCTCTTGAGTCGCGCCGAGATTCCCTACAGCGAGTTCAAGACCGCCCTGCGCGCTGGCGAGATCACCAGCGTCACCGTCAGTCAGGACCAGATCATTGGTCTGCGCGGCGAAGACCAGGCCTTTTATACCGTGCGCGTGGAAGACCCCGACCTGGCCAAAGAGCTGGAGACGCAGCAAGTCGAGATCACCGGCCAGGTTGCCAGCAACGGCGGGTTGCTGGGCGCCCTCTTGGGCTGGATTCTGCCCCTGGCGCTGATGGTCGGCTTTTGGTACTGGATGATGGGCCGCATGCAGAAGGGCGGCGCCGGGATCGGCGGCGGCATCTTCTCGTTCGGCAAGAGCAAGGCGCGCGTGGTCCAGGGCGAAAAGACGGGTGTGACCTTCCAGGATGTGGGCGGCGCCGGCGAGGCGGTGACCGAGTTGCGCGAAGTGACCGAGTTTCTCAAGAACCCGGAGCGCTTCCAACGCCTCGGCGGCAAGATGCCCAGGGGGGTGTTGTTGCTTGGGCCACCCGGCGCCGGCAAGACGTTGCTGGCCCGGGCCACCGCCGGCGAAGCAGGTGTGCCCTTCTACTCGCTGAGCGGTTCTGAGTTTGTGGAGATGTTTGTGGGGGTGGGCGCTTCGCGCGTGCGTGACCTCTTTGAGCAAGCCAAGAAGAGCGCGCCCAGCATCATCTTTATCGACGAAATCGACACCATCGGCGGGCGGCGCAGCGGTGCGGGTGCGATTGGCGCCCACGAAGAGCGCGAACAGACGTTGAACCAGCTCCTGGCCGAGATGGACGGCTTCGAGTCCACCAGCGGTGTGGTCGTGATGGCGGCTACCAACCGGCCCGAAGTGTTCGACCCGGCGCTCATGCGCCCGGGGCGCTTCGACCGCCAGATCACGGTAGATCTGCCCGACCTGGTGGGTCGCGAGGAGATCCTGCGCATCCACACGCAAGGGATCGTCATGGCCGCCAATGTCGATGTGGCGACCATCGCCCGCATTACGCCGGGTTTTTCCGGCGCCGACCTTGCCAACGTGGTCAACGAAGCCGCGCTGCTGGCGGCGCGCCGGCAAAAAGTCGCCGTGGAGGCAACCGATTTTGACGAGGCGATTGAGCGGGTGGTGGCCGGTTCGGAACGGCGCACACGGGCCATGAATGCGTATGAGAAGCGGGTCGTTGCCATCCACGAGGCGGGCCATGCGCTGGTGGCCAGCCTGGCGCCGGGCGCCAACCCGGTGCATAAGGTGACCATCGTCCCGCGCGGGCGCGCCCTGGGCTATACCTGGCAGCGCCCAACCGAGGATCGCTATCTGTTGAGCGAAGGTGAGCTCCAGTCCCAACTGGCGGTGCTCCTGGGCGGTCGCGTGGCCGAGGCGGTGACCCTGGGCGAAGTCTCCACGGGTGCGGCGGACGACCTGGCGCGGGCCACCGACCTGGCGCGAAAGATGGCCACCGAATATGGCATGAGCCCGCGCCTGGGACCTATCCGCCTGGCCGCCGATCCACAGGCCCTCTATCTGGGTGCTCAGGCGGGGTTGGATGCGCGCGTCAGCCCGCAAACCGCCGCTCAGGTGGATGTCGAGACGCGGCGCATTGTAGAGGATGCGCTGAGCCGGGCCTGGAATCTGCTGGAAAGCCACCGCGCCGCCCTGGAGCGCCTGGCCGAGCGCCTGTGCGAGCAGGAGACAGTGAGCGGCGAAGAGTTAGCTTCTTTGCTGGCCGCAGCGGTTGCCGATGCCGGTGTAGATACCCAGGTACATCTCAATGAATTTGTACTGGCCTAAATAATGGCCGATACCGCCTGATCTCTGATGGGCAAAATGGGCAAATTCGACAAAAGTCGAAGACTTCCTGCCGCGCAGGCGCTATGCTGCCCACATAACATCTGGCGGATTTCTATTGATACAAGGATGATATGAGGAGCTCAAGAATGAAATCACCCGCGTTGGAACACTCACGTTGGGTTGGCGCACTGGCCATCGTTGCCATCGTCTTTGGTTTGCTCACCATCCTCTCTGGTGGGCGCACCCTCTTTGACGCCGACGCTCGGCAGCTTGCCGGCAATTATGTGGCATTTGTGCTCTGGTTTAACTTTCTGGCCGGGTTTGCCTATGTCACTGCCGGCGTTGGCCTCTGGTTCTGGCAACGCTGGGCGATGTGGCTCTCTTTTGCCATTGCAGCCGCCACCCTCCTCATTTTTGTTGCCTTTGGCGTACAAATCTGGACCGGTGGCAGCTATGAAATGCGTACTGTGGCCGCGATGGGTTTGCGCACAATTACTTGGCTCGTCATTTCCGCGGCGGCCTATAGAAAGTTAGCCAACACGCAATATCAAGTAACAGTGTAAGAGGAGAACCTCGTGGAAATTACAAAAGATACCTATGTTTCGGATCTGCTGGAAGAATACGGCGAGATTGCCGATGTAATGGAGCTCTTTGGGGTAAAGCGTGTTGGACGTTATTCGCTGCGCAAGTTGCTGACGAAAGCACTGACCGTTGAATGGGCCGCCCGCATACACCGCGTGCCACTGGACGATTTCTTAGAGATTTTGCGTAAGGCGGTTGCAACCAAAGAGCAGCAGCCCAAGCGTAATGAATAGGCGAAGAAGGTTGCAGAAGGCGGACGACCATGTCTAGCTCACAAACCAATGAGCAGCCTGTGACGATGATGGAAAGCGGATCACTAGCTACGGACAACATGGTAGATTCAGAACCTAGCTCCGGTGAGGGCCGTCGGGCCGAAGTACGTCGGGGCATGACTGTGCTGACCAGCGAAGGGCATACAGCAGGTCATGTTGCGGCAGTCGTGCTCGATAGCCGGAACGGCAAAGTCACCCACCTGGTGCTCGGTCGCCTGACACAGACGACCGAGTATCGCCTGGCGCCCGTCGACCTGGTCGCGGCGGTGGGCGACGGGGAGGTCTTGCTGCGCATCTATCATCCACTGGTGGAAAGTTTGCCCATGTGGCGCGGCTCTGATGCATTGGCTAAACAGGTTGGAGGCAACCCATGACCGTTTTCTATTGGATGGCAGCATTCTATCTTCTGCTGGCTGTGCTCAGCCTGGTCGATCACATTTTACTGCAGTTTGGCCTGGCGCCCGGACTGACCAATCTCTACTGGCTACGCCTGCACCTGTTGACCATCGGCGTCCTGGCGCAGGCAGTGTTGGGAACGCTACCGAGTCTGCTGGCAACCCGTCTGAATATCAAACGGCCATCACCCACCACCCTATGGACCATCTTTGGCCTGTTCAACGTGGGTCTGGTGCTGTTGGCAGTAGGCCAGGTGCTCGGCGTGATCTGGCTCTCCAGCCTGTTGCTGCCCTGGTCGCTGACTGGGCCGGTGGTGGGCATTGCCTATCTGTTTGTCATTGCAGCGATCCTGCCTTACCTGCGCACGCTGGCGCGCGCCCTGCTCCAGATTCCAAAGATGGCGGATCTGGCTGGGAGAGCTGCAGAAAGAACGACTGTTTGAAGTGTACGAATGTGGAAGAAAGGAGACATCAAATGACGCAAAGCACAGGCAAACAAGCGACCTTTTACGCTGACATCAAGGCGCAGGCTGTCTTTGGCGAGCAGGGACCACGGCCACAGTTTCTGGTGGATGAGGCCAACTTCAAAGTAATCTTGGGCGGGCTCGAAGCGGGGCAACAGATTCCCGTACACCCCGAGGCGCTTGCCCTGTACTACTTTTTGGCCGGGACCGGTACGATGACCGTCAATGATGAACAGTACCCGATCACGCCGGGCGCCACGGTGATCACACCTGCCGGCGCCCGCCGCGGGATGCAGGCAGAGACGCGCGTGATCTTTCTCGCCGCCAAGCCCGCCTGACAGGGCCTGACTTCGGCGATACGGCTTGAACGCAACAGTTACCAACATGGAATGAAATCGGAGAAAAACCTGATGCTGATCCCCTATTTCTTGATGATGCTGCTCTATCTGTTCGTGGCGGTGCTGGCCGCGCTCGATGCGTCGCTCATCAGCTTCGAACTGCTGCCCTGGTTCAACGGCGTGCGCTGGCTGCGCATCCACTTTATCACGCTGGGCATGGTGACCCAGGTGATCTTTGGCGCGCTGCCGGTGCTGGTGGCGGCCCGGCGCAAATTACCCCGCCCTGCCACGCGCTGGGACATCTGGCTTTCCCTCAACGTGGGGCTGATCGTGCTGCTGGCCGGTATTCCCAGTGTGAACCAGATCCTGATCTTCACCGGCGGGACATTGATCTTCATCGCCGCCACGCTGCTCGCTGGCCAACTGTGGGGGATGCGCAGCGGGGATGCACAGCCGCTGGGCCAGAGTGTCAAATTCTATGTGACGGGCCTGCTTTATCTCCTGCTGGGGATTATCGTGGGCGCCGGTCTCTGGCTGGGCTGGAGTGGCCCGCTGCGCATTCAAGTGCCGTTGGAGGTGCATATCCACGCCAACAACTGGG
>JAHDWG010000399.1 GCA_023384495.1 Caldilineaceae bacterium
AACCCGCTGGTCGTTTCGCGGGCCGAGGGGCTGTATTACTGGGATACGGAAGAGAAGCGCTACTTTGACGCCATCGGCGGCATTTTTGTCGCTTCGCTGGGGCACAAGCACCCGCGCGTCATGGAAGCGATGATCACGCAAATGGAGAAGCTCAGCTTTGCGCCGCCCATGCATGGCACGGCGGATGTCACGCTCGATTTTGTGGAGAGGCTCGGCAGCATCACCCCCGAGAATCTCAACTATGTCAAGGCCTACAGCGGCGGCTCCGAGTCGGTTGAGTCGGCGCTCAAGTTTGTGCGCCAATATTGGAAGCAGAGCGGCCACCCCAACAAATTCAAGTTTATCAGCCGCTACCAGGGCTATCATGGCGGCACCTTTGGCGCGATGGCCGCCAGCGGCACGGGCAAACGCAAGTCGCCCTTTGAGCCGCATCTGCCCGGCTTTGTCAAGGTGTTCCCGCCTACCTACTATCGCGACCGCTTTGCCACCTGGGAAGAGTGCAACCGCTTTTGCGCCCAGATGGTCGAAGATGTGATCATCCATGAGGACCCCGACACGGTGGCTGCCTTCATCGTCGAGCCGATTGGCAACACGGGCGGCATCGTCACCCCGACTGCCGAGTATTATCAGATTCTGCGCGATATCTGCGACCGCTATAATGTGATTCTGATTTTTGACGAGATCATCACTGGCTATGGGCGCACGGGGAATATGTTTGCAGCGCAGACCTTTGGCGTGACGCCCGACATCATCTGCGGGGGCAAGGGGCTTTCCAGCGGGGCCATCCCGATGGGGGCGATGATCGCGCGCGAGAATATGGGCGACGTCTTTTTCGGGCCGGTGGATGCCGACATCCACTTTGCCCACGGCCACACCTATGCCGCCAACCCGCTCGCCTGCGCGGTGGGGATTGCCGTTATCGATGAGATTGTGGAGAACCAGTTGGACCGCAAGGCGTGCGAAACGGGCGACTATCTGGCCGCAAAGCTGGAGGGGCTCAAGCAGTATGGGGTGGTGCGCGAGGTGCGCGGCAAAGGCATGTTGCGCGGGGTCGAATTCTGGCGCGACCCGCAGACCAAGGCGCCCTTCCCCGAATTGGGCCACGCGTTGAAAAAGACCACGCTCAACAATGGGCTGATCATGCGCGTCGACCCCAACTGGTTTGCCGTGGCGCCGGCGCTCATCGCCCAGAAAGATGATATTGACGAAATGTGTGACCTCATCGAGCGTAGTCTGTTGGATGCGTTGGAGATGGTTGGCAATTAAACTGAGCTCTGTTTGAAAGCGACAGTTTTGCCGCCGCAGAAACCGTCATTTTCAAACAACCACGAGTATAGAAACTGTAACAATCACGGAGGAATCATGCTCACCCAAAAACAGATCGACTTCTACAACGAGTTTGGTTATCTTGGCGTCGAAGGCGTGTTGTCAAGCCATGAGGTGTCTGAATTGCAGCGGGTGACCGACGAATTCGTCGAGAAGTCGCGCCAGGTGACCGAGAATGACGCAGTCTTTGACCTGGAGCCGGGCCACACGGCAGAGAAACCTCGTCTGCGCCGGCTGAAAGATCCGTTCAAGCAGCACCCGGTCTATATGCAGACGCTGCACCACCCCAAGATTCTTGACATTGTCAGCTCGCTGATTGGCTATGGGCTACGCTGCAATGGCAATAAACTCAACCTCAAGTACGCCGAATTTGGCAGCCCGGTGGAGTGGCATCAGGATTGGGCCTTCTATCCCCACACCAACGACGATCTACTGGCCGTCGGCGTCTGTATTGACCCCATGACCATGGAGAACGGCGCGTTGTTGGTGATTCCTGGTTCGCACAAAGGGCCGGTGCTCGATCACCATTCCAAGTCGCGCGGGGTCTTTGTGGGCGCGGTCACCGATGAGAACTTCACCGCCGAGGGCGCCGCGCCCATTCTGCTCGACGCCGGCGGCATCTCGATCCACCATGTGCGCATTCTGCATGGCTCGGCGCCGAATACGTCACCCAACCCACGACGGTTGCTCCTGCACCAATACTGCGCCATCGACGCCTGGCCGCTCATGGGCGTCAAGAGCTGGGAGGACTTTAACGCCACCATCATACGCGGTGAACCAACCAGCGTGGCGCGCGTCACCAATGTGCCGGTGCGCATGCCGCTGCCTTCAGGCGAACGGGGCGGCTCGATCTACGAGACGCAGCTCATGATGGAGAAACGCATGTTCAAGGTGCCCGGCTTGGAAATGGCCGGCGCAACACAATAGTGCAGAACTCAGGATACTGGGATACGGCTGAGCCCCATATTCCAGTATCCGATATCCCATTCCCCATTCCTATGACTGACGAACAATACCAACAGGGTATCGAACAGTTTGCGCGCATGGTGGGCGATGACCAGATCGACGCGCTGCGCGAGCGCTTCCGCCAGGTGTCGCCCGAGTTCGAGCGGGCCGTGATGGGCATAGTGGGTGGCGAAATCTGGACGCGGCCTAACCTCGACCTGCGCACGCGCAGCCTGGTCAGCGTGGCCGTGTTGGCGGCGCTTGGCCGGGTGAACGCGCTCGAGCTGAACATCCGCATGGCGCTCAACAACGGCGCCGCCGAAGAAGAGCTGGTGGAAACCTTTTTCCATGTCGCCATCTACGCCGGCTTTGCCGCCGCGTGGGATGGCCTGGAGCGGATGCGGCGCGTCGTGGATGAATTGACTCCCTAACCCCATTTGCTTCGCAAAATCCGCTTCTCCAATCAACGGCAGTATAGAGATTTTTGACGCAAAGACGCAGAGAAGCCAAGTTTTTGCCGGTCTTCTCATCCGTTGCTTTGCTTTTGACAAGCGCCCCATGTTTCTCTATAATGATATTGATTTCTCAAAATATCAAGAAATCAATATTTCTGCATCCGTTTTGAATCGAAAATGGGTAGAGCAAGCGGAGGGCTTCGCCAGTGCGCCGGTGGTATGAGCCATTTCATGGTTTTTCGGGCTTCACCTTTATTTGGGTAGGCCAGGTTGTCTCGCTATTGGGCACGGGCATGACCCGTTTTGCCCTCACCATCTGGGCTTATCAGGAGACCGGTTCGGCGACGGTGTTGGCCATGGTGGCGCTCTTTTCGTTCGGCCCGACCGTGCTCTTTAGCCCGGTGGCCGGGGCGCTGGTGGATCGCTGGAATCGCAAGCTGGTGGTCATGTTGAGCGACCTGGGCGCCGGTATGTCAACGGTCGTCCTCCTGTTGCTCTATGGCACAGGCAACCTGGAGATCTGGCATCTGTATGCCGCCGGCGCGTTTGCCAGCACCTTTGAGTCATTTCAGTTTCCCGCCTTTTCCGCCGCCATCACCACCATGATCCCCCGCGAACAATATACCCGCGCCAGCGGCATGCAGTCGCTGGCCGAGTCCATCAGCGCCATCGCCGCGCCGATTTTGGCGGGTATCCTACTGGTGACCATCGGCATTGGGGGCATCCTCGCCCTTGACATCGTAACCTTTACGGTTGCTGTCGGCATGATCGCGCTGGTGCATATCCCGCAGCCCCAGACAACCCGCGAGGGTGAATCGGCGCATGGCAGCATCTGGCGCGAATCGGTCTTTGGTTTTGAGTATATCTGGCGACGGCCCAGCCTCTTGGGGATGCAGTTGGTCTTCTTCCAATCCAACTTCTTTGGCAGCTTTGGCTGGGTCTTGCTGCCGGCGTTGATCCTGGCCCGCACGGGCAACAGCGAGTTGACGCTGGGCGCGGTGCAGTCCACCCTCGGCATTGGGGGGCTGGTGGGTGGGCTGGCGTTGAGCCTCTGGGGCGGCCCAAAACGCAAAGTGCATGGGGTGCTCTGGGGCATGATCGGCCAGTGCCTGCTGGGCACGCTGCTCATGGGGATGGCGCGTGGGCTGCCTCTGTGGGTGATCGGCGGCTTCTTCACCATGTTCTTTATCCCCATCCTCAATGGGTCGAACCAGGCCATCTGGCAGAGCAAGGTTGCGCCCGATGTGCAGGGGCGCGTCTTTGCGGCGCGCCGGCTGATTGCGCAGATTACGGGGCCGGCGGCCATGTTGCTGGCCGGCCCGCTGGCAGACCGCATCTTCGAGCCCGCTATGCAGCCGGGCGGCGCGCTCGCCCCCCTCTTTGGGGGGCTGGTGGGGGTTGGCCCGGGCGCAGGGATTGGCCTGATTTTGGTGCTGACCGCGCTGCTCGGCGCCAGCTTTGCGGCCTTGGCCTATCTCGTCCCCGCTGTGCGCAACATCGAGGAAATCTTGCCCGACTATGTGGCGCTGCCCACGCCGGATTTGGCCCAGGCCAGGTGAACAATGACGCAGCCAGAACGAACATTTTTCTCCTTTGGCGCCGGCGTGGTTCCGCCGCCCCAAGCGGTGGCGGTCACGGTTGCGCTGGAGCCGGTCTACAACATTCTGGTGAGCATGGCCGCGCTCAGCAGCGTCGACGAAATCGACGGGCTGAGCGAATGGGCGATGCGCACAGCCGAGGCGCTGCCCGATGCGCTTGCATCACAGAACAGGCTTGTCTTCTGGGGAATCGGGGTCGAGGCGCTGGCCAATGCCGTCCCATATGGCCCCGCAACGGAACACTTTCCCGGATATCTGGATGCGCTGGCCGCACGCGATCCGGTTGCCCTGCGCGATGAATTGCTCTACTGGCTTCTCCATTCGACGGCATGGCGTACGCTGCTCGACTCCGTCCTGTTGCCCGAACCCGAAATCTCCGCTGTGCTGGCCGACCCAACCATCGGCATCCGCTTTTTGGAAGGGCGCGCCGACGACAAGTTTGACCACCAGCTGGCCGCAACCGTATTCGATCTGTTTCGCAACCCGATTGCGCTTCAACGGATGTTGGTGGCGCACCTGACCCAGCTCTGGGAAACGACGGTCGAGCGCGAATGGAACCGGGTGCGACCGCTGCTCCAGGCATCGGTGGATGCTTTCGAAGGCGTCAGCCTGACTGGCTTGACCATCCTGGAGGCGATTGAGGCGGTGACGGGCCGCGATCTGCGCACCTTGTTTCGGCTCGATGCGTTGCTGCGCTATCGGCGGATTCGATTCATGCCGACGCTGCACAACGGGCCCTATATCGTCTGGTTTGGCGATGACAAAGAACTGCGGATGACCTTTCTGGCGCGCCGGCCCCAGCGGGGCGTCAGCGCAGCGCGCGAGCCGCTCTCCGCGCTGGAGTTGGGCGAACTGGCCGGCCGGCTGGCCGCGCTGGCCGACGAGACGCGCCTGGCCATGCTCTTTGCCCTGTTCGAGCAGGGCGAATTGAGCACGCAGGCGATCATCGACCGTTTCGGCCTCAACAAATCAGCGGCGTCGCGCCACCTTCGCTTGCTTTACGCCAACAACCTGCTGCGCGAGCGCCGCGAGGATGGCGCAAAGAAGGTCTACACGCTAAACCAGCGCACAGTCGGCGAAGTACTGCGTCTGTTGGGGAGGCTGGCAAGCGACGGTGGATGATGGACGATGGACGATGGACGATGATCTTTCGTCCATCGTCGGTTTCACAGTTGCGCCCAGTAATCGAGCACGAGCACCTGCTCTTTATGGGGACGTAGCAGGTCGCCAAACGCCTTGTGCGCGGGGTGAGGCAGATAGGCGTCACGGTCGGCTTCGTTTTTGAAGGTGACCAAAAAACAATGGGTGAAGCCGCGCGCAATGCCCTCCACGCTGACATCCGTTCCCCATTCGAAATCATGGATGGCGTCGATCTGGCCGGGCAATGCGCGGAAAGCCATTTCGATGGCTGCGACCGTCTCCGGTGGCGTCTCGTCGCGAAACTTGAAGAGCACCACATGGCGAAGGAGGCGGGCCGGCGCGGTCATCCTGCACCCCCAGCCCAGCGCACACCCTGCGCCATCAGTTGCTGCATGGCCGGCCGCTCAAATGTGTTCTTGGTGTGGCCCAATGTCGTGTAAAAGACCCGACCCTGGCCATACGCTTTTGTCCAGGCCATGGGGTGGGCGCGGCCATGCCACTCGGCTGAGGCGAGAATTTCGACAGCCGGATCATAGGCCGAGATGTAGATTTCGTCCTCCACCTCAAAATCGGCGATGCCGTGGGTGATGGGGTGATCGGGCCGCTCGACATGAACGGTAAAGGTGAGGCCCGGGGGGTGCCAGTTGGCCGCCCCACCGATGAGGTCCATGGCCTGTCCGTTGATCCACCAGGCCGCGCCGTGGATGCCCACCAACCCCTTGCCGCCGGCTACAAACGTGCGCAGAGCCGCCTCTTGCGCTGGCGTTAGATCTGGCTCGCGCTTGACGCTGCCATCGGGCAGGCGGCTGCTGCGTGTAAAGCCGGTGCCAAAGACGATAACGTCAAATGTGTTGAGCGAGGACGATGTCAGCAAGCCCTTATCATCGCTGAGGGTGAGCGATAGACCCGGCTGTGCGGCCAGCGCAGCGTGAATCACCTGTGCGCTGGAGGCAAAGCCGTGGTTGTCGCCAGAGAGCACCAAGACGTTCAAGGCAGAACCCCTTTCATCCATATGTTCATCCGTATGATGGTATGGTTGGACGGTAGTGTGTCCGTGCGTTTGTGTATAGAGCTGAAAACGACACGGGGCGCAGACAACGCTATCATAGACCAGAGGGCGCGGCGTGTCAACCTGGTGGCCGGCATCGGGCGTTGCGAGGGTATCCGAGTTGAGGGGAAAGCTCTTGTAGTAGTGGGGTTGGAAACCCACTTCTGACGACGAAAAGTCGCCGCAGCGACTTGATGTTTATCGCCGGCGCCCAGAGCGTATCCGGCTGCTCACGGTC
>JAHDWG010000400.1 GCA_023384495.1 Caldilineaceae bacterium
GTCCGTGACCCGTCGTCGGGCCGGTCACGGACCGGCCCGGAGCACATGAATCGTGCACTACTGATACTGCGATTGCTTTGAAAACCGGACTCTTGCGAAGATGTTTACTCCTTCGAGTCACTCCGGTTTTCAAACAGAGTTCAGTATAGGATTTGGATTTGCGTCCCACGTTCCACAATCTGCGCTCCCAAGTCTACCACCCTTTGCGATCTCCTGCACCTTCTCGCGCAAGCGCATATGTTACAATAGAGCCACCAAGCATCGCGAACAATGGGTATAGGTAAGCAACAAATTTTCACGCATGACGTTTGACGCATAACAAACCCTGGAGTAGCCCATGTTTTATCCTCGCACGGAACGGCAGTTGCGTTTCCTCACCCTTGCCAACGAATTGGCGCCCATCTTTGCCGAGCGTGCGCCCGAACATGACCGAACGGGCGCATTTCCACACGAAAATTTTGCCGACATCCGCAAAGCCGGTTTACCGGCGCTAATTGTGCCCGAAGCGTTGGGTGGTTGGGGCGCCGGCCTGCTAGACACGATCATCACCATGGAGGCGCTGGCCGTGGGTGACGGCAGCACGGCGTTGAGCCTGGTCATGCACATGCAAACGCTCGGCGAGGCCGGGGAGACGAACTCCTGGCCGCAGCCGCTTTTTGACCAGGTTTGCCACGAGGCAGTGACGCGCGGCGCCCTGGTCAATTCGATTGCCACTGAGCCGGAACTGGGCAGCCCCAGTCGTGGCGGTAAGCCCAAGACCACGGCCACCCCCCTCTACGAAGATGGCGCCCAGCCGACCGCATGGTTACTCAACGGGCGCAAGACCTTTGGCAGCATGAGCCCGGCGCTCGACTATATGCTCATCCCCGCTGCGCTGCAAGATGGCAGCGATGAAGTGGCCCGTTTTCTGGTCGAGCCGGGGCCGGGGCTGGAGATTGTCGAGACGTGGGATGCGATGGGCATGCGCTCCACCGGCAGCCACGATATTCTGCTGAGCGACCTCCGGGTCGCTCACACGCACATCCTCACCCGTGGCTCCATGGACAAGGCCGCCAGCAAGACAAAGCAGGGGTCCAAGACCAATGCCTGGTTTATGCTGGGCGTCAGCGCCGTTTATCTGGGGGTGGCGGTGGCTGCGCTCCAGGCCGGCGTGCGCTATGCGCGGGAACGGGCGCCCACTGCCTTGGGCAAACCAATTGCCGAACTAGAGGGCATTCAGCGCCGGCTAGGGGAGGCCGCTCTGCTGATTCACCAGGCGCGCACGCATCTTTATTCTGCCGCTGAATTATGGGAGCGTTACCCTGAGCACCGGGTGGCGCTCAGCCCCACCGTTATCGCCGCCAAATACACCATCACCAACAACGCGGTGGCCGCCGTCGATCACTGTATGCGTGTGGCCGGTGGTGCGTCCATGACCAAAACGCTGCCGCTCGAACGCTATTATCGAGACGTGCGCGGCGGGCTGAACCACCCTATGAATGACGATCAGGCGCTGGTACTATTTGGCCAGCAAGCAATCCGACAAATGTAGGTTGAAGCGCCGCCGGTTCCGCTCTACAATCGTGGGGCGGGTGAGCGTATCCACCCCGAGACTGTGAAGCAGCTTGGTTCAACTTGTGAGCAGGGTGGCGCGATGTTTTCCTCATCAGACACAGGGCAAAGGCGCGATGACCTTCCCCCCATATCGTTGAATGCGACTTCATCCAATTCGACGGAAGGCGGACATAAAGCAACGGGCATCCTACCATACGTTTTGGCCGCGCTGACGGCATTGGCCGTTGTAGCCGGTGGGCGACTGTGGCTCCAGCGCCCGGCGCCGCCGCCGGTGGCAATCCAAGCGCCGCCAACCCCGCTGCCGACTGAGACCCCGGCGCCCACGGCCACGCCCTTGCCATCGCCGACGCCGCCGCCGATTACAGTCTATGTAAGCGGTGCGGTGGCGCGGCCCGGGCTCTACCAACTCCCCGCCGAGGCGCGGGTTGGTGATGCGCTCCACGCAGCCGGCGGGCTGACAGACGCCGCGGGGATGGACCTGATCAACCAGGCCGAGAAGCTCTGGGATGGCGCACATGTGCGGGCGCCGAGCGGCGATGAAGCCGCGCCCGCTTTTTCAGGGTCGCTTGGCGGTTCAGGCGGGGTGGCCTCAAATACGACGAATAGCCCAAGTTTGGCAGGTGGCGGCCGCGTCAATCTCAACAGCGCCACCCTCGAACAACTGGTGGCCCTTCCGGGGATTGGGCCTAGCAAGGCGCAGGCCATCATCAACCACCGGCCTTATACCTCGGTCGATGATCTGGAACGCGCCCCTGGGATTGGCCCCAGCACGGTCAACCAGCTCCGCAATTTGGTGACCGCGCCCTAGAGCATCTTTACCAGAGTGACTTTGCAAGCCGACAGGTGATAAGGGCGCCAATCGTCATACGACTGGGTCGTATGAAAAACGCTCGGCGCGTCGGCCAGCATTCCCGTGCACTTTCCCCTTCGCGCCACGCACCCAGAATCCCACCAGAAGGTCTGGCGACTATTCTCACGTTTGAGTTGGCATTGTGTCAGATGCAAGGATTCGGCGCGTATTTCACCCAAGAGAGGAGAAGTGGCATGGCCAAACAAAATGAGCAAAAATCGCTTGAGGAACAAGTTAAGGATAAGGTCATCGACGTCCGCAACGAAGCGATTGTACAGACGGCGAATCTCTACCTGATGGCGCGCAAGGCATTGCTGGCCAGCCTGGGCGCGGCGGCCATGACGCTTGAAGAGGCCAATGGCGTGGTGGAGAAGCTGGCGGAACGGGGCGAGATGGTCGAGGCGGACATTCAGCAGTGGGTCAGCGAATTCCGCGCCGCAGGGAAGCCTGGCGCCGCACACGGCAAGGGCGCGCCCCCGGCCACCTCTATGAGCAGGGCCGGCAAGGCCCTGGAGGAGAGCGTTGAGGTCATTCTCAACCGACTCAACGTGCCAACGAAGAGCGATATTGAGGCGCTGAGCAAGAAGATCAGCGCCCTCAATCACAAAGTCAATATGCTCATGGAACGACAGGAAGATAAAACGCAGGGATGAAACCAGGAATCGTGGGTCAGCGGTTTGGCCATGTTATACCGCTGACATAAGACGCGCACATGATTGCGCAGATTGTACGAAACCAACGAGCGGGTCCCCACTTGAGCCGGCGGGTGGGGGCCCGCTTGTTTTGCGCGCCGTTCAAGTACAGGTTGACAACGCTTGCCCGCCACAGTAAGATGAACTACTTTTTGTATCACAAATCAGTACTCTGTAAACTAAGTTTTTTTGGTATCTTCTATGTGGCCTGGCAACATAGCTGCGGTTTCTGGGAGCCCCGTGGGAGCGGCCAGAAACCGCAGCTACGATCGTGAAAATATCGAGAAATATAGTTTACGCTGTCACCAGCTCATAAAAAAGGATCTACAACAATATGGCAATCGCCAAAATCACTGATGTCGAACGTATCCTGTTGGTTGTCCCCTTTGTCGAGCGCGTGCGCCGCGAAATGGAGCGGGCTCGCATCCATCGCTGGGCCGAAGTTGAGGTGATTCGGGTCGAAACCGACGCCGGTGTCGTCGGCTACGGCGAGACGATCCAAAACTACACGTGGGGACAGGTCAACCTGGCCGAACGGGTGCTGGGCCGCTCGCCCTTCGAGCTGATGTGGGATGATAGCCTGGGCGCTGGGTTGCAGATGGCGCTCTTTGATGCTGCGGGCAAGCTGGCCGGTGTGCCGGTCTATCGGTTGCTGGGCCATAAGGTGCGCGACTGGGCGCCCATCTCGTTTTGGGATCACGACATGGCGCCCGAACATTATGAGCGAGAGGCCAAGGTTGCCGCGGAGCTCGGCTACACTTCGATCAAGATCAAGGCGCGACCTTGGTTCGATGTCCACGAGACGATCAAACGGATCAGCGCAGCCACGCCCGACTATTTCTGTATCGATGCCGACTGGAACGACTTTCTGCTTGGGGTCTCGTTCGCCGTGCCGGTCTTGCGGGCGTTGGAAGAAGAGTTCCCGAAAATCAAGATCTACGAGGGGCCGATCCGAGCTGACGATGTGGCGGGCAACAAGCTGCTTCGTGCGCAGATCCGCACGGCGACGGCGCATCATTATGGAAGCATCCCAGGCCGCACCGCGATCAGCGAGGGGTATTGCGATGGTTTTGTGATTGGCGGTGGTGTTTCGCGCACCGTGGCCGATGGCATCTCGGCCGGCATGGCCAACATGCCCTTCTTTTTGCAGATGGTGGGCACCGGCCTGACCACCACCATGGCGTTGCACCTGGGCGCAATGCTCACCCATGCCCAGTGGCCGGCAGTGACCTGCCATGAGCTATACGAGCATAACTTGCTCACCAGGCGGATCGAGGTGCTGGGTGGCCATGCGCGCGTGCCCGAAGCGCCTGGCCTGGGCGTCGAGATCGACGAAAGCGCGCTGGCAAAATATCGCGTCGATCAGGCCGACTTTACGCTGCCGCGACGCCTGCTCAAGTTTAGCCGCGCCTGCGGAGTCAATGTCTATTTCGCCAATGACTCGCATCACACGTCCGAGATGTGGCAATATTTCAGCCGCAACAACCAGCCCGTCTTTGAGCGGGGCAATCATACCGAGCTGCTCGATGACGACGGCAGCCCAGCTTTTGCCGATCTCTACCGTCGCACCCAACAGGGGCCCGTGTTGACGAGGGAATAGACACCCATCTGTGTCACGGTTGTGGGCTGAACCACCATACCGGTCAACAGGGTATAGCGCAGCTTGATTCGGTCCGGCGCAAAGCATAGGAGAGTCATGGCCGGCAACTTGTACGCCCTCCTGGTGGGGATCAACCAATACTCGCCCACAGGCGGTATCCCCGCGCTGCGCGGTTGTGTGGCCGATGTGACGGCTATGCGGTCGTTTCTGATAGAGCGGCTGGGAACGCCAGAACTGCATATCCGTCTGCTGACCGATACCCAGGCAACGCGCGCCGCCATCATCGACGGTTGGCGCACTCACATGCGCAACCAGGCCGGCGCTGGGGATCTGGTGCTCTTCCATTATAGCGGTCACGGCTCGCAGGCCCTTAGCAGCGACCCCGGCGAACCCGACGGCTATGACGAGTCGCTCATTGCTTACGATAGTCGCGATCCTGGCCAGTATGACCTGCTCGACAAGGAGTTGGCGGCGCTTATCAGGGCAGTGGAGCAGAAGGGCGCCGAGGTGGCTCTGATCCTTGACTGCTGCCACGCCGGTCACCTGACGCGCGCACGCGGCGTGGATCGCCCCCTCGCGCGTCAGGCCCCGCCCGACACCCGCTCGCGCCCCCCCGAGACTGTGCTAACAGAGTTGGCGGCGACGAGAAGTGGGAATGTCGCCAGCGAATACGTACTTTTGGCTGCCTGCCGAGATGAGGAGTTGGCCAACGAATATCGAGCGCCGGTGCAGCAACAGTGGCATGGCGCGCTTACCCATTTTGTGTTGCAGGCGTTGCATACCTATCACCCCGATATGACCTGGGGCGATCTGCATGACCGGGTCCATGCTCAGGTGCGCGCCATCTACGCCCACCAATCGCCACAACTAGAAGGGCCGGCGCACCGCAAGCTCTTTGGCGGCGTCGCGCCCCCGGTAGCAGGCTATTGGATTATCATTGAGAGCGTCGGGGAGCGTGTAAAGATCAATGGCGGTGGCGCGTTGGGCCTGAACGAGGGTAGCCGCCTCGCCATCTATCCCCCAGGGAGTCAAGTGGTCGGCCCTCCCCAAGGCGCCGCGACGGTGGATGAGGTAGCCGATGATCACGCCTGGGCTACGCTAGACCGCCCAGCCCTTGTTGCGCAGGGGAGCCGCGCCAAGCTTGTCGCCCCCGGCTTTGGTGATCAGCAGGCGGTTGTGGCAGTGGATGATCTGGCGGTGCGCACTGCCATCTCGACGGTCAATCAGGGCCAGCCCTCAGCCTTTCTGCGTGTGGTGGCCCTGGTCGAGGCGGGAGATGGAGCGGACTATTGTGTGGTGGAAGCAGCAGGCCTCTTCCAGATTCAGAACGTGTTGGGCGAGCCGCTGGTGGAAGCGCCAGGGGGTGCACCACAAGTGGCCACGGTATTGGAGCATCTGACCATCTTTCGCAACGTGCAGCGGCTGCGCAACCCCGCGACGCCCGCCGCGTTGCGCGACGCCATTGCCATCGTCGATATTGCACCCAATGAACAACGCCGGCAAGAGATTGCGGCGACGTCAGGGCAGCGCCTTGCGTTCCGGCTGCACAACCGGTCGCGGCAACCCCTCTACGTCACGGTGCTCCACCTGGGTGCGGACCACGCGATCCGGCGCATATACCCCAGCCGTGGTCCGACCGAGAAGCTGGCGCCAGGCAATCGGAGCCTGCCCATCTCTGTAGTGGCGACAACCGGTGCGACCGGCTACCAGCCCCGGGAACAGATCAAGATCTTTGTCACCTCCATACCTATGTCGTTTGATGCGCTGCAACTGCCGCCGCTCAACCAGGGCGAGCTCCACCCCCCCAGCACCGTGCGCGATGCATCGCCTCTGGGCTGGCTGCTCCACGCGATCCGCCACACGGGCACGCGCCCAATACGCCCGGTTGCCGCCGGCGCCGATGAGACATGGTCGGTGAGTGATCTCACACTCGTCGTGAAGGCGGAAGCATTTGATCGCACAGCGTAGATATTCCGAGTGGTTACCAGTTCGAGGAAAGGGAAGTGGCCAGGCGTTAGCCAAAATCCAGGCCACGTATTGAACCAAAG
>JAHDWG010000401.1 GCA_023384495.1 Caldilineaceae bacterium
GGGCCAGGTCGATGTGGCCGGTCAGCGGGTCGAGCAGCTCCACCTCCTCGCCCCTGGCAAAGGTGATGCCGCTCTGGCTGAGCGCGGTCTGGATGCGGATGGGCGGCTCTTGGTCGATGAGGTAGCCGTCGATCACCGCTTCCCGATAGGAGTAGGTAAAGATCGGGTCGCCAAAGATCTGCACCGTATGCAGCGCCGGTGTGGCGGTGAGGCCGACTTTGACGGCGTCGAAGTGTTCGAGAACGCGGCGATATTTGGAGATGTAGTCTGCCTGGTCGCGGAAGCTCAGTTCGGCGTCGGATAATTCGCGGTCGAGCAGGTAGCCGCGGTGGCATTCGTCCACGACCATGAGGTCGTATTGGTCGATGGGCGGCGCGCCGGCGGGCTCACCGGCATAGAGCACGCGGCGAACAAGGCCCTGGATCGTGCAGATGTGGACCTTGGTTTCAGGGTCGGGCGCAGTCACGTCGATGCCCTTGAGGTCAAAGATGTCGGCAAAGGTGCGCAAGCCGACCACCTTGGTGGTGGCGAACTCACCGCCGGTTTGCTGGCCGAGGGCGTTGCGGTCGACCACAAAACAGACGCGGCGGAAGCGTTTGGCGGTCAGCAGGCGATAGAGCAGGGCGATGGCCAGCTTGGTCTTGCCCGTGCCGGTGGCCATCGCCACGAGCATGGCGCGGCGGTCGTGCGCCATAGCTTCTTCAATGGCCTGGATGGCCTGTTGTTGGTAGGGGCGGAGCGGGAACCCAAAGGTAAAGGATTGGCTTTGCAGGGCGGCCTGGGCAGCCTGGCGGTCCATCTCCAGCTCGGCTCTGAGGCCGTCGGGCGTGAACCAGTCGGCCAGCGCGCGGCGGCGGTTGGTGGGGCGGCGCACATCGCGGAACCAAATGCCGCTGGCAGTCGCCAGTTGTTTGAGATAGGGGCGACCGTTGGCGGAAAAGACAAAGGGCGCGCGGAAGGCGCTGCCTTCGCCGTCGGGCCAGGGGCCGCCGGCGGGCTGGGTCAGCTCGGAAAAGCGAAAGCCGCGGGCGTAGCGCTGCGCCTGGCCGATGGCAGTCGACACATTTTTGTTGCGCCGTTTGGCCTCGACCACGCCCACGCAGATGGTCCCCACGAAGAGGGCGTAATCGGCGGGGCCGTAGGCGGTGGGCCACTCGGCGATGGCCAGGTTGCGCCCTCTGACCGGTCGGGCGCCTGCGGCGTAGCGCAGCGTCTCGCTATCCACCTCCCAGCCGCGGTTGCGCAGTTGCTGGTCGATCAGCGTGCGGGTGGCGGCCTCGTCGAGGTCGATCGCGCCGGCGGCTTCCTGGCCCTGGGTGATGAAGGCGGCAATCTGGCGGGGGGCGGCGGTTGCCGCCTGTTGCAGGGCTATGAGCCGTTGGACGAGCGCGTTCTTCTCGCGCTCGATCTCCTGAGCGAGCTGCTCCCAGATTTGCCGTTCTTCCACCACGTAGAGCGCCTGCGCCTCGGCCAGGCGGCGAGCCTCGGCATGGGCGGCGGCCTCGCTGCGCGCCTGTTCGGCGGCGGATTGGGTGGCCTGAAGCCCCGCGCGCAGCCGGTCGAGTTCGGCCTTGAGCGACTGGGTGACGGCCTGCGGGTCGGGCGGGGGGATGAATGGCCCCGGTTTGAACGTTGCCGCCTGGCCAAACGCGCGGTGGAACCAAATGGCGAGCTGGCGGGCGATCTTAAGATTGGCGAGTGCGTCGCTGTGTTCGCCGACGCCGTCGTGGGCGGCGCGGTTGCCGGCTAGCCGCAACTGGTGGAAGAAGTCGATGACCTCTTGGGGCGCAACGCGTTCGACCTTGAGGCGGCGAAGCAGGTCGGCCTGCGGTTCGTCGGCGGCGGCAAAGAGGCCGGTGCGCGCGGCCGCGTGCTGGGCGAGTTGCTCGCCAAACTGGCGCAACTTGATCAGGCAGGTGTTGGGGTCGTCGCGGAAATAGCGTTCGGCCAACCCGCCCAGCTGGACCAGTTGCTCGTCGTGGCTGGCGAGAAAGGCGAAGTTGGGGGAATCGATGCTCACGTAGCGTCTCCTATGCGTGACCTTTGGCCCAGTATAGCACAGGGTTGGCGCGCGGCGAAACCGACAGGTTGCTTACAATTTTCGGTTCATTGGGAATTCAGGGGGTTGACACGCCCGCACGGGGCCAAAAGCCACCGTGCTCGTGAAAAACCAGGCCACGCCCAGGGGCGGGCGCCCTGTGGGCGAGACCTGGCTTCCTGGACACGAGCCCCGTCCATTGATGACGGGGCGGTGTCACCCCCCTGAGATCCGGTTGAACCTGAAAATTGAAGGGGGAAGCCATGTAGGAGCGAAGGTGACAGTCACTGGTTGGCGGCCTGCCGGCCAGTGACTGTCACTGTCACCTCGTGTGGGTCATCCCGCGTGGATGCCCGCTCACTTCTGCACCAGCGGCAAGAAGAGCGGCTGCGGTTCCTGCCCCGGCGTGGTGAGGGCGAAGGCCGCGCCCGGTTCATCCTCATGGTCCACCGGCGGCCCGTCGGGGATCGGCTTGTCGGGGTCGACGCCACCCTCGGTTGCCGAAGCCAACAACCCGCCCCCGATCTCCACGATCAGCCGGAACTCGGCCGCGGTGTAGCCGTAGACCTCCACCTGGTAGCGGCCCGCCAGCGGCGCTTGAATCACCAGGTCATCCACCCCTTCGGGTAGATTGCTCACCCAGGGCGGGCGAGTCTGGTGGTCGGGCGGCCAGATGTAGAGGTCGGGGTCGCCGCTGGCCGGCTCCAGCCGGGCCGAGAGCGTTTGGCCGGCTTCCAACTCGAAGCGGTAGACCTTGCGCTGGTTGGCCGCCACGCGCTGGAGTGGGGGCAGGTAATTGATGTACGCCTTGCCGGGGAAGAGCGAGATGTTGCCGGCGCGGTCGGCGGCCCAGACTTGCAGATACTTCAGGCCCGACGCTGGCACCAGGCTCCAGGCGTGGCCGGCGCTGGCTGCGGCGTAGTCGAGCCAGGGCGACTGTTGCACAGGCGTCCACTGGTTGGCCGCCGGGCTGAACTCATATTCCACAAAGAACAGCTTTGCCACACCAGTCCCCGGTTCGTGGTCGGTAGCCAGCGTGTCGAGGGTGACGATGCGTTCTGCAGTGCGCCGCGCACCGCCGTTGATGGTAAAGCTATCGACGTGCGGGGCCAGTTGGTCGGCGGCCGGCGGCAACACGATGACCGTGCGGCGGATGTGGTTGTTGTTCTCGTAGGTTTCGGCAATGGCGTTATCGGGGTCGACGAGGGCGTGGATGGCGTACTCGCCCGCGGCGGGCGGCGTCCAGGCCACGCCGGTGGTCGCGCCGGCGCTGCGCGGCGAGAGCAGCGGGATGGCCCCGTTGCCGATCAACACGCCACCCGCTGCCGGGTCGCCCAGCAAGAAGCGCACCGTCACATCGGCCAACGGCTGCTTGCCCCCCTGCCGGCGCACCAGCAGATAGAGCCTGGCCTCCGCCCCGGCGTGGGGTGCGGCGGGTTCGCTCCACAGTTCGTAGTCGTGGGCGAAGAGGTCATCGTTGAGTTCGTTGTCGAAGACGGTGTAGGCGTTGGCCAGCGTGGCCGACCCGCCGTCGGGATTGGTGACGGTGAGACCGTACGCGCCGGCAGCGAAACCCGCGGGTACGATGGCTTGCAACAGGCCGGCATCCACAAAGGTGGTCTGGGTGAGCACGATGCTCCCCAGGCGGATGGTGGCGCCGTTGGCGAAGCGTTCGCCGTGGATGTGGATGTCGTTGGCCGCGTGGTTGCTGCCCTGGTTGGGCTGGATTCGGTGGATGGCGGGGAAGACGTCGGGGGTGGGCGTGGCGGTGGGCGTGTTTGTGCCAGTGGCCGTTGCAGTAGCGGTGGAGGTGTGAGTTGGTGTTGGGGTACTGGTTGACGTATCGGTAGCAGTAGGGGTATCTGTCGCTGTTGCCGTAGGTGTTGCCGTGGCAGTTGGTGTATCTGATGGCAGCGGTGTCGCCGACGGAGTGAGAGTTGGTGTATGCGTGGCAGTAGGGGGCGGTGCGACGATAGGACCCGTCTGGCTGAACCAGATCGAACTGGCGCCTGAGTTATTAGAAGTTTCGCGCAGACGGATACGAAGCTTATTTAGACCCACGTTCAAATAGGGGTAGAGTTGAATCGGGGCGACATTGCCACCTACCTGTAGGGATGCAAAGCTACCATCAGGCCGAGAGATTTCCACAATCAATAGATCATCTACGCCGACATTGCCAGTTCCGTCTGCGAATTGCGATAGCGTAGTTTGGTTAAGTCCAGTTTCACGAATATAGAGATAGTGGCCAAAAAAGTCTCTGCCGTCACCACGATTGCCGCCAGGAAAGCCAGAGGTAATTTGATACGGAGTCGTTGCTGGTTGCGCCGGCAACTGACTCAGCCAGACAGACGAACTCCCTGAATTGTTAGAGGTTTCGGTCATTCTCAACCAAACGAGGTTTTGCCCGACTGCAAAGAGCCGTGACACATCGATTGGCGTAAGCAGGCCGGAGTATTCGGCATAGCGCACGACACCGTCTGGGTGGTAGACCCAAATCCTGGCAATGTCATCAAAAGTAAGATTGCCGGCGCCGTCCGAAAATTGTGCGAGGGTCAATTGCCCATCGCCGTCATAGTGGACATACATCCGCCGGGCAAAAAAATCTCGTCCATCGCCTCGATTGGCACCTGGAAATGCATCCGTGATTTGAACTGGCAACGCTTCTGGTGTGGGAACAAGATTGTAGAACCACAGAGATGTCGACCAGGATTCACGACTTGTCTCTTGCAAGCGAACTCGAACCTCGTTGCGTCCAATTTGTAGCAGTTCTGTCAGCTGCACCGGTGTAATCCAGCCGGAAAGAACTAGGGCCCTCGTTGTATTGTCTGGCCGAACGATATCGATTAACATGCGGTCATCTACAGCGAAAATGCCCTGTCCATCCGAATACTGCGAAAGAATTATCTCGCCCCGTTGATAGTCCAGTGCAAAAGTCTGATCAAAAAACACAGTGCCATCTCCACGGTTCGTGAACGCAAAACCAGATGTAATCTCTTTCGACCAGCCCGGAGCTTCAAGCGCAACCATCGGTAGGGGAGTCCCGGATTGGGTGAGATAGACTGGCGCGGCCGCCACCGAAGTGCCGGTGTTGCGAATGCGCGCATGAACTAGATTTAGCCCTGGCTCAAAATAACGAGAAACGTCTACAGCCTTTGATGGTGCGTTATCCTGAACAAAAGTCACCTGCGATCCATCGGGGTGGACGACGCGCAGGTAAAACGCGCCAGCAACCGCCAGTTGGCCGTTGCCATCTGCGCTGGATGAGACGAAGAGTTTGCCGCCGCTGCTGACATTAACCCAGAAGTAGCGCCCCAAAATGTCCGCAGCTGGCGGTGAATAGGTCTGAATATTGGGTGAAATCTGAAAGGGAAGAGTCACGGGTGTCTCTGGCAGATGCACCATCCAAAATGGTCCCGTGCCCGCCGACGAGCCGCGGGTATGGAGGCGGAGTTGTACTAGATTCAGACCTGGATGAAAATAGTTCGTCAAGTCGATTGTCGAGAGTGGGGTGTTGTCGCGCGAATACTGTCGCACTGTGCCATCTGGTCGCCATACCTGCACAAACAAATTGTCATTGACACTTGTGATCCCCTGACCATCCGCATTTGCTGCCAACAATAGGCGGCCACTACCACTGTACTCGACGTAAAAGTAACGTGAAAAGAAGCTCCCAGCGGCCACTGGAAAGGTGGGAATGCTATCGACGATTCGATAGGGCAGGGTAACCGGTGTCTGCGCGAGACTTACCAACCAGAGAGCACTGGATGTACCGGGCCCAGCAATGTTTTCAATTCGCACTTCAACCTGGTTGTTGCCGGGCAAAAAATAACCGGTCAAATCGACAGGTGAAAAGTTCAGGTCAAGAAAACGGGTATACGTGACAACTGTACTGTCGGGACGAGTTACGTAGATATACAGGTTATCATCCACATACATACGTCCGGTGCCTTGTTCGTACCCGGCGAGGATGACGCGTCCACTGCTGTAATTGTAGGTGAACGAAGTTTGAAAGATTCTCCCCGTCTGGCTCGTCGCCGGGATGGCGTCGGTAATCTTGACCGCGCCACCCTGGGCGTACGTCTGTTCGGTTCGTATCAGACCCAGTGTGAGAACGGCCAGCAATGAAACGGCGATGACCCCGTACAAAGCGTGCTTCATGTTCCAACTCCTCGATAAACAAGCGCGGTATTGGCATCAGCCATGTTGTCAACTTGCCATCAAGCGGTACGCACCAGCATAGCACGAACGCACGCTTGGTGACCTACCGTCTTCCTATAGCATTTCATGATCACTTGCGTCGTGAACAGTATACCCTCCCCCAGCCGTGCGCGGACTGCACGATCTCTGCCGAAAAGCTGCATGTCACTGTCAACGGATTTTTGGAGCGGATTGAACGGATGCCGCGCCGGCAATCCGTTCCCAAAACCAGCCCGGCGGAACGGATTCGTCGTGACAAATCCGTTCAATCTGCTCCCAGAATCCGCTGACAGCGCCCTAGACCCCGCTCTCAGTCTTCGCCTGCCAACACGGTTGGCGTCTTACCGTCCGTAATGGTAGAATGAGACCTCGATAGTAGAGGTGGCGACCATTCACCATCCTCTCCTTGTTGATAAGGCGCTGGCAATGCTAGAACAGACGCTTACCATCAGACTACCCGAACCTCTGCTGCACCGCGTCCAACGCGTGGCCGAACTGACCTA
>JAHDWG010000402.1:0-5828 GCA_023384495.1 Caldilineaceae bacterium
GCATTACCCTCGTACCCGAAGGGCGGCGCATCTTTGGCAATTTGACGATCCTGGAGAATCTCAAGCTGGCAGCTTTTGCCCGCAGCGACGCCCCCATGATCGCCCAGGACCTCGAACGGGTCTTTGCCATCTTCCCCCGCCTGGACGAACGCAAACATCAACTGGCCGATCTACTCAGCGGCGGCGAACAACAGATGCTGGCGGTGGGGCGGGCGGTCATGGCCCGCGGCCAACTGATGCTGCTGGATGAGCCTTCCATGGGCCTGTCGCCGCTGTTGGTGAAGGATCTCTTCAAAACGCTCCACGAACTCAACCAGGAAGGGACCACCATGTTGCTGGTCGAGCAGAACGCCCACCTGGCCCTGCGCTACGCCACCCGCGCCTACGTGCTGGAGACCGGCAACGTGGTGCTCTCCGGCCCGGCCCAGGCCGTGGCGCAGGACCCGCAGGTGAAGAAGGCCTATCTGGGGGAGTAAGGATGTAGATGCTGGAGCAGGCGGGTGTTGATGGGGTGCTTATCCAACTGCCCTTTGAGTGATTTTGCATGGGTGTACCTCATATGGTACACTGGGTTGCATGAGTACAGAGCCGCTTCTTCAAGTCATCTTCTTTCGTACAGCAAGTGGGCGTGAACCAGTCCGAGAGTGGCTGAAAGAGATGACAAAGGAGGATCGGCAAGTCATCGGCGAAGACATCAAGCTGGTGCAGTTTCGCTGGCCGCTAGGGATGCCACTGGTGCGAAAAATTGAGGCGGATCTGTGGGAGGTGCGTTCACATCTGAGTGGTGGTCGGATTGCTCGTGTCTTGTTTACGGTGCGCAGCACAGAGATGGCGCTGCTGCATGGATTTATCAAGAAGACGCAGAAGACCCCGGCAAACGATCTGCAGCTGGCTCGTGAGCGGACGAATCTTTGGTGGCGTGGTGGAGAGTGAGAACATGAACCCGTACAGTGGTAGTAACTTTGATGACTTTCTAGCCGAAGAAGGGATTTTGGAAGAAGTCTCGGCGCGTGCGTTGAAGCGGTTGTTGGCGCTCCAGATAAGCGAGATCATGACTGAAGTGCAGATGAACAAGACACAGTTGGCTGAGCAGTTGCAGACGAGTCGTTCGCAGATAGACCGTTTACTCGACCCGGAAAATACGGCTGTGACCTTAGCCTCATTGGACCGACTGGCTCGTGCAGTTGGGAAGCAGTTGCGGATCGAGTTTGCCTAGATTTTGCGTCTTTGAGTCTTCATCCAGACCCCGCTAGACCGCTCCCCTATCCGCCGCGCCAAGCGCCTTGAGCGCCGCTCGCTGCGCCGCGCTGATGCCGGTGACACCG
The DNA here is from genome assembly GCA_023384495.1 of Caldilineaceae bacterium. Classification (GTDB taxonomy): domain Bacteria; phylum Chloroflexota; class Anaerolineae; order Caldilineales; family Caldilineaceae; genus CFX5. The sequence goes on from JAHDWG010000402.1 coordinate 1,326, forward strand.
TCAATCTTCATGCCGGCATAGGGGCCAGGCACACGCAGGACCTTTTCCGCTCTGCCCACCGGCGGCTCGCCCGCGACCGTCCACAATCGCATGGTTTCATCTTCACTCCCGCTGGCGAGCAGCGTACCATCGGGGTGGAATGCCACAGCCTCCACCGGTTGGGTGTGCCCGTGCAGGCGGAGCAGTTGCCGGCCCGTCTCCACCTCCCACAGGCGGACAGTCCCACTCTGGCCGCCGCTAGCCAGGCGTGTCCCATCGGGGCTAAAGGCGAGCTGCGCAATGCGGGTGGCGTGCGCCTTGATCACCGGAAGGGGTTCGAGCTGGTTCTGTTCGGTCAACCGGTAGAGACGAATGACGCCCGCCCAACCAGCCGCCGCCACCAGCGAGCGTTGCGCATGGAGAGCCAGCGATGTGCAATGTCCCTGCTCTGCTTCGAGCACCTGAACACACCGGCCCGTAGCCACATTCCATACACGCAGCGTACTATCCGAAGAGCCGCTGATCAGATGGCTCCCATCAGGGGTGAAGTGCAGATCGTTGATCTCCAGCCTGTGCCCTGACAGTTGAGTGAGCAGCCGGGGGTGGGCGGCTGCGCTGACATCCCACAGATAGATGGCGCCCTCGTAGCCAGCGGTCGCCATTACATCGCCCTGCGGCGCAAACCGCACGGTATGCACCGCAGCCTGGTGGCCGTGGAGGACGGCAATGGGTTGCCGGCTCGACCGCTCCCAGATACGCACGACCCGATCATCGTCGGCGCTGGCGATCCACCGGCCATCGGGGCTAAAGGTGACGCAGTTGACTTGCATCCCGCGGCCCGGCAGTGTATACGGCGTTGCGGGTTCTGAATCAGCCGGCGTCACCGGCCAGACCCGCACCCAACCCTTACCGTCGCCAGTCACCAGCAGCTCCCCATCCGGGCTAAAGGCCAGCGTGCGAATCACCGTAACAGAACCGTGGATCGTGCGGATCGCCCGGTTGGGTTGCTGGTGGCGCAAATCCCACAGCCGGATGGTGTCATCCAGCCCGCCACTCGCCAGGAGTGAGCCATCGGGGTGAAGGGCAATGGCGCGGATGGTGTGGGCGTGGCCGCGCAAGACTTCGAGGGCGCGGCGGCCGGCCACTTCCCAGATTCTGATGGTCCGGTCCCCGCCGCCGCTAAACAAGCGTGCGCCGTCGGGACTGAAGACGAGCGCACGCACCCAGTGGTTGTGGCCCCGCAATGTAGCCAGCACGCGCCGTTCCTCCGGCTCCCATAGGCGGATGGTTGAATCGCCGCTGCCACTGGCTAGCAAAGACCCCGCAGGGCTAAATGCCAGCGACAGCACCTGGTGGTCATGCCCGCGTAGGGTGGCGAGTAGCCGCACTGAACTCCCTGCCGCTTGAACAGACTCCTCCTGCCCCAATGCAGATAGCTCCCAGAGACAGATCACATGATCCCTGCCGCCCGACGCCAACAGGTTACCGCCCGGATGAAAGGCGAGGGCGAAGACGACATCGGTGTGGCCGGTGAAGACTTCAAGTTGGCGACCGGTAGCCACTTCCCAAAGGCGAACGGTGTGATCCTGGCCGGCGCTTGCCAACCAGCGCCCATCTGGGCTAAAGGCGATGGCAAAAACGCCGCTGCTATGTCCAGGCAATACGCTGAGACAGCGGCCCGCTCGCCAATCCCAGATGCGAATTCGGCGGTCCTGGCTGCCGCTGGCGAGCAACGACCCGTCTGGGCTCCAGGCCACAGCCATCACTGCATTGGTGTGGCCGGTGAGCAGTTCAGCATTTTGCCCGGCGGGAAACGACCAGATGCGCACCGCACTCTGCGCGCCTCCGGCAGCCAGCAGATGGCCGTGCGGATGGATCGCCACCGCAAAGATGCGCCCAAAATCTTCGGTGATGGTCGTACCGGTGAGGTCAGCGCCAGTCAAATTGACCCCGGCGAGGCTCGCCCCCCGCAGGTCAGCCTGCCAGACGCTCAGGTGCGAAAAATCATACCCCGCAACATCCACGCCCTGGTGGAGCAACAGGTTGAGTAGATTGCCCCCGGCATAGCTGGGCTGATGCAGCGCCGTTTGCCGCAGCCCAGCTAGGAAAGCGCGCAGCTTTTCGGTTAGAGCCGCCTGGCCCAACGCGCCGCGTAGCCGGTCGGCAACGGGGGCCAGGATGAGACGAATTTGGCTCTGGCGTACCTCGTCGCTGGCGGTGGACTTGATCAGCGCATGGCGATGCAGCAGGTTGGGCTGCCTGGTCTGGATCTCGACACAGGCTGCTGCGACCAGGTGTTCGGTCAGAAATTCCATGACTACATTTTGCAGGCCAAGGCCGTCGCGCTGCCGCTCGATCAGCGAACGATTCTGCAAACTGCGCAATGCCTCCAAAAAGGCGTGACCCGGCGACTGCACCAGATTGCGCCGGAGCGTCTGCGCATCGACCGCTTCCCGTTCGACCGCCAGCCAAAAAAGGATCGCCTGCTCCAGTTCGGTCAGACGGTCAAACTGTTGGGCCAGGATCTTGCGCACATCGTCGAAGATCAGGGTCTCTTCGGCAAGAAAACTCTCAACATCCCCGCCAAACAGCTCCTGCACCGTATCGGCCACCAGCTTGAGCGCCAGCGGATTGCCCGAATAGCGCGCCACCAACGCCGACCGGGCAACCGCCTGGCCGGCGACGCCCCGCTCCACCAGCAACGCCTGTCCGGCAACTTCATCCAGCCCTTTGAGCAGAAGTGACTGCACGAGCGGCGTATCGCCGGCCAGGCGCGCAACCGCACCCGGCCGCTCACGGCTGGTCAGGAGCAGAGCGCTCTGGTGGGTGCTCGTAGCCGCCTGCCACAGCAGTTGGTCATACCCTTCGTAACCGGGCCGAAAACGCCCGGCCTCTGCGGGGTCCAAAATGCTCTCCAGGTTGTCCAACACCAGCAGCACTCGTTGCTGGCGCAGATAGCCAAAGAGCAATGCGAGTTGCTCATCCGGGGAGGTGGGGAGTTCGATGAGCGGCTGCTCGGCCAGCGCTGGCAGCAACCCGGCCAACAGGCTCTCCAACGGCGGCGCATTGAGCAACGAGCGCCAGAGCACCCGCTCAAATTGTTCCGCCATCTCGCCAGCCACATGAGCAACCAGGCTGGTCTTGCCCACCCCACCCAAACCCAACACCATGACCAACTGCGCCCGAGGGGCGCCCGCATCCGGCGCCAGCCACCGGGTGAGCGCGGCAACTTCATCCGCACGCCCGACAAATGAGCCGGTGAAGGGAATCTCATGCGGAAAGGCAGCGGATGAGCGTGTAACCGGATGAGGGGGTGGCAGGGTGACAAGGTGACTGTCACCCCGCCACCTTGTCACCGCCTCACCTTTCCCGTCGCGAATCTGTTCATAGAGCGCCACGGTTTGTGCGTTGGGTTCCACGCCCAACTCATCGCGCAAGAGGCGGCGCAGCGTGGCGTATTGAGCCAGCGCCTGGTCGGGCAGACCGCGCTGAACCAGGATGCGCATCATCTGGCGGCGGCTGGCTTCGCCATAGGGGTCCAATTCGAGCAGCCGGGTGGCGTAGGTGTGAGCTTGCTCCAGATCGCCTTGCGCTTCAAAGGCGTCGGCCAGCGTCTTGAGAGCGAGGAGCGCACGTGCGGCAAGTTGCTCGCGGCGGAGCAGCAACCATTCTTCGTAGGTAGGCGCATCGGCCAGGCTAAACCCGGCCAACAACTCGCCACGATAGAGCGTCACCGCCTGCGCAAGCTGGGCGATGAGCGGTGCGTTGCGAGGTGTCGTCGCTGGGATCGAGGCTGCCTCAAAGTCGGCTACATCAACCCACACAGCGGCGACGTTCAATTGCACGGTCTGGCGGGTGATGGCAAAGAGCTGGTCGGCCAGCCCCGGTTGGGCTGCATCCAGCGTCTGTCGTAGGCGATAGAGGGTCACACGCACGTTGTCCATGCTTTGCCGTTCGAGCAGATCGGGCCAGAGCAACCCGGCTAGGGCATGGCGGCTGTGGGGCTGCTCCGGTTCGAGGGCCAGGTACGCAAGCAAGGCCCGCACCTTGTCCGTGCGAAAGGCTGTAATCGATGTGTCGCCCACGGTTGCGCTGAACGGGCCGAGGAGGGCGAGCGAAAGCTGGGGTTTGTTCATCGTCATCTGTCAATTGGCAAAAGGTGAGGCGCCACCGAATGCACCGCATTATACATTGCCTGTCGCGGATCAAAAGATAGCGGCGGCAACGGACACGAGCTTGACCGCGCCTGGTCACGATCTTCATCCCGTTTGGTTACGAGGCGCCGGCAGTGTGGATACGAGCCTGTCATGGTCGCCTGCTAAAGTGGCAAGCGACAGATAACTGGCTTTGTTCATCGCAACCAGCATCCATCCAGGCAAGGCGCCGCAAGATGGCCGTGACCCAACCAAGCAGAAAGATTCAACCCACCAGCCCGCAGTATCGGGCCTATCTGGTGCGTCTCTGGCGCGATGGTGCGCACGAACCCTGGCGCGCCGCGGCGCACTCGGTGCAGAGCGGGGAGCT
>JAHDWG010000402.1:5838-6736 GCA_023384495.1 Caldilineaceae bacterium
CTGGATATCCACCTGGCTGACGGCGCTCAATCGGCTCAACCGGGCGAGGGTTCGAGTTCCGACTCATCTTGCCATGTCTACCGTTCTCGCGACGGCGTGTAAAAAGGAGGCGACAACCGTATGCGTGCTCAACTTGCTCTGACTGGATCAGCATCTCAAAACGCTCCGGACCAGCCGGGGTCTCCACGCCAGCGGCTTTTTCTCTATCCGCATGAGCTGTATCGGGTGCCGGCCAGCTATCGCCGCCTGCGTGTGGTGGCCGGCATGGCGTTGGTGACGCAGGCCGCCCGCGACCTGGTCGTGGGTGCGGGTGACATGGCAGCCCTGGCGACAGGGCGGGATGTTGCGCTAGTGTCTCCCTTGCGCAACCAGAACTTGGTGCTTGAATTGTATTGATTGGCCTGGTTCATCACCGATCATGAATCCTAACGATCTCTTTACCAAAGTCTTTTCACACGAGCAGATTCTGGGCGACAACAGACCGCCGACCCGGCGCGCCCAGGGGCTCCCCTTCCACATTGAGAATCGCACTGCGCATCTGGGGCCCAGTCGCAGGCTGCCGGGCTGAAGCTTCTCGGCGAGGAAGTGGCGGCCGAGGCATCTTTGCCATGAAATACCCGGATCACGCCGTTACCAGGCTGATGAAGAGATGGCGGCCACGTTGGTGGCCTGATGATGATCGTGACCCAAGCAAGGGAGTGATTGATATGGCACATGCAACCAGCCGGCCACAGGAAGAGACTGTGCCCCTACGCAGCGTCTACACCTCTGGCCTGCCCGAACTCTTTGCCCAGCTCAACATCAGCCTGGCCGTTTCTACCTACCAGGCCGGCAAGGTGATCCTGGTGCGCCATGATGCGAGCGTGTCCACCAACGGTCACGGGCCTGCTAGCACAAT
>JAHDWG010000403.1 GCA_023384495.1 Caldilineaceae bacterium
CTCGACGCCGTAAGCGTCGTAGAGACCGGTGTTGAGCAGCGAAAGCGTAGCGATCACCTGGTTGCCGTTGCGGATGCTGTGCAGCCCGGCCAGCACTTCGGATCGCGGGAAGGAGGCAGCGTCGAACGGATCCGATCCCAGACGTCGCTCCGAGCGGTCGGAGAAGCCATCCAGGTCACTATCCTTGTTGAAGCGGAAGAGCGCCACACTGCCGGGCGTGGCGGGCGTATCCTGGAAGCCTTCCGCGCCATCGCCCAACCCGTCGGTATAGACATTCCACCACTCCGCGGTGGAGAGCGCGCGCCGGCACCAGAGCGCCTTGCTGGGGTGATCGCTGGGGCGGCGAGGCGCCTGGCACCAGGCCGGTGTATCCGTGCGGTATTCGGGTGTCCAAATGGCGGTCACCATGCCGCTGGTGTCGGTCTCGTGGGGGAAGTAGCGGCGCAGCACGTCGAGCACCGTCTCCTGGCCCCAGGTGGGGATGAGATAGGTGTCGATGGCCTCGTCGCCGTCGTCGGTTCCATCTTCGATGGCGATAAGGATGCCGGCGTTGGCTGCGTCCTGGTAGAAGAGTTCGTCGATGCCGTAGGTGAAATCCTCCACCATAATGCGGATAGGGCCGCCCAGATCGATGGCCTTGATCTGTTCCAGGCTGAGGGGGATGCGCCGCGAGGTGTAGGTGTGCTCCTCGCCGGGCATAAAGTTCTGGAACTTGCCCGCGCCGCCCAGGTCAGGCGCCACAAAGTAGGTGATGGCCGGGTTGGGGTCGTCGCCAATGTAGAGGTTGAAGGCCAGATTGGCGACCTCGCGGGCGTACTCCGTGCCCGTGTTGCGCACCTTGTAGGTGAAGGTCAAGTCCGCGGCGTGGGCAGAGTTCTCCGCAACAGCCGTGCCCCAGGATTCGCCGGTGGAGAAGGCTTCGCCGTTGGTGATGGTGTGTTCTTCGTATTGTTCATTCGTAATTGTTTGTGATCCTCCCCAAGATTTACCAGAAGTATTGGTGGTGGTTTGTCTAGGCGCTGTTAGAGCAACAGATATTTCATACAGACGTCGTCCCAACATCTGTCCGGTCTGGAGTTGGGCAAATTGCACTCCGTTTATTGCCCGCGCAATATTTTCAGTGTCAAAGTTATTGCTGACCAGAACCTGAGTGTTTACATCCACGTCGTTGATAGGGCTGACGGTAAGGTTTCCAGTTTGGATATTATTCTGTTCGGCAGGAAAGTCTTGAGCGAACTCCGGTGATATTTCTCGCGCTTTCTGCATGGCGCCTCGACATCGCGCTTCTGTATATCCTTCGTCGTAAGAAAGTTCGCCTGTGATCCCTAAAGAAAATCCAACTTTAGAATTTAGGCAACCCCATTGTGCTGCTAGATCAGCATAGATATATTTGCCCGTAGTGACCGCCTTGTTTTTGAAGTCTTCCCACCAATTCGAATTAGCCCGTCTACTTTGTCGTAGATTTACTGCCGGTTGTTCGAGAGACTCTGAGATCTCTTGCCACTCATTCCAAGTTTGCGTATTCGCTACACTCGTACTCGTCCCCTCCGTCTTCGCCGTGCTGTAGGATCGTTCCGTCCCCTCAGAGATGACATGGTCCGTTGTTACCGTCGTCACCGTCTCTACCTTGAGCGACGAGGCCACCACATCCACCTCCGGCACGGGGAAGCCAGCCACGAGCGGATGGTTCCCCGGCGCCTTGACCCAGGCCGGCATCTGCGCGGTAATGGTCCCCCAGTCCTCGTTGCGCGGCAGCAGACCATAGCCACAGAAACCGCCACTGCCGGGGCAATAGGCGACGCCAAAGAGTTCCTGGCCGTCGTCGAACTTGTCGCGGTCGGTCGATTCGCGGCTGGGATTTAGGCCCAGCTCCCACCGCTCAGCCAGGTCGGGCACGGCGTCAAAGTCGTCGTCGGGGCAATCGGGCTTTTGCGCGGGCCAGCCGGCAAAGGGTTTGCCGCTGGCGGGCGGGCCGCTCAACTCGTTGTTCATCCACGCCTTGAGCGCGGCCACCTCGTCGCCGTCGGAGACGCCATCCTGGTCGCTGTCGGCTTTGGCGGGGTCGGTACACCATAGAGCCTCCTGGTCGTCGGTGAGGCCGTCGTTGTCGCTGTCCACATCGGCGGCGCGGGCGAGGAAGGCAAGTTGGGATGCGGTCAACGCGGTCATGGCAGCACGCAGATCGGCCCGCGCCGCGGCCACACTGACTTCTTCATTCAGCAATGGCTGCAACGCCCGTATTTGCCTCAGAAGTGGATCAAAACTGTCTACTGATGCACTGTTCACGGCCCCACTGGCGGCTGCCAGCGTTTCCAACCCGTTGGTGCGAGTGGGGTTGTAGCGGCGGCCGGCCAGCGCCTCAAGCTGCTCGTCATCGGCCAGGAGCAGCGCCCAGTCCTCACCCTGGTCAAGAATTACTACGCCCAGCCGCTCCAGGTCGCGCCACTGGACGGGCGTCTGCACCGTCACCTGGGTGCGGAAGAGCACCTGCTGGCTAACCGGGCGCGTGGCCACGGCTACCAGCGGTAGGTGGACGGCGTTGTCATTTTGGGCCAGGAGGGTGGGAGCAGCCGGGCTAAAGAGGAGACTGGCGAGGGCTACGGTGTGCAGCAAGCGGACAACGACAGAACGAACGAGCATCTGGGAGACCTCCAGGGTATGGAGTGTTGATCATTGGAGTATGTCAAGTATAGCCATCCTGTATCGCGCAGACAAATGCGCTGTGCGCTGCACCCCGGTGGGGCCGATGGCCGGACAGGAATTATAAGCAAATTATCAGGCTTCGCCGCTACCACAGCCTAATGTCGCTGGCCCAGGAGGCGGGCAAGCCCCTGTTCCTACTCAAACGGGCGGACGGCGCAATTGGTGGTCACGCCGCAGCCGTGCAGCAGTGTTACCAGGATTTTGGTGCGCTGGCCGGGCAGATCGCACAGTGCTGTGGGGTTGCGCTGCCGTAGGGTGGAATAGGGATAAGCGATGGCAATGCAGGCTTCACCCTCCATGAAATACGTTAATTTGATTACGCAAGATGTTCTGTTCAACTATGTCTTGTCCCTTCCAGGATTTGGCGCGTGCTAATGCGTCCCACTCTGTTCATAATAAAACTTGCGAGCAACTTCCAGATATTCGCCATATTGGTGACAAGTGCCCTTTTTGCGTGCTGCAAGTGCAATATCTGCCTCAGCACTGTCTGTCTTTCCTGTGCTCTGATAACTCTCGGTCCGCAGTTCAAAGACCTCTATACTATCAGGGTCCAGACGAATTGCTTCTGTATAATCTTCGATTGCCTTCTCATGTTCACCCAAAGATGCGTACAGCTTGCCACGATCCCACAGGGTACGACTATTAGTCGGTTTCAATTTGAGTGTGCGTTCCAAATCAGCTAGACTCTGCTGAGGTTCCTTGAGGTCGCTGTATTTGACATATGCTTTCCTCAATCTGCGTGACAAAGGGGTGACGTCTGCCCAACAGCTAGGTTCTATCAAGGGTAGTCGTTGCAGGGATAAGTCCCTCCTTATCCGCCTACACCCAAGCGAGAAAGATCGTCTGCTGTCCATTGCAACCGTTCAGTGGACAGCAGACCATGGCAGTAAAACTTGCTTCGGCCTTGACCTCGTCGAGCGCCTCGTCAGCCTCAAACTGTGACCGTATTGCCCCTCTGCTAAGGATACCGGTCGCTCAGACCACCTTCTCGCGGAAATTCTCCACACTGGTATTCAGTGCCCGCATAGCGCGCTGGAACACATCGCGAAAGTATTCAGGACGACCAAAGAAGAGTTCAACGCTCGCCACCACATTTTTACCATCGCTCCGTACATACACTTTCGCTACCTTCGTCATCATCGTCGCATAGTTGGCGGCAAGGACGGCTTTGACTAATTCCTCATCTCGCTCAATGGGCCAGAAATTAGGAAACACAAGTCGAAAGTAGCCAGCATCGCTGGTATCAATGTCAATGTAATAATATTTGCCTTCAGCCTTGAAGGTGACATCTCCATCCACATCGGTGCTGGGACGAAATCCCTCTTGAACAAGGTAGTCTAGGTAGAGTTGCGTTGGGCCGCTCATAGCTCACTGCTCCTTATCGAACTTGATTTACTTCAATTGCCCCTTACCCCCACAAACACCGCACCGCACCATCCCCGAGCCGTGACAGTTTTTGCACTGCTGCACGGAACCGCCGCTAAATGGACCACCACTCTGATAGTAGGCCCCCTTGCCATTACATTTCGGGCACTTGAGCGAGCCTCTACCACTGCACGTCTTGCAGCTTGCCATTGGACATTTCTCCTAATAAATATACTGAGCCAACAGAACAAACGCCCCACCGATCGCCAGCAATGGCAACATCACCTTTGGATACCGAAAGGTGAGGATAAATACACCAAAGAGCACGACAATCAATATCTGGACTGTTAACTTGGTCAAAAAGAATGCAGCCTGGTCTATCTCGCGGTCATTCATGTGTTCCCTCCTCTCTGTCTATATGAGTTCTTGCGCACAACGTTGCAGCCCGTCTACCTCTTTGCTAACAAAATAGTCACTACCACTAAGGCGGCTCGCAATACCCAAGGTCTGCCGCAGCAATGCCTTTGCTTGGAATGGAACATGCGCCGCGCGTTCATGCGTTGATATAAACGGGCCACCCTCAGATAGGCGGTATACCGTATCTGTAGTAGCGTGCAAGAGCATATGCAACAAGTATTTTTCAGCATTCTCAAATTCACGCCGAATGCCCTGCGCTATGATCCCTTCTGGACGCAGCGTCTGTTCCCATAGACGAAAATGGGCCTCAGCTAACGCGGGTGGACGGGTAAGGAGCAGAGTGATCGGCGCCAGGCTGGGCCAGCCAAACGGCATCATACGATACGTAAAGTTGGCGCACGTACCCCGACCACAGCCTTCCCAATGACGCACCATCTCGTACGCTAAAGGCGCCAGAATAAATTCGCCTAGATGTCCTTCACACCTATCGGCGTCACCGTTCAGCAATGCCTGGGCGCATGAATCGGCAAGCGACTGGCTCATTGGGCGACTGGCGGCTTGGGCAACAAAAGAAATGACCAGCGCAAGAAATTCCTGAGGCGGATTGTTCTTTTTGAAAAACATGTTCTCTCCGTATGGGCATCTTCATACAGCTAAGAACCTATCCGAATAACGGTTGTGGGTTCGACAACCACATCTATGAATAGAGTTGGTCACAGAGTAATTCGGATAGACACTAAATGTTACACAAGGCGAAGAAGGATTACTGACTGTGCGCGGGATCACGGCCAGTTTCTACGATAATCATAGTACAAGACTCACGCGCAAGTTTGCCGAAAATTTGCCGATTTTTGTGCCTAGCGCTCTGTTGCTTCTAAACGCTGATTTTCCACAACAAGGAGGTGACTGTGACGCCCCCCCCGCGCTACATCGTGCTCACCGATCTACCCATCTCCCGCAAGAGTGTCCGCGGCGCGCTCAAGCGGCTGCGCGACGCGGCGCAGCTTGGCGCTCACCCGCTGGCAGCGCTGGACGTTGTCGAGGCGCGGCGCGCCAAGTCCGGTTACGAAGCGAACGACCTGGGTCGTGGCCTGGCCCTGCGCGACCTGCTCCACGCTGCTGTCGAGACCCTCAAGCCTCAAACGGGCGCTATCAAGCCGGAGGAAAAACGGTGGCGACCTTACTTCATCGCCCAGGAAGCGTATGTCGCCGGGCGCAGCCGCCTCGATCTGCAAGCCGAAATGGGGATCGAACCCAGCACCTACAGCCATGAGGAGGCCGCCCTCATGGACCGGCTGGCGTCCACCCTGCGCGAATGGGAGATGGCCGCTCGCGCCGCGCCGGAGCAACCAGCCAGCCCCGTCGCCGGCCCCCGCACCGATTGGGGCGAGATGCGCGACGTGGCGACCTTCTGCGGACGCGAGGAGGAGCTGGCCCGTCTCACCCATTGGGTGCTGGACGAACGCTGCCGCCTGGTGGCCGTCACCGGCCTGGGGGGCGCCGGCAAGACCGCACTTCTCGAAAAGCTGGCAACCGGGGTCGCCCCACACGTTGAGGCGGTCATCTGGCGCTCGCTGCTCAATGCGCCCGCGCTGCCCGACATTGTGCGAGACTGGATCGCGTTTCTTACCGACGAACAGCCGCCGGCCATTCCCGAACGTGTGGACCAGGCCATCGCGCGCCTGGTCGATTGTCTGCGCGCCCGCCGCTGCCTGCTCGTCCTCGATAACTTCGAGGCCATCTTCCAGCCCAACCAACTGACCGGTCATTATCGACCTGGCTACGAAGCCTACGGCCAACTGCTGGCAGCCATTGGCGAACGTAGCCCCCGGAGTTGTCTGCTCCTCACCAGCCGCGAAAAACCGCAAGAGCTGGCCCGGCTGGCCGGCGCGGCGTCGCCGGTGCGCATCTTTCACCTGGGCGGCATGGCCGTGAGCGACGCGCAGGCGCTGCTCCACGATCGCACTATTCGCGGCGCGGACAAAGCGTGGCGGGCGCTGGTGCGCCGCTGCGCCGGCAATCCGCTCGCCCTGTTGCTCATGGCCGACGCCATCCGCGATCTCTTCGGCGGCGATATTGCGCGGTTCCTCCACCACGGCAGCGCCGGCCTGGGCGACATTGGCGCTGTTCTCGACGCACAGTGCGAACGCCTCACTGCGCTGGAGCGCGCGGTGATCGAATGGCTGGCCATTGCCCGCGAACCGGTTGCGCTGGAGACGCTGCGCGAACTCATGCTC
>JAHDWG010000404.1 GCA_023384495.1 Caldilineaceae bacterium
AGTTTATGTTATGATATAAAAAGATTAGTCATGACTAAATTTTGTTTTCGGCGTGCATCAGGATAAGGTTGCGCTGTATGCCGGAAGCCAACAGCAAGCTTGAGTGTAACGAAAGGCATTGATATGAACCGTATTCATCATCTGGTCTTGGCCATCCTTCTTGTGTCTGTGATCGCTGGGTGTAGCAATTCGACCAGCGCAGCAACCGCAAGCGATGATCGACCGCGGGTTGTCACCACGATCGGGATGCTCACCGACATCGTGCAGATTGTCGGGGGGGAGCATATCCGGGTGCGCGGGTTGATGGGCGCCGGCGTTGATCCGCACCTCTATGTGGCGAGTGAAGGCGACGTGGAAGCGCTACAAAATGCCGATATCATCTTTTACAATGGCCTGTTTCTTGAGGCGCAGATGGACTCGATCCTCAAGCAGCTCGGCGAACGCAAGCGCGTTGTCGCGGTCGGCGAGACCATCGACGAGGGCTTGCTGCTGCCGTGGGCTGCCTACGCCGACGAGTATGACCCCCACATCTGGTTCGATGTACAGCTCTGGATGAAGGCAGTCGAAGCCGTGCGCGATACGTTGGTCGAAGCCGACTCTGCCAATGCAGAACAATACCGCAGCAACGCTGCTCGCTATCTGCAAGAGCTGGCCGAGCTGGATGCCTATGTCAAGGCCGAGGCTGCCCGGCTGCCCGCGGAGCAGCGGGTCTTGATCACGGCGCACGACGCGTTTCACTATTTTGGCCGCGCCTATGGCTTTGATGTGCGTGGTCTACAGGGCATCAGCACCGCCTCGGAGGCTGGGGCGGCAGATGTGCGCAGTCTGGCCGACTTCATTACCGAACGACAGATCCACGCCATCTTTGTCGAGTCCTCTGTGCCGGTGCGCAACGTGGAGGCGCTGCAGGCGGCGGTGCGCAGCCGCGGGCGCGATGTCGTCATTGGAGGCGAACTCTTTTCCGACGCCATGGGCAACCCAGGGACACCCGAAGGCACATATGTCGGTATGGTTCGTCACAATATCGACACCATCGTGGGCGCGCTGTTGGGGCAGTCGACCGATTAGATTTTCCAAACCCATATTCCACGGTATGATAATACGAAACCCTTTGAACTCTATGATTGCATTCGCCTTACGATTGGAGTGTACGGCATGAGCATATCGGCTGTTGAAGTCACCGACCTCACCGTCGCCTATGGCGACAAGCCCGTGCTTTGGGATGTGGATGTGCAGGCGCCTTCGGGCACGCTGATGGCCATCGTCGGCCCCAACGGCGCCGGCAAGACGACGCTCATCAAGGCGATCTTGGGTCTGATTACCCCTGCAGCGGGGCAGGTGCGGATTTACGGTAAGCCCTATCGCCAACAGCGTCACCTGGTGGGCTATGTGCCCCAGCGCGGCAGCGTGGACTGGGATTTCCCTACCAGCGTGCTCGACGTGGTGATGATGGGGCGATATGGCGCGCTTGGCTGGTTCCGCCGCCCTGGCCGCCGCGAACGCGATCAGGCTTTGGCCGCGCTGGAAAAGGTAGGCATGCGCGACTATGCGCCCCGGCAGATCAGCCAGCTTTCGGGCGGCCAACAGCAGCGCACCTTTTTGGCGCGCGCATTGGTGCAGGATGCGCAGGTCTACTTCATGGATGAGCCGTTCCAGGGGGTGGACGCCATCACCGAGCGGGCCATCGTCACCCTGCTCAAAGAATTGCGCGCCGCAGGCAAGACGGTCTGTGTCGTCCACCATGATCTCCAGACAGTGCCCGAGTATTTTGACTGGGTGACGCTGCTCAATGTGCGGCGGATTGCCAGCGGGCCGGTGAACGAGGTCTTTACCGAAGAGAACTTGCGGCTCACCTATGGCGGGCGCGTTGCGTTTCTCTCGCGCAACGGCAATGGCGCGGCCGGAGAGATGCTGCAATCTACGGCCGGCCAGCCAGCCTCGACGCAACAGGTGGCGGCTGAGGTAGGGGATTAGGCGCGAAGATTTTCACGAACTATCGTCTATCGTCCACTGACAAGGATGTTGCCCATGTATCAAATTATCTACGATCTCTTTTTCGACTATACACTGCGCACGGTTGCGCTGGGCGCAGCAACATTGGGGATTGTCAGCGGCGCATTGGGCGCATTTGCCCTCTTGCGGCGTCAAAGCCTGCTGGGCGACACTATGTCCCACGCCGCGCTGCCAGGGGTGGTGCTGGCCTTTATGCTCACGGGGCTGAAGAATCCGTCGGTGCTGATGTTGGGGGCAGCGGCAGCCGGGCTTGTGGGTGTGGCTGTGATGCTGGTGGTCAACCGCTATACGCGTGTCAAAGAAGACAGTTCTATGGGCATTATTTTGTCGGTCTTCTTTGGGTTTGGCTTGCTGTTGTTGACCTTCTTGCAGCGCGACCCCAACGCGCGCCAGGCCGGGCTCAACAAGTTTCTCTTTGGGCAGGCGGCCACACTGCTCACCGAAGATGTGATCACCATGGCCGCCTTTGGCGGGTTGGCGCTCATGCTCATGCTGCTCTTCTGGAAAGAGTTCAAGCTGCTCGCCTTTGACCGCGACTTTGGCGCCAGCGCCGGCTTCCCCATGCAGTGGATCGAGGTGCTCTTCACCCTGCTGTTGGTCATCGCCATTGTGGTGGGCCTGCAGGCCGTGGGCGTCGTCCTCATGAGCGCGATGGTGGTGGCGCCCGCCGCAGCCGCCCGACAGTGGACCAACCGGCTTGGCGTCATGGTGGCGCTTTCGTCGTGCTTTGGCGCGCTGGCCGGTGTGGCCGGTACGCTGATCAGCAGCCTGGGGCAGGGTCTCTCTACGGGGCCGGTGATCGTGCTTTGCATCAGCCTCATCGTGATCGTCTCGCTGCTCTTTGCGCCCAACCGGGGCCTGGTGTGGGGTTGGTTCCGGCAACAGCGCAACCGGCGGCGGCTTCAGACTCATCAGGTGCTGAGCAGTCTCTATCGCATGGCCATGCAACACGATTCACCGACCCACCCCCATTCCGTGTCGGCGCTGCGCATCATGGGCGCGGGGGAGCGTGGGGTGCGCGCCAGCCTGCGTGCGCTGGCCGCACAGGGGTTGGTGCATCAGGTGGATGCACAACAGTGGGCGCTAACCGCCGACGGCGTGGCGGCGGCTCAGCGCATGGTACACGATCGTTGAACCAGTGGGCATATGGAGCTGGGGAACTTGGATTATGACAGCCACACAAATTGAGATTCAACTGATCGCTGCGGTGGTGGCGGTGGCGTGCGCCTTACCCGGCGTGTATTTGGTCTTGCGCGGAATGGCGCTGATGAGCGACGCCATCAGTCACACCGTCTTGCTGGGGATCGTATTGACTTTCTTTGCGGTGCAGGATCTGCACTCGCCGCTCCTGCTCTTGGGGGCGGCGGGCATGGGCGTCATCACCGTGGCGCTGGTGGAATTGCTCTACACCACACGCCTCGTCAAGCAGGACGCCGCGATTGGGCTGGTCTTCCCCGCACTCTTTAGCGTGGCCGTCATCCTGATCTCGCGCTTTGCGCGCGGCGTTCACCTGGATGTCGATGCGGTGTTGTTGGGCGAGTTGGCCTTTGCGCCCTTCGACCGCATGATGTTGCTGGGGCTGGACTTGCCCAAGTCGCTGGTATGGATGGGCGGCATCCTGTTGCTCAATCTGTTCTTCATCGGCCTCTTCTATAAGGAGCTGAAGCTGGCCACCTTTGACGCCGGGCTGGCTGCTGTGTTGGGTTTCTCGCCGGTCTTGCTCCATTATGCGCTCATGTCGTTGGTGTCGATCACGGCGGTGGGCGCATTCGATGCGGTTGGCTCGGTGTTGGTGGTGGCGCTTATGGTGACGCCTGCGGCGGCGGCCTACCTGTTGACGGATCAGCTGCGCCGCATGTTGGGGCTGAGCGCCCTGATTGCCGCAGCGAGCGCGATTGGCGGCTACTGGCTGGCGCGTGCTCTCAACGCCAATATCGCTGGCTCCATGGCGACGGTGACCGGCATTGTCTTCTTGTTCATTCTGCTTTTTGCGCCGCAGCGGGGTCTGGTGGCCCTGGCGCAACGGCGCACGCGCCAAGCGCTTGAGTTCGGCCAAACCATGCTCGCCATCCACCTTATGCAACATGAGGGCCGCCCCGAAGAACTGATTGAAAATCGCATCGACCATCTGGTGGAAGAGGTGCGTTGGGAGCCAGCTTTTGCCGCCAAAGTGGTGCGCTACGCCGAACGCAATGGCGCGGTGTTGCGCCAACAGGAACATCTCTCATTGACCGATTTAGGCCGCACGCTGGCCCAACAAGCGCTTGTTCGTTAGTGCATGTTTCACAGAGAAGTCTTGCATTCAACTTACTTTGGCAGCACCACGGGGAATCGTGGAGTGCGACGCACATTGTCGCCTCTCCACGTAGTAGGTCATCGCCTCGGGCGTGACAAAGTTGATCGCTGAGCGAAGAGGTCACGCCCGAGGCGATGACCTACAATAAACACGAGTGAAGGGGTTGACTTCAATGACTGGAGAATGGATATTTCAATCGATCGCAGGGTTTAGCCTGCTGAGCGCCATGTCGATCAGCGTTTACTTTCGCCATCGAGCAGAGCGTGAGGGTGGCAAGATGGCGCGCGTCGAAGGTCGGTGGTTGCTGGTGCTGTTGCGGCTGGTGGGTCTGGCCGCCCTCTTGCCGCTGCTCGCCTACCTTGTGCAGCCGGCGTGGGTGGCATGGGCGCGGGTGGAGTTGCCGACCTGGCTGCGCTGGGTGGGCGCAGGCGGTGTCATGCTCATGCTGCCGGCCCTACATTGGCTGTTTGCCACCATTCGCAACAACATTTCGCCATTGGCAACCACGCGCCAGGGCCATCGCTTGGTGACGCATGGCCCCTACCGCTGGATTCGTCACCCGCTGTATACATTCGGCTCGATCTTTTTTCTGTCGTTGGCCGTCATGACCGGCCTCTGGTGGCTGGCCGCGTTGATGGCGCTTGGGGGCATTGGCCTGGCCTGGCGCACGCCGCGTGAGGAGCGTCACCTGCTTGCGGCCTTTGGAGATGACTATCGCCAATACATGGCGCGCACCGGTCGTTATCTGCCGCGATTGCGCTAATCATAGTCCGGCCAGGTGGGCGATTTTACGGCTCGCACACAAAGAGAGGGGTTGTAGACGGATGGCGCAACCCCTCTCTTCTTTGGTTGATGATTCTATCCGAAAGTTCTGCGCCACTCATGGGCGTAGGCGATAATGGCCCGAATCGCAACCATCTTTCGGATCGGCCCGATTAGCAACGCGGGCTAGTCGCCGGCTGCGGTGGCGCCGCCAAAGGGACCATAGGCCGCGCTGCGGTGCTCCGAGATGTCCAGCCCGGCTTGTTCCTATTCGGGCGAGACGCGCTGGTTGTTGTTCGAATTGAGAATATAGAAGATGACGAAGGCCATCACAAACGCCCAGATGGGAATGGCGAGCGAGCCAACCAACTGCGCCCCAAACGGCGCGCCGCCAAAGATGGCCGCCGCCAGACCGCCCCAGATGCCACAGACGCCGTGAACAGGCCAGGCGCCCACCGGGTCGTCGATCTTGACCCGTTCGAGGAAGAGCGTGGCGGCAATCACCAGCGCGCCGGCCACAATGCCGATGATCAACGCCGAACCGTTGGTGACAATGTCGCAGTTGGCGGTGATGCCGACGAGCCCACCCAGCGCGCCATTGAGGGTGAAACCCAGATCGGGGCGCCCGACCACAAACCAGCCGATGATCATGGCGGCAATGGCGCCGGCGCCGGCCGCCAACGTGGTGTTGACGGCGATCAGCACCGTGGCGTCGGTGTTGGCGGCGCCGGCAAAGGCGAGTTGGCTGCCGGGGTTGAAGCCATACCAGCCGATCCAAAGGATGAAGACGCCCAGCGTCGCCAAAATATAGTTGTGGGGCGGCAGACCCGAACCATCCTTGGCAAATCGGCCAATGCGCGGCCCCAGCACCATCGCGCCTGCAAGCCCGGCAAAGCCGCCTACGGCATGGACGACCAGCGAGCCAGCGAAGTCATGAAAGCCCATTGCATCCAGCCAGCCGCCACCCCACTTCCAATAGCCGCTAATCGGGTAGACGAGGGCGGTAATGAAGATGGTGTAGATCAGGTAGGCGGGCACTTTAATGCGCCCGGCCACCGCACCGGAGACAATCGTGGCGGCGGTGGCGGCAAAGGCGACCTGGAAGAGCCAGTCGATCTGTGGATTAAGGACGCCGGGGCCTGGTTCGGGCGGCACCTGGCTGACGCCAATGCCGCCCCAGGCGAGAAAGCCGGGGATGATGGCGTCGCCATACATAATGCCATAGCCGACTAGCCAAAAGACGAGCACGCCTGCGCTGAGGTCGATGAAGTTCTTGAACATGATGTTCAGCGCATTCTTGGCCGAGTTGAAGCCGGCCTCGACCAGCGCAAAGCCTGCTTGCATAAACAGCACCAACACGGCAGCAATGAGCAGAATCATGTTGTCCAGCGCATAAGCCAGTTCTCCGACTGTGATGTCGTCTTGGGCATACGCCTTGACGGCTACCAGGCTCAGCACCACGCCGAGCGGCAGCGCTCTCAACAGTGTCCGTACCATCAGGTTTTCTCCTATTTCCGATTGAATCAACAATCCATCCTTGGGGCGCTTGCCATTCGGCAAAACATGCAAACATAACATGATGAGTCTGTGATTTGTATTATTCTTCACA
>JAHDWG010000405.1 GCA_023384495.1 Caldilineaceae bacterium
GAAAAGCAGCGCCCAGCCGACGACGATCCACCAGGCGAGCCGGCCCTGCGCCCGCTGCGCAACGCGCCACCCGAGCCAGTAGAGCGCGCCCTGGGCGAGAAAGACGCTGATCAACAGGGCGCGCGCTTCTGGCTTGAACTGCACAAGGCGAAAAAGATCCAGCAGGGGGCGGTCATGATACGCCAGCAAAGAAAAGGGCGCGGCAAAGCCCCACCAATAGAGCAGCGCGCTCAGCGCGCCCAGTGCGGCCAGCGCGCCGATTGCTGTGGTGCTCGTCAACTGCTCGTGGACTCTGCGCAGATCCCAGAGCAGGGTCTGCGCCAGGGACGATAGACGTAACAAGAGCGTAACCTTAGATGGCGCTCATTTGACCGGTTGGCGGCGCGCCCACAGGCGGCGGGCCAGATCAACCATGAGCAGCACATAGAGCGGGACAAACTGCGCCCAGATGGCTGCCGGAACCGGGCGCCAGTTGACAAAAAAGGTATAGGCCAGCCCAATCAGGCCACAGAAGAGCCACCAACCTGTCCACCCATCGGCGCGCAGGCCGGCCAGCCGCCCCGGCTGCAGGAAGAGCGCCGCCAGCGGCACTACCCACAACATATACCAGGGAAAGAGATTCTGTGTCAACAGTGTGAACGCGCCGATCAGCCAGATGCAGCGGCGGATGGCCGTTTCGCCGTCGGGCGCGGGATTCAGGAGCATCCAGCAGGCCGGCAGCGCCAGAGCAAGCAAGGTGACGCCCAATAGCCCCCGGTTGGGGTCAAAGCCCCATTGCGCCAAGAGCGGATGCAACAGACCGGCCAGCCCCACATTGAACCGTTCGCCAAAGTATTTGGGCAAGAAGCCGACCACTGCCGGGCCGCTCGACCAGAGATAGGGCAGATAGGCCAGCGCCACCGTTGCGCCCGTGGCCAGCGGCATTCGCCAGCGCCCCTGCGGGTGGTGAGGCCGCCAGAGCGCGGGAAAGAGCATAAGTGGATAGAGCTTGACAGCTGCGGCCAGCCCCAGCAGAATGCCCGCCAGCCCATCCCGCGCGCGGGTCCGGGCCAGCCACGCGCCCACCAGCAGCGGCAGGACGAGACCGTCGACATGCGCGCCGTGGGCCGTCTCAAAGAGGAGCAACGGCGACCAGAGATAGATGAGCACGCGGGCGGGCGGCAGCGCCAACGTCTGCAAGAGTTGCACGAGCAGCACGCCGGCCAATAGCCCGCCCAGGCTCATGGCGATCTGAAACCAGCGCACGCTGTCGGGCCAGATGCGCCAGAGCAACGCAAATGCAGACTCGGCCGCGGGCGGATAGACTGTCACATCGCCCTTGCGGTTGACGTGACGCCACACTGCATCATCGCGCAGGTGCGCCAGCTCGGGGGCGTTGGGTGGATAGAGATAGGGGCTAAAGCCGTGCGCCTGGATGCGTCCCTCCCACACATAGCGGTACATATCATCGGAGAGGGTGGGCGGGGTGAAAACCAGGATGCCCTGCATGAGCGCAGCCAGCGCAAAGCAGGCCACCAGCGCACGGCGGCTGAGATCGCGCATGCGCAGCGCCAGAACGGTCACGCCGGCGTAGAGCGCAAAGGCGGAAAAAAAGATCGCCACAAAGGCGACCGTCTCTTTGCGCAGGTCCCCCACATACCAGGCCGCCGCATAGGGGCCCAGCGATGCAATGCCCAACATTAGGGGCGCTGCAAAACGGGTATCACCCCACCGGGTAGCCTTGCGAAATATGGATGTATCTGCTGTCACTTGTGTGCCAGGGAGTATGGATGAAGATGATTACAAAATACGCTACGTCAGCCAGCATAAAAGCCTGGCCAGCCGGTTGCGAGCCGCAGCCGTTTGCAGGCGCGGGCGCAGCCAGGCGTCGATGCCCCAGATCCGCCCCGGCGCAAAGGCGAACATGAGGATCGACAACACCACCATGAGATGGTAGCTCCACTCCCACTCATACGGGCTGGTGATGCCGGCCAGTCCGATCATCAGTTGGGCCGAGATCCCAATCGCCACCAGCGCGCCCAACCGACTGAAGAGGCCAAAGAAGAGGCTGGCAAAGATCCACGCCTCGCTCAGCCAGATGAGATAGCCAAACCAGCGGATGTTGGGCATGACTACGTTGGTGATAAAGAGTCCATTGAGGCGCACAAGCCAGCTCACATCGACAAACATCTCTGGCGGCCCCTGGTTGTCGAGATTGGCCACAAAGAAACGGCGCGGCCGTTCCGCCCAGACGGCCTCCACGCCGATCCAGTCGCACAGGCCCTGCGTGCGGACGAGCCGGCCTTCTTCATTGGCGGTGGTAAAGGCAAAGTCAGCCGGGCAGCCAAAGGTTGGTGGCATCTTCCAAAAGAGCTGGGTGAAAAAGAGATAGCCCAGGGCAAGGCGACCAATCACCAGGGCGATCTTGCGTACCCACTGTTCCCAATGCGGCGCTTGTTCGTTCATCGAGTTGCTCCAGGGACGGTTTGGCGTTGGTGTATTTCACAGGTGATATAGGCAGCGTCACTGCTGGCGTTGCCGGGCGGCATGGAGCACGGCGATCACCGTCATGCTGTCGCGGATCTCGCTGTCGATGACCATGCGCAACACCTGCTCAAACGGAAAGAGGCCCACTTCGAGAAATTCGGTCTCATCGGGCATGGCCTCCACCTGAACCAGCCCGCGCCCCACAAAGAGATGCCCGACCTCGCGCATGACCGATTTGCTGGTATAGTAGGTGCAGAGCTGTTCGAGTTCCTGTGCATCAAAGCCCACTTCCTCGCGCAGCTCGCGGCGCGCTGCTTCCAGGATCGATTCGCCCGGCTTGACCCCACCGCTGGGCGCCTCCCAACGGTGGTTCTCGCCAAAGACGTAGCGATACTGGCGCACCAACACCACCTGATTGTCGTCGTAAAAGGGCAAGACGGCCACACAATCGTTGGCTTCGATGACCCCATAGATGGTGGTTCGCCCATTGGGCATCTCTGCAATGTCCTCACGCACCCGCGTCCACGGGTTCTCGTAAACCGGGCGCGAAGAGAGGGTTCTCCATGGTTTCGGCGGCATGGCCGGCTCCGGCTGAAATGAGATCATGCGATGGGTTGATGAACTACGCTTTCCAGTAGCGCCGTCGCCCTACCAGGGCGACCTACAGGTATGGGCCGCCGCGATGGCCGGCAAGATGCCGGCGCTCCCAGGCCTGCATCAAAAGCTGAGCGTCTGCGCGCCGTTGACCATCGCTTCGACGGCCGTGGCGGCGCCCACAATTTGAGCGCCATCGAGCAGTTGTTCCTGGGTGATGCCGCGGGGTTTTGCGCATGCGCCGCAGACCCATACCACGCCGCCGTTTTGTATGAACTGGGTGACCACATCCGAAAGCGGGGCAAAGCCCTCAGCCTGAAGCCCCTCGGCGTAGCCGCGCGTCGCCACCCACACACCCTCGATGGTCAGGAGCATGGTGACCTCCTGCCCCGAACTGAGGCCGGCGTTGCCCACCACGAACGCCAGCGTGGCGCGTTCCACGTCATCTTTCCCGCGCGTGTTATGCACCATGACTTTGCCCATTGTCGCTCCTCCTTGTGTTGAATCCTTGTGTTGAATCCTTGCCCTGAAAACGTGCGCTATGATTCCTTACGTCGCAACAGATAGTGGGGTCCTCGCTGCTCGACCAGCGTATGGCCCGTCATACGGCACCACGCGGTGAGATCGGCGGAGACGGTCGGGTCGGTGGCATGAACTTCGAGTGTCTGGCCGGGTTGCATCCGCCGCATGATGCGCGCGATCTCGTCGAGCGGGCCAAACGCGCATCCCTGGTCGCCGGCGTCAAAGAGCTGGTCGGCGCCAAAGATCGAGCCGGCCAGCGACCCTGGCGGGGCCGCTTGGCTGGTCGGCGGTTGCGGCGCCCCTTCCCGCGCATAGGCCGACCAGATGATCAGGCTAGTTTCTGTGTGTCGAACGCCCACGGCGTTCCCGATGCCGTTGGCGACTCAATCGCCCAGCGCGGCCAGGTCTGGGCTTTCCACCAGGGCGATCAGGTTGCTGCGCCCGGTGACGGCGTGAATCTGCTTGACTACAGATTGGCGTAACCGCATCCCGGCCAGTTCGTGGACGAGGTCTTCGACCCGCCCCGGCTCGGCTTCGATCAGGACAAAGGCTTGAATCATCACTCTTCCCCGTTATTTGCTCGTATCGTTGCTCACATTATTGATGTTTCGCTCTGCACGAGAGCGTCCTATCATCCTCAGGTAAAGGTCATGAGCGGCGCATTGCCCGTGCGGGCAATTTCATCCAACTGCTGCTGGATGCGCATCACCGCGTCGCGCAGGGGGAAAAGTTTGCGGCTCACCTGCATGTCGGCGTCGGTCGATAGGGGGTGCCAGAAGACGCCATCGAGATTGACGGTCACCTCTGGAAGGAGGTTGGTCAACGCCAGCTCCAACCCCTCTTTGGAATAGCCCCGTTTCGCCAGCGGGCGGATAAACTGGTCTTCAGCAGGGATGCCCAGGCTGCGGCGAAAGGCGTGGAGCCGATCCAGATGGGCGCTGTTGGCCGGCGTTTCGGTGGCGCCCAGGCGGACGCGAAAGCCGCGCTCCTGCAACCGGCAAATCCCCTCCACTGTCTTCCGCCACGAGCCCCGGCCTCTGTAGACGTCATGCTCCTCGGCTGCTCCGCCATCCAGGCTGACTTGCACAATGAGGTTATCGTTTGCAATTTCGCAGAGTTGCTCCAGCCGTTGACCGTGTAAGAGCATGCCATTGGTGAGCACCGTCTTTTTCAGCCGCGCCGAAGCGTAAGCCAGCATCTCGTAGATCTCTTTGAGCAAGAACGGCTCGCCGCCCGTGAAAAAGAGTGCGTCGAAGCCCAGTTCCGCCGCCTCGTCCACCAGCCGCTCCACATTCGCCAACCCCAGCGCGCGCCGTGGCGCATTGGGGCTTGAACGGGCGACGCAATAGGAGCAGCGTAAGTTGCAGTCGTAGTTGGTGTAGAGCCAGAGTTTCCACTGAAAGGCCGGTGGCGTAGCAGTGGCGGCTTGGGTCATGGTTTGGGTGATTGCGTTCATGGTGCGATGGGTGTCGGGCGTGAGCAGAATCCGCGTTCGTCATAGGCTCCAATAGACGCCACAGCCGGCGCAGGGCTTGGGGGGGTGGTCGCTCAGCAGATCGGCGCGGAAGCGACGATAGGCGTAGGCTCGCCAGAGTTCGGCAAAGGGTGTTGCAAAGAGATTGCCCAATATCAGGCTTTCGTAATCACTGGTGGCGAAGGGGGAGATACAGCAGGGCAGACAGTTGCCATTGGCCGTGACGTAAGCGGTGGTCCATGGGCGCATACAGGACGTCCACGGGGTAAAGTCAGCGGGTTGTGCGGCCAACAGGCTGCTGCGCGGGTCGCGCGCGCCCGAAGCGCGGAAGGCCACGCCCAGTTCGCTGCTCAGCGCTTCGCATTCGGCGATCACCTCTTCCTGGTAATCGTGGTCGGGGCCAAAGATGGCGCGGTCATCGCGCGCCATGCCAAATTGTGCGTCCGGCTCGTGGGCAAAGTAAACCATGCGCTGGAGATAGAGTTCGGGGACGCCTAGCCGGGCCGCCAGGCGCACCAGGTCGGGTAACTCAGCCAGATTCTCTTGCGTGCCCACACACCAGATGGAAATGGCGGGCGTTTTGGCCCCAAGTCGAGCCCGAGTCTCCACCAGCCCGGCTAGCCCCCTTGTCAACTTGTGCAACAGATTCGCGCCGCGGATGCGGGCGTACGTCTCCGGGGTTGCCCCATCAATCGAGCAGCGGAACTGGTCCAGCCCGCTGTGGACCAGGGCTTCTTGCCACTGGGGCGTGAGCAGCGTGCCGTTGGAGTTGATGATCACCTCGACCGCGCGCGCTTTGAGATAGCGGATGATTGCCGGCAATTCGGGGTTGAGCAGCGGTTCGCCCACCCCGTGCAGCAGGGCTCGGCGCATCGCTGGGAACTGTTCGGCGATGGCCACAAACTCGTCATAGGTGAGCGTCTTGAGCGGTTCCCGGTCAAAAAACGTGCGCGGACAGGTTTCGCAGAGCAGGTTGCAGCGATTGGTGACTTCGATAAAAATGACGCGGGGGCTCACGGGCGAAAGTTCGCCGCGCACTGCGCCGTCAGGCAGCCGGTATGCCGCCGGTAAAAAGTTCTGCTCGGGCAAGAGCGCGCCTTGCCGTGGCGGTTGCGACGTGGCGATCAGCGGGATTTCAAACATGGGCGATGCTCCGCGGCGCCTACGATAGCCGATGGCAGAGAAGGGCAAGCACTGAGTGTTCAAACGCCAAAAATAGTCGTCGAGCAAGCATCAGAACGATGACTAATGGCAGTATTACAGCGTAGTTATACGCGAATGAATGTAGGGTCCGCTACACAACCATTGGCTGACATAATGGTTTGTTGGCGTATCGCGCTCTATCCATATTGGAACGCATATATTGTTAGAGTCTGTTTGTGTGGCAGATCAGATATGGCTAGAGCTCACCATCTGCGCGTTTGCCCGCCGCACAGTCTCACATTTTGAGAAATCAGGCCAGGGCCATATAGTGCATGGGGCGTTTCCACCAAGGGGTCACCTTTTGTCATCGACTTTGCTCAACCAAATCTGTTGTCAACAACATCTCTATCGATGGAACTCTATTGACTCTAGTTTCCGGTAAAAGGAAGCGGACAGTGACAAAAAGATGACAAACGG
>JAHDWG010000406.1 GCA_023384495.1 Caldilineaceae bacterium
TACGGCAAGATCGCGGCGGTGCGCGGCGTCGATCTCGACATCCGGCAGGGCGAGATGGTGGCGATCATGGGGCCCAGCGGCAGCGGCAAGTCCACGCTCATGAACCTGATCGGCTGCCTGGACACCGCCACCGCCGGGCGCTATCTGCTCGATGGGGTGGATGTCAGCAAGCTCAACGATGGGCAACTAGCAGAGATCCGTTGCCGGAAGATCGGCTTTGTCTTTCAGAGCTTCAACCTGCTAGCGCGGACAACCGCGCTGGCGAATGTCGAGTTGCCCCTGGTCTACGCCGGCATGAGCGGGCGACAGCGCCGCCAGCGGGCCACCGAGGTGTTGCAACTTGTGGGGCTGGGCGACCGGCTGCACCATAAACCCAACGAGCTTTCAGGCGGCCAGCAGCAGCGCGTCGCCATCGCGCGGGCGCTCACCAATCGGCCATCGATGATTCTGGCCGACGAACCGACCGGCAATCTCGATAGCAAGACCAGCCGCGAAATCATGGCGCTCTTTCGGCAGCTCAACAAGGAACAGCGCATGACCATCATATTCGTCACCCACGACCCAGAAACCGCCGACTATTGCGGGCGTATCATCGCCATCCGCGATGGGTTGGTCGAACGGGATGAACAACGCACGCCGGGGGCGCGCGTCGAGGCAGCTACTTCCACGGTGATTGACGATAGACGATTGACGATAGACGATTGACGATAGACGATAGACCATCCACCATGAATCTTGTTGAGTCCATTCGCATTGCGCTACGCGCGCTGGCCGCCAACAAGCTGCGCAGTATCCTCACCATGCTGGGGATCATCATCGGCGTAGGCGCGGTGATTGCGCTGATGTCGATTGGCCGCGGCGTGGAGAAATATGTCACCGACCAGTTCGCTGGTCTGGGCAGCAATCTGCTCTTTGTGACGCCCGGCCAGTTCAGCGACGGGCCGCCTCAGCAGCGTGTCGATGTGCGCCTCTTGACGCTGAGCGACGCCAATGCCCTGGCCGACCCCAGCCGCGTCCCCAGCGTGCGTGCGCTGGCCCCTGAGTTTTCCACCAGCGCCACCACGGCGCGTGGCAGCCAGAGCCTGCGCGTCACCGTCCACGCTACCACCGCAGGCTATACGGACGTGATCAACTGGGAGGTGGCGCTTGGCTCCTTCCTCAGCCCCGACGATGTGGCCGAGCGGGCGCGGGTGGCGGTGCTCGGCGCTGAGGTCTATCGACGCCTGTTCGAGCCAGGCGAGTTTCCACTCGAACAGACCGTGCGGGTCAACAACCTCCTCTTCCGCGTGATCGGCGTCATGGCGCCGCGTGGCGGTGGCTTTGGCGGCAGCCAGGATGATTCCATCTTTATTCCGCTCACCACCGCGCAAGACCGGCTCTTTCGCCGTAAGACGGTGAGCGGCGACTATCAGATCAATGTCATCTATGCCTCGGTGGCGGACCGGGCAACCCCCGCCGAGGCTCAGGCGGAAATCACCGAGGTGTTGCGCGAGCGGCGTAACATTTCATACCTGGACAGCGACGACTTTAACATACTCAGTCAGGATGATCTGATCAGCGTCTTTGGCGACATTCTCGGCGCGCTCACCATCTTTTTGGGTGCGATTGCGGCCATCAGCCTGTTGGTGGGGGGCATCGGCATCATGAACATCATGCTGGTAAGCGTCACCGAGCGGACGCGCGAAATAGGACTGCGCAAGGCGGTGGGCGCCAAACGGGGCGACGTGCTCATGCAGTTTCTGGTGGAGGCGGTGACGCTGGCCGTGTTGGGGGGCGCGCTGGGCATCGCCCTGGGGGTGAGTGGGGCAATCGGCATCGGCGCAGCCTTCGAGAACTTTGAGGCCGTGGTCGGGCTGGACGCGGTTTTGACGGCGCTGCTCTTTTCGATGGCGGTGGGGCTTTTCTTTGGCATTTACCCGGCCTATCGCGCCAGCCGCCTCAACCCCATCGATGCACTGCGGTATGAGTAGCGTTACCATGAAGACAACGAAGTGGCTGTTGGCGACCCTGCTCCTCTGCCTGCTGACGATGGCCGGTTGCGGAGGCGTGCAGGGGACGCCCACGCCTATCCCAGCGGATGTGGCGCGCCCCGTTCAGTCGACGCCGGCGTATGGCGGCGCGGCGCGCTTTGTGGCGGCCACGCCAGCAGCACCTGTGCGTACGCCAACCATGACGCCCACCAGCGCGGCCATTGCCCAACCTGCGCCGCCACCTACGCCCGACCCGCGCACAGCCTACCAGGCGCTGCTGGAGCAGCCACCGAGCGCGCTGGGGATCGTCACCGGCGGCGCGGCCTTGCTGGCGGCGCCGGGGGGCGCTACGCTGGCCAACCTGCCCGCCGGCGAAGTCGTCACCCTCACCGGCAGCTCGGCGGATGGGCGCTATCTGGCCGTCTACACCCATGCGTTTGCCAGCGGATGGGTTGCCCGTGGGCAGCTCGCCGTCTACGGCGCTGACGATCTGGCGGTCGTCGAGCAGGCAGCGGAACCAGGCCCCCTCGCCACCCTGATCGCCGAAGTCATGGCGCCGGTGCAGGTGCTCGATGCGTTGATGGCCACGCCGGAGGAATAGCGTCCCGCCCGTTGAAAGCTAAGAGACGATATAGTCTATCCTGTCGGTCGCTTTTGCAGAATATGGTGTATAATCATTAGCGTTGATACGGCATACGCGGTGGCCAGCCGCCGGACAGACGACGCAAGCGGGGATACGCAGATGACAACAGCCGCGCGATATGAAACCGATTTCTATGCCTGGACAAAGGCGCAGGCTGCGTTGCTGCGCGAGGAGGAACTGGCGGAACTGGATTTGCCCAATCTTGCCGAGGAACTTGAAGCCATGGGACGACGCGAGCGCCGGGAACTGACAAATCGGCTCAGGGTGCTGCTCATGCATCTGCTCAAATGGCAATTTCAGCCCGATCTGCGCTCGCGTAGTTGGCGCAACACCATCAACAACCAGCGCGACGAGATAGCAGCGTTGCTTGAGGACAGCCCCAGTCTCAAGGTCGAGATCGAGGATTGCATCGCTGCTGCCTACCCGCGCGCGCGCGCCAGGGCGCAAGAAGAGACGGGGCTACTTCTGCCCATCTTTCCCGAAAACAGCCCATATCGACCCGATGAAGTCATCGACCCCAATTTTTTCCCTGAGTTATAAAGCCGGGCATCGTCATCGAGATCGTTTAGTTTGAGCCTGTATCGGCGATTGTCTTTTTTGCAAATTGCGAGACGAGGCTCAACGTTGTAAAATAGAGCGAGTTGACCCATCCTCTTGCGCCCATCAGCGGCGCAGATCAGCCCATGCTGCCCGTCGAGGCAGCCGTGTTCGCAACAAACGGTTCATCCAATTCCGTATCAGGAGGAAATATCCATGACGGTTACGAAAGAAGCCGCCCCCCAGTACAAGGTGATCGGCACACGCCCGATCCGCCACGACGGCGTAGACAAGGTGACGGGCCGCGCCCAGTACGCCAACGATGTCAATTTGCCCGGCACGCTTCACGGCAAGTTCGTGCGCAGCCCCCATGCCCATGCTCGCATCCTCTCCATCGACACCAGCGAGGCCGAAAAGCTTCCCGGCGTCACGGCGGTGGTGACGGCCAAAGACTTGCAGGAGGCCGAAGACAAAGTCCAGGAAATGGGTGAGGACATCTCCAACCTGAAGTGGCTGAGCGACAACATCCTGGCGCGCGAGAAGGTGCTCTATCACGGCCATCCGGTGGCGGCGGTGGCGGCCACCAACCCGCACACTGCCGAAGAGGCGGCCAAGCTGGTCAAGGTGGAGTATGAAGTGTTGCCCTTTGTCCTCGACCCCAAAGAGGCGATGCACGAAAGCGCGCCCATCCTGCATGACAGCCTGCGCACCGACGAAATGGGCCAGAGCGGCAACAAGCCCACCAACGTGGCCGCGCACATGCAACACAAGCGCGGCGACTTGGACAAGGGCTTTGCCGAGGCGGCGGTGATTGTGGAGCGCGAGTTCAAGACCGCCATGGTGCATCAGGGCTACATCGAGCCCCATTCCTCGACCGCCATCTGGCGGCAAGATGACCACATCCAGGTATGGACAAGCACACAGGGCGCCTTTAGCATCCGCCAGCAGGTGGCGGATCTGTTGCGGCTGCCCGTCTCCAAGGTGCGCGTCACCCCGACAGAAATCGGCGGCGGCTTTGGCGGCAAGTTCACCGCCTACACAGACGTGCCGGCGGCCATCCTCTCGAAAAAGAGTGGCGGTCGCCCGGTGAAGATGACCATGAGCCGCACCGAGGTGCTGCTGGCCACCGGCCCCACCTCCGGTTCATACATCAACGTCAAGATGGGCGCCGACAAGAATGGCAAGATCACAGCGGCGCACGCCACGATGATCTACGAAGCGGGCGCCTATCCCGGCTCGCCCGTGGGCGCGGGCGCCGGCGTCATCCTGGCCCCCTACCGGCTAGAGAATGTGCAGATCGACGCCTATGATGTGGTGAACAACAAGCCCAAGACGGGCGCCTATCGCGCGCCGGGCGGCACCAACGCCGCGTTTGCCTCCGAGTCGGTCATCGATGAGCTGGCCGAGAAGCTGGGGATGGACCCGCTGGAGTTCCGTCGCATCAACGCTGCGGTGGAGGGTGACCGCCGGCCCGATGGCCCGGTCTATGCCCGGATCGGCATGTTGGAGACGGTGGAAGCGGCGCTCAACCATCCCCACTACAAGGCGCCGCTCGAAGGCAAGAATCGTGGCCGCGGCGTTGCTTCGGGCTTCTGGTTCAACGGCAGCAACGAATCGAGCGTCACCGTGGTGCTCAACGAAGACGGCCGCGTCAGCCTCACCGAAGGCTCCACCGACATTGGCGGTTCACGCGCCTCGGCGGCCATGATGCTGGCCGAAACACTGGGCATCTCCTCCGACGATGTGGACCCGCAGGTGGTGGACACCGACTCGATCGGCCTGACCGGCGGCACAGGCGGCAGCAGCGTCACCTTCAAGATCGGCTGGACGACCTACACCGCCGGCATGGAACTGCGTCAGAAGATGGGTAAGATGCTGGCCGAGCTGTGGGAAGTCGATGCCGACAAAGTGATCTACGATGGCGGTGTCTTCTCGTACAACGGGCACAGCGCCAGTTTCAAAGAGGCGGCCGCCGAGCTGACCAAGCACTTTGGCCCAGTGACGGTTAACGTCTCGATGCGCCCCAAGGGGGCTGGGCCCGCCTTTGCAACGCACATCGTCGATGTCGAGGTGGACCCAGAGACCGGCAAGGTCACCATCCTCCGCTACACGGCGACGCAAGATGTCGGGAAGGCAATCCACCCCAGCTATGTCGAAGGGCAGATCCAGGGTGGCGTGGTGCAGGGCATTGGCTGGGCGCTCAACGAGGAGTACTACTACGATGCTGCCGGCCACCTGATGAACGCCTCGCTGCTCGACTATCGCATGCCGACGGCGCTCGACCTGCCCATGATCGACGCGGTGATGGTTGAGGTAGCCAACCCCACCCACCCCTTCGGCGTGCGCGGCGTGGGCGAGGTGCCGATTGTGCCGCCGGGCGCGGCGCTGGCCAACGCCATCTATCGCGCCGTGGGCGTCCGCATGCTCGATATGCCCATGAACCCGGCTGCGCTGGTCAAGGCGATCCAGGTGAACGGGAAATAGGTAACCATCACCAATAATGATGGATGATTCGTTGCGGACTCTCCATCATTATTGCTCAACGATCGCCCGTCATCTCCCCTTTGTTTGGTCAATACCCACAGGCAGATTTGACTGGCGCGTCCGATTCAACGTTTGAAACGTCCCCGGCATGTTGCGAATGCCGGGGACGTTGACAATTATGCCTCCTATGAAAAAACCACAAATTGCTCTCCAACTGTACACTGTGCGCGAGGCGCTGGCCCAAGATTTCACGGGGACGCTGCAGCGGGTGGCCGATCTGGGCATCCGCCACGTAGAAAGCGCCTTCTGGCCAGAAGGGATGACCGCGCAGCAGGCCGCTGCCCACATCCGCGCCGCTGGGTTAACCATCATGGCCGCCCATGTGGAGCTGCCGCTAGGCGACCAGCAGCGTTCCGTTTTGGACGATATGGCCGCGCTAGGCTGCACGCGCGCCATCTGGCATGGCTGGCCGCAAGACCCTGACTATGGCTCGCTCGACGGCATCCGTCGGCTGGCGGAGAAGTACAACGCGGCCAGCGCCATCTGCCGCCAACATGGGCTGAGCTTTGGCCTCCACAACCACTGGTGGGAGCACGAGCCGGTCGAAGGGCGCTATCCTCACGATCTGCTGGTGGAGATGATTGACCCCACCATCTTCTTCGAACTCGATGTCTACTGGGCGCAGACCGCGGGCCGCGACCCCGTGCAACTGGTGACAAGCCTGGGTGAGCGGGCGCCGTTGCTCCACATGAAGGATGGCCCCGCCATCAAGGACGCGCCCAAGCAGGCCGCAGGTGATGGCGTTCTCGATCTGCCGGCCATAGTTGCGGCAGCCAGCCATGCCGAATGGCTGATCATCGAACTCGACGATTATGCCGGCGACATGCTCACGGCTGTTGAGCGCAGCGTTCGCTATCTGACCAGCCTGGTGTAAAACAGCAGGCGTCATGGCCTGCGGTCACCGATGGCGATGAAAATGGCGGCGTACAGCAGGAACACAGAGAACACCGAGGAGACACAGAGCACACAGAGGTTTT
>JAHDWG010000407.1 GCA_023384495.1 Caldilineaceae bacterium
GGTGCGATAGAGCGCCGGTTTGGGCATGAGCCGCAGCGTGATCTCCAGCGCGATGCCAAAGAGCCCCTCCGAGCCGACAAAAAAGCCTGTCAAGTCTGGCCCCATCTGCTCCAGGCTTTCACCGCCTAGCTGCGCCACCTCGCCATCGGGCAACACCACCTTGAGGCCAAGCACATGGTTGGCCGTCATGCCATATTTCAGACAGTGAGCGCCCCCCGAGTTGAAGGCCACATTGCCGCCAATGGTGCAGATCAGCTGGCTCGACGGGTCGGGCGCATAGTAGAGGCCATAGGGCGCCGCCGCCTTGGACACATCCAGGTTGACCACGCCCGGCTCCACCACTGCGATGCGCTGCTGCGGATCAAGCTTCAGGATGCGGTTGAGCCGGTTGAGGGCGATGACGATGCCCTCTTCAACGGGCAGCGACCCGCCCGACAGGCTGGTGCCGCTGCCCCGCGCCACAAAGGGTACGCCATATTGGTGGCAGAGGCGCACCGTCTCGATCACCTCATCCTGTGATTCGGCCAGCACCACCGCCGAGGGGCGCGCCCGGAAGGCGGTCAGCGCGTCGGATTCGTAAGGCGCCAGTTGCGCCGGCTGTTGCAACAGGCGACCGGATGGGAAGCGTTGGGCTAATGCTGAGATCAGATTGTGCGTAGGCATGGTATAAATGAGTGGGTCGTTGTGTCGACTGGGTTCTGCGCCTGGCGTGCGACAATCATCCCGTTTGACTGGCGCTCCAGCCCATCACAACCATATTTGAATCATCTCCAACCCATCCGATTGTAGCCCATGAACAGAGTGGCGTCAACATGATGAAAAGATGGTTTCACCGCTGGGCGCCGGTTGCGCTCGTGGCGCTGATGTTGCAGGTTGCGCTTGTGGGTGCGTTGCGCCCGGCCTTGAGAGCCGACCGTGCGCCCGCGCCCACCCGGTTGGCCGATGCGGACCGCGCCCGGTTGGCGACGGTCGCCCGGCAGGCGGCAGTGGTCGCGCGCGGGCGGGTAACGGATCAGGTGAGCGAGTGGAGCGCCGATGGCGGCACGATTCAGACGGTGACAACGGTGGCGTTGCACTATGCGGTGGCCGGGGCAGGGGTATCCGCCCTGCCTTTGGTGCGTGTTCGCACAGAGGGGGGCTTTCTGCCTGCTGAAGGGCTGGGCATGCGCAGCTCGCACGCGCCCGTGCTGCGTCTGCATGAAGAAGTGTTGCTCTTTTTGCAGCGCGCGGGTGATGAATTTGTCGTCGCGCGGGAAGAACACGGGAAATTCAGCGTGTACGCCGGGGTGGCCGCCAGCGGGGCGCTGCGCGCGCAGATCCCACTGGAGGCCCTCTACGCTGAAATCCAGGCCGCGCGCGCAGCCATTGACGCCGATGCAGTGCTTCCTGTGGATTGGCTGAGGCTGGAGCCTGCGCCCGGCGAGGTCCAGGCCGCGGCGCCCGATGATTTTGTGTACGAGAATCTGCGCTGGCCCGGCGCCAGCCCCGTTGTACGCTTTCGCGTCAACCCCAATTCGCCCCAGGCGGGCAGCGCCAACGGGAGCGTCGCGGCGTTTCACACAGCGCTGGTCAACCCGGCGCTTACGTGGAGTGTGGCGCCCAACGCATCGTTTACGCTTCTGTACGATGGGCCAACATCATCAACCAGCCTGCACTACGATGGCGTCAACGAGGTGATCTTCCTGGCGGCAGGGCCCAACAATGTGGCGGGGCGCGCCAGTATCTGGTTCAACCAGAGCCGCACCATCCTCGAAGCTGACTTCTGGCTCAATGCCGACCTCGACTGGGACGCCACCGGTAGCCCCGAATTCAATCAACTGGATGTTGAGAGCGCGGCCGCGCATGAGTTCGGGCACTGGCTTGGTCTGGGCCACGACACCAATCCCGATGCTGTCATGTACGCCTCGCTCAACATGGGTGCGCTACGGCGGGCGCTCCACCCCAGCGACCTTGCCGGCATCAGCTACATCTACCCGTGCGGCGCGCCCCCTTGCATCCACGAAGCGTATCTCGAAGAGACACCCACGCCTACCTTCACTGCAACTGCCACTGAGACGCCGACACCAACGAGCAGCGCAACGGCAAGCGCCACCCTCAGCCCCACGACGACGCGGGCCGAGACCCCGACCGCAACCGTGACGCCGAGCCCGACGCCCACCCTTGACAGCGCCGAGCGGCCAACGCTCGCGCCCACGTTGCCCCCCACCGCGATGGCGCCCGGCCGCTCATATCGCACGCTGTTGCCGTTGGTGCAGCGATAAGGGGGGAGTGTCTGTAGTCGCAACTTTGGTCGCTTGTGTTGGCAGCAAAGCGACTATAAAGTCGCGACTACAATGATCGCCTCTTTTGCGCCGCTTTGTCCTAGAGCACCTTTTGCACCTGGAGCCAGCCGTTCTCGTTGGCCGCCTCGATCGCACCCGGTGAACCCATGACGACGACGCGTCCGTGGGTGTTGACCTCAGCCAAAAGGTCGGCAAAGCGACGAAAATCGACCAGCGAAGTGCTCATGATCTCGTCGCGCGTCTGTTGGCGGGCGGCGTCGCTCTCACCCAACAAGTGGCGCGCCATGGCCGTATAACCTTTGGCGTCGGGCAGTTGGTAGGCATCCATTGCGCCAATTGCGCCGATGATGCTCTTGGTCAACTCATCGTCGCTAAGCGTTGTATTGCGCAAAACAGCAGCCGTTTGGTCGTAGACCTCCAGTGTGTTGCGCAGATTGGGGTCACGGTAGGATGTGAATGTCCACACGCCAGATTGTTTGCTAAAACCGCAACTGGCGCCATACGCGCCCCCTTGCATGCGCACCTTTTCCCACAGCCAGCCTGTGCGCACAAAGTTGGCAATGACGCTGATCGACCCGTGGTGCCTGTAGCCCAACGAATAGAGATTGGCGCCTTTGCCCACATAGTTCACCTGCGCTGGGATGGTCAATCCCTCGTTGGTCGAATCGAACGTTGCCGCCCACCCAGGGCGCACAGCGCGATCCGCCGGCGCTGCGGCAAGAAACCCCTCCAATTGAGGTTCAAACTTGGCCCAGTTGGCGCTGTCGAGCGTTACATTGGCCAGCAGATTGTTGCGGTTGAAGAGATGCCCACGCACCGCTTCGAGGCGAGCGAGGACGCCTGCCCAATCGTCGTCGATCTGTTTCTCCAACTGGCGCAAGAAGAAGAGATTGCTGATGCCGCCCATCTGTTCCTCGGCCCAGTCGGCTTGGGTAAAGGCAGCCCGTAGCCGGCCGGCCACATAGCTATTGCCTGCCGGGATCAGACTGGCCTCGGCGCGCGACCGCATCT
Source organism: Caldilineaceae bacterium (assembly GCA_023384495.1). GTDB lineage: Bacteria > Chloroflexota > Anaerolineae > Caldilineales > Caldilineaceae > CFX5. Next base: position 3,294 of record JAHDWG010000407.1, read on the forward strand.
TGAGCACAATTTGACGGAACCGCTCCGGGTTGTCGAGCTTGACCGTGTGCAACACATCGTGCAGAATGGCGAGTAGCTCTTGCGCCTGGGGCATGATCGCTTTGCCGCGCACGACAAACCAGGCGGCCGCTTCCGGCTGGTTTTGCACGGCGGAGACCATCGTCGTCGCATAGACGCCGCCCGTTCTGCGCCCAATGCGCTGCGCGAGCTGGACATAGTCTTCGCTCTCGGTGCCCATCTCGGTGAGCGAGCGGCCAAACAGCCCCACATAGGGCAACAGCGCTTGGGGCAAGGTCTGGAGATTGAGCGCCAGGTCGAGGTAGACAATGCCGTTGGTAAAGAGGTCGTGGTAGAGAATTTCGCTGCCCTGGGTGTGCATGACCTCGCTGGGGATGGTCTTGACCTGTTTGTCGAGATCGCTGAGCTTGAGCGAAGGCAGCGCCGCCACGGCGGCCGGGTCATCGGGCGCCTCTTGCAACTGTTTGAGTTCGCGTGTGTTTTCAATGATGGCCTGCAACTCGGCTTCGTTCATGGCGCTGCGCGCGGCCTCCAGCCGCGCCTGCTCGGCCTCGGCCAACCGTTGGTTGTATGCGGGGTCGGGTTCCAGAATCACCGTGGTGCGGTGTGGGTTTTCGAGCAAGTGGGTGCGGATCAGCTGTTGCAGGTAAGCAGGGTTGGCCGCCAGGTTGGCTTTCAGTTGCGCGAGTAGCGATTCGTAGGCCAGGGGCGCCAGCGGGTCGCCGTTATAGTTCCAGGTGGTGAGGGCGCGGAAGAGCAGGCTCAGCCCACGCGGAAACGAACCGGTGTTGTTCTCGCGCAGGGCGAACTCGGTGCTGTTGAGCGCAGCCTCCACGGTGGCAGGGTCGATGCCGTTGGCGGCAAGCTGCTCCAGCGTCCCCATGATGAGCGTCTCGACCTTGTCGACATCTTCGCGCTTGATGCCTTTGAGGCCGGCGGCGAAGGTCATCTGGCGCAGCCCCACGCCCAGCCCGCCGCCGGTGACATCATCACCCAGCCCCGAATCGACCAGCGCTTTGCGCAGCGGCGACGCCTGTGTGCCGATGATGGCGTCCGAAAGCAGGTCAAGCCCCATGAGCAGCGCGACATCGCTTGTGTCGGGCAGCAGCCAGTTGAGTTGGAGCATGGTCTTCTTGGCCGTGTCGGCGCCCGGGTCCACCCCATAGGGAAAGGTGAGCCGCTTGGGCGCGGCAAAGGGGGGTTGCAGCGCCACATGGCCATCGACCGGGATTGGCTCGAAGTGGCGCAGGTAGTCATCCAGCAGGCGCAGCCGTTCGGTTGGGTCGTCATCCCCGTAGAAGTAGATCAGTGCGTTGGATGGATGATAATAGGTGGCGTGAAACGCTTTGAACTGTTCGTATGTCAAATTGGGGATTTCCGCCGGGTCACCGCCTGAATCAAACCCATAGGCCGTGTCGGGGAAGAGTGAACGTCCGCTCTGGCGATAGAGCAGCATTTCGGGTGACGAATAGGCCCCTTTCATCTCATTGAAGACGACGCCACGGAACGCCAGCGGTTGGTCAAGCTGCTCCAATTCATAGTGCCAGCCTTCCTGATCGAGATGGTGGCGTGTGATCAGGGGGTGGAAGACGGCGTCCAGATAGACATCGACCAGATTGTAGAAGTCTTGCAGGTTGGTGCTGGCAACCGGATAGGCCGTGCGGTCGGGGAAGGTCATGGCGTTGAGAAAGGTTTTGAGCGAGCCTTTGACCAGATGGATAAAAGGCTCTTTGAGCGGATATTTGCGCGAGCCGGCCAGAACCGCGTGCTCCATAATGTGGGCGATGCCCGTAGAATCAGTGGGCGGCGTGCGGAAGACAACGCCAAAGCATTTGTTCTCGTCGTCGTTTTCCATCGAAAGCAACTGTGCGCCCGTCTTGTCATGGCGCCAGATACGCGCCATGGTGTTCAATTCGGCGATCATGGTCTTGCGAACGAGTGTAAACCCGTGGGTAGTGGTCATCTTGACTCCTCAATGCCGGGCCAGACGCCGGCCAATAGCTGTGCTGGGGCTTTATTCTTGCACAAGCCCCGATATTGATCAACTATCTTGGTTACCCATCGATACAGGTGCAGTCGGGCAACATGCTGAGATAATGGACGTAGTCCGCCAGCATACCCATGACCAACTCCAATCCGGCGCGCAACTCGCCGTGGGGGTCGGGGTTGGGCAGGTCCGCGCCATGGGTCGCCACGGTGACCAGGCCGGCAAAGCAAAGCCCGGCCTCGCGGGCGAGCAGCACTTCGGGCACCAGGTTTTGGCCGATGATGTCGGCGCCCCAGAGCCGGTACATGCGCGCTTCGGCTGGTGTCTCGCGGCGCAGGTCATCGATGCCCAAATAGGTGACGCTGGGGGCAATGGGGAGCACCTTTTGCAGCGCAGCCGACATCTGCGGGCAGAATCGAGGAATGAGCAGCCGGCGTTCATCTTGCCGGGCGCGTTGAAGGTCGCTGGCAAAGCTGGCCGGTTCGCGAAATGTAAAGTCGATAAAGTCGCCGGCGATCACCGGTTGGCCGCGCATGAGCGCCGCGTTGAGAGCAATGCCCATGTCCCACGTGAGCACGCGCTGGGCGCCAAGCTGATTGGCGGCAAAGATCGTTGCGCGCGGGTCGGTGCGCGTCGGCAGGCCGGTGTACGGGCCGATCCAGACGCCCGGCGCGCCCTCACGTTGGCGCAATGCCACCGGCCCAAAGAGCCCATAGGGGGTATGGACACTGCGTTCCTCGACCACCGGGCCGAGACCATCCAACGATTTGGGTGGCAAGAGGACGCCGATGAGCAACAGAAGATTGGTATTCATTGTCAATCGTGACCTATACCAAAGACTATTAAAGCAATCATGATTTAGCTACCCACAGGAGGTCATCCGTGTCGCCCACAATAGCATTGATCGCCCATGATGGCAAGAAGGATGATATGGTGCGTTTTGCCCGCGCACACTATGATTTGCTGGCGGCGTTCCAACTCATTGGCACGGGCACCACTGGCGAACGCATCACCCAGGCCACCGGACTGCCGGTGACGCGCATGTTGAGCGGCCCAATGGGCGGTGACGCGCAGATTGCCGCCCGCGTGGCCGAAGGGCAGGTGGCCGCGGTGATCTTTCTGGTCGACCCCCTATACGCCCACCCTCACGAACCGGACATCCAAGGATTGTTGCGTATCTGCAACGTCTACAATGTGCCGCTGGCGACGAACGAGGCGACTGGGCTTGCGGTGTTGCGGTATGTGACGATAGACGGTGGACGATAGACGATAGAC
>JAHDWG010000408.1 GCA_023384495.1 Caldilineaceae bacterium
ACCAGGTCGCTGTCTGGTGTGAAGATAAAACCAATGTCCTCGTTGCCCAATGCATCGCCCAGCAGCTCGAGCCGGTCGGGGTTGGCGCCGATATAGCCACGCCCGCCCTCGGCAGAGGCCAGCACCATGTCCACGTCACCGCTGATCAGCGCCTGCACCGCCGCGCCAAAGTTCTCAAAGAGCTGGATGCGCGGGTTCTGTTCGTCGCCATCCAGCACATCGTACACGGCGGTGTAGAACTGGGTCGTGCCGGCCTGCGAACCGATGATCAGTTCCTCGTCAGCGGCAAACTCTTCCGGCGTGGCGAAGCGATCCTCTCCGGCGCGCACCAGCATAAAGTTCTGCAATGTCTTGTAGGGGATCGAAAAATCGACCTGCGTGGCCCGCTCTTCGGTGATGGTGATGCCGTCCATGCCAATGTCAAACTGGCCGGCGTTGACCGCCGCGATCATCGCATCCCACGAACTGTTTTGCCATTCCACCTGGCAGTTGAGTCGGCGGCAGATCTCGTGGACCAGGTCATACTCATAGCCGACTGCATCGCCCGTCTGCGGGTCGATGTATTGAAACGGGGTAAAGTCGTTGGCCGTCACCGCAACGACGGCCCGCCCGCCAAGGTTGGGCAGGCCATGGATTACGTCACCTGCATGGGCAACCCGCGGGCTGGCGGTGACGTCGGCGGGCGCGCTTTCAGCCGTGGTTTCACCGGCCGGCATCGCCGCCGGCATACACGCGCCAAGCACCAGCACAAACAGGGAAAGCGCAGTAAGCACATAGACCGACCGGCAGCGGGACAACTTGCGTCGCATGGGCAATCTCTCCTCTAGGGTGATGGGCTGGTAGCCAAAGATAGTTACAGCTCTCCCAATTTTACCGGGAACTGCTCTTGGCGGATTTAGCAATCCAGAATGAGCATCTTCCCGTCCAAGGTAGATAAGAACCGATCTGCCTCAAGGCTGCCTGTTGTGCGCGCTCCCAGGCAGCCACAGCTTCAATCGTATGCTGCATGGTAGCACAAAGCCAACCTGCTATCAACAATTCACCTGTATCAGCAGCACTTTGTCTCCCTCAATGGGTATCTTTTCTACAATCTATGCCGGAACAGGGCTTCTCAAACGGTAGGCTCGGTTCAGAGGCGCGACGCGCCTGAGGGACATCGCGACTTTTGAGAAGCCCTGATGTCGAAAATGGACAAATTGACAACGGTCGGGGGATGTCCGATAATAATCCTATTGAACTCGATCCCGGCCGGGTCGCCTGGCCGTCTTGGAGCCTTCCATGCGTTTCGCAGCAATCGAGGAATTGATCGCCCACTGGCGTGAGCAGCCGGCGCCATTACTTGGACTCTTACACGCTTTCCACGACCGCGATGGCTATCTATCCGCCGAAGCGCTACGTGTCACAGCGCAGGCATTGCGCCTCCCCCTGGCCGATCTCTATGGCACAGTGACCTTTTACCATCACTTTGCTCGTGAGCCGGGTGGTCTGCAAGCGCCGCGCGTCTGCACCGGCCCTGTCTGCCGCCTGCGCGGGGGAACCGAGATGCTGGTTGCGCTCCAAGCGCAGGGCGCAACGCCCATGCCCTGCGCCGGTCGTTGTGACGAGCCTGCGCCCGTCCTGCAAGGCAACCGTGTGCTGGTTGGGCCGGGCGTGGACCAATTGGTTCACAAGCCGGCGCCCCTCCCCCCACCCAACCCAGGTGGTATCGAAGAGTGCGTCTTCGCCGACATCCGCCAGCCGGAACGCAACACCCTGGCCGGCTACCGGCGCAGCGGCGGCTACGAAGGCTTGACCCGCGCCGTCACCACCATGCAGCCCGCTGAGGTGGTCGAATTCATCCGCCAGAGCCAGTTGGCTGGTCGGGGCGGGGCCGGCTTCCCTACCGGCCTCAAGTGGAAGGCCGTGGCCGAAGCGGTAGGCGAGCCCAAGAGCATCGTCTGCAACGCCGACGAGGGCGAACCCGGCTGTTTCAAGGACCGGGCGATCCTCGATTACGACCCCTTTGCTATCATCGAAGGCATGACTATCGCCGCCTACGCCACCGGCGCTACACGGGGTTTTATCTATCTACGCTACGAATACCCGGAGACGCAGCAGACGCTCCAGCGCGCCATCGACGAAGCCTACGCCGCCGGCCTGCTGGGCGCCAACATCCTGAGTGGGCCCTTGTCCTTTGACCTCTACATCCGGCGCGGGGCCGGAGCTTACATCTGTGGCGAAGAAGGTTCGCTGCTCAACAGCCTGGAAGGCAAGCACCCCTTCCCGCGCAACCGGCCACCCTACCCGGTGACACACGGCTTTGAGAACCTGCCCACCGTCGTCAACAATGTAGAGACGCTGGCCTCGGTCCCGCAGATCTTGCGCCGCAGCCCCGAGTGGTATCAGGGGCTAGGGTTGGACGGCAAGGCGGGCGCCAAGGTGGTCAGCCTCTCAGGCGACATCCAGCGGCCAGGGAACTACGAGGTTCCTTTTGGCCTGCCGCTCAAGACGCTGCTCTACGAATGGGCCGGTGGGCCGGCGCCGGGCCGCTCGATCCAGGCAGTGACGATGGCTGGTCTCTCCGGCGGTTTCCTGGCCGGCGAGGACCTGGTGACTGCCACCATCGACGAGCCGAGCATCCGCAGCAAAGGCTCTATGTTGGGCGCGGCTGGGATGATCGTCTTTGACGACAGCCGCAACATGGTCGAAGTGGCGCACAACGCGATGGAGTTCTTTGCCCACGAGTCGTGCGGCAAGTGCTTCCCCTGTCGCATCGGCACCCAACGGTTGACCGAACGGCTCGACGGGGTGGGCCCTACCGAGCCGGATGCCTGGCTGGCAGAGGTCAACGACATCGGCCAGACGATGAAGGGGGTCAGCGCCTGCGGGTTGGGGATGGCCGCCCCGCTGGTGGTGGAGAGCCTGGTGCGTTATTTCCCAGAACAGTTGGCGGCGCACGTTTCATTGACCAACGAATAGAAAGATGCATGACTTACGCAGCGCCTGACGATGATTAGAAGAGACAACTTCGTCAACGAACAAACCTTCAGTCAAGGCTTGCGCAAGTCCTAAAGAAGGAAGACTAGAAGAAGGAAGACTAGAAAGCGGAGAGGAAAGCTAGCTATGGAATATCGCCAACTGGGTGGTTCGGGTTTGAAAGTGCCTGTCTTGGCCTTTGGCACTGTCACCTTTGGTGGCAGCGGCGAACGAGCCTGGGGAAACACGGACGTGGCCGAAGCAACTCGCCTGGTCGAGATTGCCCTGGAAGCGGGTGTCAACTTTTTTGACACGGCAGATGTCTATAACAGTGGCCGGTCGGAAGAAATTCTGGGCCAGGCGATGGGCAAGCGGCGCGACGAAATCCTGCTGGCAACCAAAGCGACGTTCCGCAGCGGCCCCGGCCCCAACGGGGTTGGCTCCTCGCGCCACCATCTGTTGCGCAGTTGCGAGGCCAGTCTGCGCCGCCTGCGCACCGACTATATCGACCTCTATCAGCTTCACGCGTTTGATGCGCTTACCCCGGTAGAGGAGACTTTGCGTACGCTCGAAGACCTTGTGCGCAGCGGCAAAGTGCGTTATATCGGCTGTTCCAACTTTTCCGGCTGGCACCTGATGAAGTCGTTGGCGGTGGCGGAAAAATATGGTCTGCCGCGCTACGTGGCTCATCAAGCCTATTACTCGCTAACCGGGCGCGACTACGAATGGGAATTGATGCCACTGGCTCTTGACCAAAAAGTAGGTACGATCGTTTGGAGCCCACTGGCGCAAGGGCGGTTGACCGGCAAGGTGCGACGCAATCAGCCCGCGCCGGGCGACAGCCGGGTGCGCTTCTCATCTGAAACCAGCCAATCTGGGGACGACGAAACGTTGTACCGCACGGTTGATGTGATGGACGAGATCGCAACCGAAACGGGCAAAAGCCTTTCGCAAATTGCGCTCAACTGGCTGCTCCAGCGGCCCACCGTCTCGTCACTGATCTTTGGGGCCAGAAACGAAGAGCAACTGCGCGAGAATTTTGGCGCCGTGGGGTGGAATCTGACCACAGAGCAGGTCGCCAGGCTCGATGCCGCCAGCGCCGTCACGCCCAGTTATCCCTACTGGCATCAGCGCAACTTTGCCGAACGGAACCCGTTTCCAACCGGCTAAGGTGTGGTTGTTTTGAAATCAGGAGTTTGTCGGCCAAATTACACGAGGAAAGCTTCTGGTTTCAAACAGAGCGAAGCATAATTGGCTTATTTTAATGGCTGCTATGACTGCAACACAAAATGGCGTAAACGGCTCTTCAGAACTGACCCTGACCCTTGACGGCGAGGTCGTCCCCTTCACCCTCGGCGAGACGATCTACGAGGTCGCTCGGCGCCACGAGAAATTTATCCCTACGCTCTGTTACGACCCGCGACTGGAGCCGTTTGGCGCCTGCCGCCTCTGTGTAGTGGAGGTGCGCGGCCAGCGCAACCCCGTTGCTTCTTGCACCATGCCGGCCGTGTTGGGCATGGAGGTCAGCACCAGCAGCGAACGGCTTGAACAGTACCGCAAGACGCTGCTGGAGATGGTGGCTTCGGAAAACCCGAGCATCGAGGTCAGCCCGTTGCGCGGCTATTCATCGCAGGAGCTTGGCGTACTCGTCGAACAGTATGGCGCCAACACCGGCCGCTTTGCCGGCGCACACTCCGGCCACAGCCGGCTCGATGACACCAACCCGTTCATCCTGCGCGACTATGACCTGTGCATCTCCTGTTACCGCTGTGTGCGCGTCTGCGCCGAACAAGAAGGGGACTACGCCATCAGCGTGATGAACCGTGGCTTCCACACCCAAATCACCGTCGAGTTCAACGGCCTGCTCAAAGAATCCGCCTGCACCTTCTGCGGCCAGTGCGTCCAAACCTGCCCAACCGGCGCGCTGGCGGATAAGAAAGCGTTAAGGAATTGTGAATTGTGAACTGAGAATTGTGAATTGCTAATGAGGTGACTGCGCCTCGGCCCATTAACCATTTATAATTCTCAGTTCACAATTCACAATTGTTTGGAGATTCTCCATGACCACCATGACCGCTCTCAAAGAAATCCCGCTCATCCAATCCGGCATCCACAAAACCCGCTCGGTCTGTGGCTATTGCGGTGTGGGCTGTGCGGTGGATATTCTCACCAAAGACGACCGCATCGTCGGCATCCAGCCGGCGATGGATGGGCCGGCGAACGAGGGGGCGCTCTGCGTCAAGGGGCAGTTTGCCTTTGACTATGTCCATCACCCCGACCGGTTGAAGATGCCGCTGGTGCGCCGGGGCGACGGCAAACTCCACGAGACGACGTGGGACGAGGCGCTCGATGTGGCCGCCGCCGGCTTCCGCCAGGTGGTGGAAAGACATGGCCGCCACGCCGTCTATGGCATTGCTTCGGGCCGCACGCCCAGCGAGGCCAATTACATGATGCAGAAGTTTATGCGCGTCGGCTTTGGCGCCAACTACATCGACAACTGTAGCCGTGCTTGACACGCCCCCACCGTCGCCGGTCTGGCGGCAGTCATTGGGCGGGGCGCCATGTCGAATCCCTTTGCCGACATGGAATTGACCGATTGTGCCTTCTGCATCGGCACCAATATGACCGAGTGCCACCCGGTCGCGGCCACGCGCCTCAAAAAGGCGTTGGCGCGCGGGGCTAAGCTGATCGTCGCCGACCCGCGGCGGATCAAGCTGGCTGAGCTGGCCGACCTCTACCTGCCCATCCGCGTTGGGTCGGATGTGGCGTTGCTGCTGGGTATGGCGCATGTGATCGCCCGCGAGGGGCTGGTCGATCAGAGCTTCATAGCGGCGCGCACCAAAGGCGTCGAGGAGTTTTTGGAGCATGTCAAACAGTTTCCGCCCACGTGGGCCGAGACGATCACCGGCGCGCCGGCGCGTGACATCGAAGCAGCGGCGATCATGTATGGGTCGGCCAACGCCGCAGCCATCTATTACACGCTGGGCATCACCGAGCACATCTGTGGCGTGGACAACGTACAGAGCCTCTGCAACCTGGCGCTCATGACCGGCAACCTGGGCAAGCCGGGCGCTGGGATCAATCCGCTGCGCGGGCAGAACAACATCCAGGGCGCTGGTGATATGGGGTCGGTGCCGAATAACTATCCTGGTTTTCAGGCAGTGGACAATCCGGCGAATCAGGCGAAATTTGCCCAACTCTATGGCCGTGAGATCGACCTGGAGCGTGGCATCACCAAAGTCAAGGCGCTCGAACTGGCCGGCGAACAGATCTTTGCCATGTTGATCGATGGCGAGAATACGCTCATCTCCGACCCGGACCGCCACCACGGCGAACACGCGCTGCGCAGCCTGGAACATCTGGTGGTGGCCGACATCTTCCTGACTGAGACGGCGGAACTGGCCCATGTGGTCTTTCCCGCCACGGCCTGGGGCGAGACCGACGGCACCTTCACCAACTCCGAGCGGCGCATCCAGCGGGTGCGCGCCGCGGTGACGCCGCCGGGCGAGGCCAGGCCCGACTGGTGGATCGTCAGCCGGCTGGCGAATCGGTTGGGATTCCCCGGCTTTGAGTTCGATTCACCCAAGGAGATCTTCAACGA
>JAHDWG010000409.1:0-295 GCA_023384495.1 Caldilineaceae bacterium
GGGATGCGGCAATCTTCGGGCTGGGCGTGTTCGGTGGGCTGCGCCGGGCGGAGGTAGCCTCCCTGAAGATTGCCGATTACGACCTTGACCGGCAGGTGATGACAGTCAGCGGCAAGGGCAACAAGGCGAGGACCGTCCACGTTGCGACCGGCGTCGATGATGCGCTGGCGGACTGGCTCCACGTGCGGGGCGACCGTGACGGGCGGCTCTTCTGGGCCATCAACCGAGGCGGGCGCATCCTAACCGGCCAGGGCATCAGCGGCAATGCCATCTACGAGATGGTGGCGCGGCGAGC
>JAHDWG010000409.1:305-2358 GCA_023384495.1 Caldilineaceae bacterium
GTGAAGTTTTTCACCCCCCACGACCTGCGCCGCACGTTCGCCGGGGACCTGCTCGACGCCGGCGCTGACATTGCCATCGTGCAACAACTCATGGGCCACGCCAACGCCAACACCACCGCTGGCTATGACCGGCGCGGGGAACGAGCGAAGCGGGCCGCCATCGGCAAATTGCACATGGCCTACGAGCGCCGCTACACTGACGCTCTTTAACAACCGAATACGGTTCTACCTGCGACCCCTGTCGCAGTGCGCATATATTTACTTTTGTTTCAACAAGGAACCCATCCCATGAACGACACATCTCAACTGGCCGGCGCTGCCGAAAGCGCCAAAAAGGCACTCGACCTCGCTCACGTGGCGGTCGAGAAGATCGCAGACACCGCAATGGTGCTGCAAGTCTGGTCGGACCAACGCACAGGCAAGCCCGTCACGACATTTCAGCAGCAGGAGCTGCGCCGCTATTTCCGCGAGGCGCATAAGCTGTTGGCGCAATCCGAACAGCAGTTCGAGGCGGCCATCCGGGAGCAAGCAGAGCAGCGGATCGTCGACGGCGGGACCAATGGAGCAGCGCATGCGGGTGCCCGTGGGGCGCGGTTCCGCCGTCGACGCAGTGCTGCGTCGACGGCGGAACGGGAGTGACACGCTATGAGTGGGGCATATACGACAGTTGTTGCTCGGCTCGACGCGGCTGATCTGCCGGCCCCCATCTACCGCACAGCTCGCCGATTGCTCGATCGATGCATCGAGACGGGATACTTGGAGATCAATCACGACGAGGCCAAACAACTCGTCGGAACGGAGGCCTGGGGCACGGTACGCGCCCACCTGATCGCTCTTCAGCGGGCCGGAATTGTTGAAAAGTGGCTCAATCATAGCACAAGAGTGTGGTTTGTGGAGTATCCGGCCCCGGCCTGGCTGTTGGCGGATCGCGCGAAAGCGCGCGCTGGGCGATCAGATCCGCGCGATCTACCAACAGAGACCGGCACTGATGAGGCCGCCGGAAATGGCGAGCGCGCGCCAGGCGATCAGATCCGCGCGAACCACCAGCAAATTCGCGCGCCAGACGATCAGATCCGCGCGAACTACCAGCAAACTCGCGCGAAAACCGGCGACGGTATAGGTAGGTATCAGGTAGGTAGGTATACCAATAACGAAGATCTAGACTCTGATCGATACCTACCTACCGCAGACCCCCAAACGGCGCCCGATGTCGCCGAACTGGAGCCCGATCAGCGTTGGAGTTTCGAGCTGCTCACCGACTCGGACATTGGCATGATGGCCGCCAACGCGCTCAAATGTGCCCGGCTGCACAAACCGGCCTACGTGGTCAGACATGTCGCCACTTGGTGGAGCACACGTCGCGGACGCGGCGCCGGCGCACTTTTCAACCGGCTGCTCAACTGGAAGCAGTTCCCGCCGCACGAGGAGATCGACGAAGATTTCCTCGCCAGTGATCTCTACCGCCGGCATTACCCGCTCGACGAGGACGATGCACGCCGCTGGGCGCTCTGGCAAAGCTACGGAGAGCACGCCGACCTGGTGCAGGGCCTCAGCCCGCCAGACATGCCGCCCGAGGTCGAGGCGTTGGTCCGGCAACTGCCGCTGCCGAAAGGGGATGGCACATGACCCCAACCACCCACGGCCAACGTCTACGGCGGCGCCAGATCGCCTGGCAAATGCTCGACCGCCTTGACCGGCTGGCAACCGTCCCAGCGCTTTGGTGGCTGCGGAACAGCCGCAACGCTTGCTGCCTGGCCGCCATTGTCTTCTGGCTGCTCAATCACCGGATGGATGCGCTGTTGCTGTTCATCGTCGCCCTGATCCTCCAGCTGATGATCTTTCAGACGACACTGGTGGGGCTGCTACGAGAGGACGGTGAGCGATGACCACAGTCGCACGACGCGCCGCCACGGTACGCTCCCTCACTGCCCGCAACCTTGTGGCCGGCAAGCCCGACACTGACAGCGAAGAAGCGATCATGCGGCTGATGATCGCCGTGGTCCATCGGGCCGAACTGGACGCCAAGAGCAGCAATCGCACACTGCGTAGGGCT
>JAHDWG010000409.1:2368-6552 GCA_023384495.1 Caldilineaceae bacterium
GACAAGGGCTACCAGCAGATGCGGGCTGCGCTGACGCCCGTCCAGAAGGGCTACATCCACCGGGTCCTGTTCGGCGGCCTACACGTACTTCTGGAACGCCGGGATGAACGGTGGCGGCTGGCGATCGCTCGCATCGGAACCGTGCCCAGCCAGACGGAAGCCGCCACCGTCGCACGGGATTTTGGACTGCCGGCGGGCATCGAGTGGAGCTACGGGCAAAAGCCCGTCAAGAATGTCAACGTTGGCCGGGGCCGCCAACCCCGGCTGAAATACAACCTGCTGGAGTGCTCTTGGATTGAACGAGAGCCAGAAACCGAAAGGAACCCCACCCTATGAAGCTCAAGACTGACATTCACGTCAACATCGATCTGCATTTCAACAGTGACGACCTCGCCAACGGCGCCGAACTGGCCCGCCTGGCGGCGGTGTGCGATGGGTTGTACATGCTGATCAAGGCTCAGCGACAGGAGGCGCCCCAGTTGGCCGCCCTACCCCAGCAGCAAAGTGTTTCCCAGGAAACACCGGAACCGGTGTCTGCAACGCACCGGGAACGGAATCAGCAGCGGGATTTTATCGAATTTGACCGGCTGGTTCGCAACGAGGCCACCCGGCTGGCTATGGACGGCTGTATGCCGAGCGCGCCTCGGTGGGATGCGGAGCGAGATCCGCAACTGCCGAGCATGTCCGCCGTAATCGGACGCTACCGCCGGCAATTCGGCAGCATCAGCAGCGCCGCCAAATTGGCTAGCCATATCGGCTTGAAACCGCCACCGCGCGGCGCGCGGGCACATAAGGCGACCACGGTGTCAACGCCGGCGCCGGCCACCAACGGCCACGAACCACGGAGGCGGCTTTGACTGGCCAGAGGTCCGCACCTATGACGGCCGTATCCTGCATCGTGTCACCGTGCCACCAGGCGAACGTACCTGCCGGCGCTGTGGGGAAACGGTTGCGGCGGGGGCGGACTACTGCACCAGGTGCAGCGACACCGACAACGGGCTGTACGTGCGAGACCTGGTGCCGACAGAGAGTTATTTGAGGGATGACGAGTTTGTTACGGTGAATTAACACGAGAGGAACCCAGACCTATGACTGCTACGATCATCGCCGTCGCCAACTATAAGGGCGGGGTAGGAAAGACAGAATCCGTCTATCGCATCGGCCTGCAATGGGCCATGCGCGGTCAATGTCCACTGCTGATTGACCTGGACCCACAAGCCAACTTGACCCGGCGTTGCGGCGCCGCCGTCTACAGTGGTTACCATGTGGGCGCTGTGTTGGGTGGCGCGGCGCCCAGCACGGCCACGCTGACGCAGGCTGCCCAGAAGATCGATCTCGGTGACTGGCTGGCCTGGATCGTGGCCAGCGACATCCAACTCGAAAATGTCGCCGTGGGGCTGCTTCAGCGCAATTTCAACCGGCTGACTGCGCTCGCCAACGCTATTGCTGAGGCAGGCAACATTGGCGGACCTATCCTGATCGATACGCCACCCAATGCCGGGGTGTTGACGCTCAATGCCCTGGTCGCCGCCAGCCACGTTGTTGTGTGTGCTGACCCGGAAGAAGACGCCATCGCTGGCGTGCGGCGCATCCAGGAGATCGTGGGCGAAATCGACCGCGAAAGAGGCGTGGCACCCAGAATCTTAGGCACGATTGCCACCCGGGTGGATACCATCCTGACCCGCCATGCCGAAGGGCTGGCGGCGTTGAAGGCGGCAGGGATGCCGCCGCTACTGGGGAGCATCCCGAAGCGAGCCGGCCAGGACGCTGATCGCTGGCTCAATGAGGCTTATGCGGATGTAGCTGAGCGCATCTGGCGGGAGGTGGGTCATGCTTGATCTGATTCGACAGGAAAGCACTCTCAATCCCAATGGCGCCGGCGCAAGTGTTTCCCGGGAAACACCCGTGTACTGTCTGCCCCACGAACCGGTCCAGGACAATCCCTACCAGCCACGCCAGCACTACGACGCTGAGCACATCCTCAACCTGGCACTGAGTATCAAGCAGCTCAAGCGAGAGTTGCCGGCAACCAAGGGATTGCAGCAGCTTCCCCTGGCCAGGTTGGGTTACATCAAGCCAGATGGGACCTTCGACGACATTCCCCGGCTGCTTTACAGCGAGCCATTGGAGTTGCGGCGCATGGTACAGAATGACGCTGCGGCCCAGCTCATGTTTGGGCATAGCCGGCTACGGGCGTTTCGGGTGCTCTACAGCGGTCTGCTTGTCTTTGATCCGAGCACGCTGGCCAACGCGCTGGCCAGCGGCCCCCAGTTGCTCAGCGAGATGGGCATCGACATCGATCTGAAAAGTGTCCCTGACTGGCAGACTCGCTACACTGAACTCATGGAGCCTGACGACGATTATGCCGCCATCCCGCTGCAGCTGGGCTTTGCGCTCGACATTGCGATGTGGCAGCACGCCATCACCGAGAACAGCCAGCGCAAGAACATCAACGCCATCGAGGAAGCGGCGGCTATGGCCAGGGCGCAAGCTGAATTTGGCCTCACCGATGAGGAAGCCGGCAAGCCCTTCGGGTATGCGCGGTCGACGGCCGCCAACAAGATGCGGCTGCTCAACCTGCCGCCCGAGGTGCAGCGCGATATCGCCGCGGGGAAATTGACCGAACGTCATGGCCGGGAACTGTTGCGCCTGGCGGATGATCCGGAGCAACTGAGACAAGTCCACAAGGATGCTATCAAACTTAGCAAGACCGTCGCCCAGCTGACCGAAGATGTAAAGTGGCGGGCGGAACACATTCAGAGTGAGAAGGAAAAAGAGCGGCAGCTTGCGGTTGCCCGCGACATCCTTGCTGCCGGTTGGACCCCGCCGGGCAGCCAGGCGCCGCTGCCGGCAGATCGGGTAGGGAATAGCTCGTACGCCTTCGACACCCCGGACGATCACGCCATCCTGGAGTCTGGCCTGTGCGGCTCGCATTGCCAGTGCTGCGTGTTGGATTACCGCAGCTATGCGCACGAGAAGATGATCCGACCGGATGTCGAGCAAGCGCCGAACATCGGGGTCTGCTGCACCGGCGGCTGGGATGCTATCAATCCCAAACGGGAGGCGCTGCGCAAGCTCCAAAGCGAAGCCCAGATCGGACCCAACGAGGCCGAACGCCGGGCAGCCTACGAGAGGGCGCAGAAAGCGGCGAAGGTCGCCGATCTGCGGCGCGAGGCGCAGGCCAAATGGGATAAGGCGCTGGCGAAGCTCGATAAGGCGGCGCTGTGGCAGGACATTCGCCTGTGGCGGCTCATCTTCGAGAATTACGTCTACATCTACGGCAGTATGGCGAAGAAGGCGCAGTCGATCACGGAGTTTCAGCAGATGATCTTCGATCAGTTGCTGGAGAGCACACGCCAGTATGACCGGGAGTTGAGTGATTACGTGCCTGTTCCGGCCAGGCTCGACAAGCTGATCACCGCCCTCACCCAGCCGCTGGATAAGCCAGGCCCAGGCGACAGCCAGAAAACGGGGTGGGAGGACGGTTGGCACGGGGCACACGAGACACTCTACCGAAAAACAACGACCGAGAATCTTGCCGATCTGGATGAATACCCGACGCTAGGGTCCCGGGTCCTCCTCCGCCTGATCGAGGAGTGCGACGATAGGGCTATCCGTGGCCAGCTCTGGCGCCGGTACAACGAGTTAGGTGGTGTCCGGGAGGTAGAGGAGGACTAGTACTATGGGTGGTACTACACTGTTCGACCTCACCGAGTTTACGTCCGAATGGGCGCACGAGGCGCCGCCGGATCATCTTGCCGTCGGCATGAAACTCCGGATCGCTCATGATTTCGGTTACTCGGATGTTGTGATTACAGAGCGGGTCATCACCGAAAGACTGGACGGATATTTGGCGCCGACCGGTAACCCTCCCGGTCCTGGGCGGCTAGATGCGTTCTACCTGGAGGAAAAAGAGGAGTACCTACGGTGGATTCTGGCCTGGTCGCCACGGGCAGAGGAGGGGTTTGTGCCAGGGTATCGCGCTGTTAGCTGGCGACAGGCGGGTGTTTCCCGGGAAACAGTTGAGGAGGCGAGCGACGAATGAGCGACGAAATCAACATCATCGTAACGAGCGGCTTCGGCCACCGGACACGAGAGCCGTACGTGCAGATGCTCTGCCACGCCAAGGATTTCATGACGCAGATGTCGCCGTCGGATGCCCGTGATCTGGCCGCCAACTTACT
>JAHDWG010000410.1:0-6187 GCA_023384495.1 Caldilineaceae bacterium
CGTCGCGGTGGCCGTGTCCGTTGCCGTGGGCTGCGGGATCGGTGTGTCGGTCGGCTGCGGCGTGGCGGTCTCCGTTGCCGTTGCCGTGGGCTGCGGGATCGGTGTGTCGGTCGGCTGTGGCGTGGCGGTCTCCGTTGCCGTTGCCGTGGCCGTTTCCGTCGCCGTGGGCAACGGAACATAGTCAAAGAGCGCGCTTGCCTGCATCGTGAAATCTGAGGTCGCTACGAGAATGACGATCTGCCCCGGTTCGATAGGCGCGCCATTGGCCCACTGGCTCGGCATCACAAAGAGCGTGCGAAAGCGGCCGCCGCTGTCTGTCTGTGTGGTGGCATAGATGGGGATGCTTGACGCCTCTTGGCTCGCCTGAACAAGTTGGGCCAGATGAATGTTGACCACCGTATTGGGTGGGAACCCGCCACCGCTGACGGCAACCTGAGTGTTGGCGCTCCCCGATGCGGGCTCAACCTGAGCATAGGCCAGTCCGGGGATGGTGGGCGTCGGGGTCAGGGTCGGTGTCGCGGTGGCAGTCGGCGTGGGTGTCTGGGTCGATGTTGGAGTTGATGTCGACGTGGGCATAACAGTCGATGTCGCAGTTGGCAGTGGCGTCCACGTTGGTGTGAGCGTCACGATTGGGGTGGGGGTCAGCGTGGCGAGGCGTTGCCACCAAAACTCAACCAGCGCGCCACCGCCCCGCTCGTAGTATTCGACCTCGAGCCGGTAGCGACCGTCGAGCGCGATCTCAGCCGTGTACACGGTCGAGCCGGCGCTGTCACGCCACTCATCGATAAGCAGTTGGTCGTCGAGATAGAAACGAATGCCGTCGTCGGCGCGCGCCCATAATCGATAGAGGCCGGGACTGAAGGTCACCCGGCGTGTCCAGCGGGCCGAGAAATTATCGACGGGCAGGGATGGATCCGGCGCACCGTTACCCCAGTTGAAATCGATCTCCACATCGTTGCGCACCAGCGCGGGGTCGCCATTGAGGTCGCGATTGGACCAGTATTCACCTCGCCAATCGGGGAAGCTGGTAGGCGTACTGTCGGCCTGTTCCCACCAGACACGGGCGCGCGCCACACCCGTATTTTCAAAATACTCGACCCGCAATTGATGCAGGCCATCGGCAAGCGTACGGACTGCGGTGACCTCGCGCTCGCTTCCGATGCGCCACTCGTCGATGATGAGGTCGCCATCGACAAAGAGACGCATCCCATCATCAACCAAAATGTGGAATCGATAACGTCCCGCGCTCAGATAGACATTGCGCATCCAGCGGACGGAAAAGCGATCGGGCGGCAGTCCTGGAGCCGGCGCCCCCTCCCCCCACACAAAGTCAATGGCAAAGTCATTGCGCACCAGGCGCGGCGCGCCCGAGAGGACGGGGTTGTCGAAATACTCACCTTGCCATTCCGTGATCACAACCGGGGTGATGGTGGGGGTTTGCGTCCACGTCGGTGTAGCGGTTGCGATGACGACGGGCAGCGGCGCAGCTGGCGGTGTCAGCACCGGGGCGACATTGCTATAGTCGGTATAGGCGCGCGCAACCCAGCCTTGACTGCCATCTGCGAGTTGCACATAGAGCCAGTCACCGGCGGCATTTTGGCCCAGGACCGTCACTCCCGTCCTATCTGGGACTGTACGCAAGATCGAGAAATTCACGGCAGGCCCACTGCGGACGTTCAAGGCGCTAGCGGTCACAATCGCAGCATTGGCGGGCCTCGCCGGCGGTGTGGCCGTTGCAATTGCCGTCGGCGAGGCGGTGGCGACAGGCGATGGCGCGGCCACCACCAACGGGAGGGTCACGGTTGTAGTTGCCACAGCCGTTGCCGAGGGCGCAACCGCCAACACGGTCAAATTGGCCCTGGCCTGCTCGCCCGTATCCAGCGCGACGGCGGTCACCTCGACACGAGATGTCTGGCTGTACAAGGGGTCATCCGGATAAACAAACGAGGCAGCAAACTGCCCCTGAGTGTCGGTGGTCGATGTAGCGACTGTGCGCGTTTGCACGCCTGTCTCTTGTTCGACGGTGAGATCGAGCGCAACCTCGGTCTCCGACGGCCACCCCGCGCCGGAGACCGAGACCACCGTCCCTGGTTCAGCGCTGCGGGGCGCAACGGCGATGACTGGGATGGCTTGCGGCGCCACAGTTGGGGTAAGGGTTATCGCCGGTGTAGCAGTCTCCAGCAAAGCCAGGGCGGTGGGCGTGGCCTGCTCAGGGCCAAGCCCGGGGAACGCACAGCCAGCCACGGCAACGACGATGCCAAGCATCGCGAGCCAGATCAGTGTTGTGGGGCGGCGTGGAGCGCGCATACTTCCTCCTTCAGTTGGCCTGTCGGTGAACGCTCACCCAACAAGCAGCAACTTCACATCACTATGGACGTCAATATGGGCGTCATGCTGGATATGGTGATTACACACAGGCATTCGACAGACGCCATCATCCACCCACCAACATAACCTTCCCAATAAGCTAATGCCACGGGCATCTGGCCGGTTTCTATGCTGGTAATCAGGCCAGGTATGCGCTCCCCTTGGTCAGGATCGGGTTGTCGGTCACTGGGCCAGCGCGTATGTTCAGTTGGGCGCCGGTGGTGGAGTACGGTGTACAGTCGATATTGGCGCCTTCGAAGGTGACAGTCACTTCATAAATAAGGTGCTGTCACCTATACCGCCCTAAATTCTAGACATACCCACCCACTCGTTTGGGGCTGCGTCAGGGCGCATTGGTGGTATAATATTGGCGCCTTCCGGTCGGCGCGGGCCGACCGATTACCGAGTTGCCTTACCGGTCTCCTCATGGGAAACAACCCTGTTCCTATTGCACTACGCGTCAGCCTGCTCTACGCATTTCTGGCCAGCCTTTGGTTCCTCCTTGCCGACTACCTGCTCGAACGAGTAGTGACGGATGCGCATCTGTTGCTCACGCTTGAGTCTGTCAAGGGAGGGGTCTTCGTGCTGGCCACGGCGCTATTGAGTTTCTTTCTGTTGGAGCGAGAACTGCGGCGCTGGCAGCACACGGAGAGTAGACTGAAGGAGATCGAGAGTTTGCAACGAGTGAGCACAGCCCTGCTGCGACAGCATACGCTGAATGATCTGCTTGAGATTGTCTGCAAAGAAGTTCAGCAGCTATCGGGCGCCAGCCACGCGCGTATCATACTCGTGGATGAAGAAGGGGGAATGCGGGTAATACGGCAACAGGGGGAGGCCGGCCCCGACGTTGAACGGCTGCCGTTGACCCAGGCCAACTTGGATCTGGGAAACTCGCCGCAAATGGCGACGCCCCTCGATTCAGATGGCGCTGCACATCCATCACCCTTGACATCCGATTTGACTTCGCGGTTGACCCTGCCTCTGGTCAGCGTTGGCACAACCATTGGCGTTCTCCATGCCATAGGGAAGCCAGGCGGCTTTTCAGAAAATGATAAACGTCTGTTGAGCTTGCTAGCGGATCAAGCGGCGCTCGCGATTGCCAATGCGCGCTTGCACGAACAGGCGAAGCAAGCCGCCGTGCTGGAAGAACGCAATCGCCTGGCGCGCGAATTGCACGACTCGGTCACCCAGGCGCTTTATAGCATCGTGCTCTATGCCGACGCCACCCGGCTTGCGCTTGCGGCGGGCAAGCAGCCGGTAGCCAGCGAAAATCTGGCGGAGCTGCGCCAGATGGCGCGCCAGGCCATGGCAGATATGCGCCTACTGCTCTTCCGCTTGCACCCTCCACAGCTAGAGAGCGAAGGGTTGGTTGCGGCTCTGCAGGCTCGGCTCAACGCCGTCGAGGCCAGGGCGGGGCTGCGCATCGATTTTCAAGTGGACGGCCACAGTTCATTGCCAGTGGCCATTGAAGACGAGCTTTATCGCATCGCTCAAGAGGCCCTGAACAATGTGGTCAGGCACGCTCGCGCCGAGCAGGTGACCGTAAAGCTGCTCTTCGCTGATCAGCACTGTACTTTGATGATTCAAGATGATGGCGTTGGCTTTGGCCCTGCCGCTGTACAACACATCGGCGGCGTGGGCCTACAGAGCATTCGCGAACGAGTTACGCAAATTGGGGGCAGGCTATCGATCGAGAGCGAGCCTGGTCGGGGGACAACAATACGTGTCCAAGTTCCATGGACGCAGGGGGGGCAAACCGATGATGCAAACTGACATACGCGTCTTGATTGTTGATGACCAGGCCATTGTCCGCAAGGGTACGATGGCTCTCCTGGCCGAGGTGGAAGGCATCACCGTGGTAGGCGAAGCCGCCAACGGCCAGGCTGCCATCGAACAGGCGTCGATGCTACAACCTGATGTGATTCTGATGGACCTGGTGATGCCCTATCTGGACGGCATCGAGGCAACCCGCCAGATCACGGCGCGTCAGCCGCAGATCCGGGTTCTTGCCTTGACCAGCTTTGCCACCGACGACAAAATCTTTCCAGCGATCAAGGCAGGCGCGCTGGGCTATATGCTCAAGGACTGCGAACCTGAAGAACTGGTCAGGGCGATCCGCCAGGTCTACCGGGGCGAGCCGTCGTTGGACCCAAGCATTGCCCGTAAGGTGCTGGCTGAGTTGCGCCACCCCACACGGCATGAATCGGCCATTCCTGACCCGCTGACCCAGCGCGAGGTGGAGGTGCTCCGCCTGGTCGCACAGGGCCTCGAAAACCAGACCATCGCCGACACCTTGGGGGTGACCGAGGTGACCGTGCGCACCCATGTCAGCCACATTCTGGACAAGCTGCACCTGGCCAACCGCGTCCAGGCTACCTTGTATGCCTTGCGCGAAGGGCTGACATCGCTGGATGAAGAGCAGACGACTCGAGATGAGCATGGGTAAGCGACTCGTCTGCCACTCAGGCAATCGCGAACTTGTTTGCCCACACCTGACGTAGGTCATCGCCTCCGGCGTGACATCGCTCGCGGCCACTGTGCGTTACGTAAGTTCGCGATTGCCCTGGTCTGCCACTCAACGTTTGTTGACATATTCGTATCATATGTTGAGCCCAAAAAACATCCCAAAGCTGACGCCAACCGGGTAGAGATGCGCTATACTGGAAACTGAAAGCGCTGGTCGCCAGCGTTCGTTCCATGCGTACGACAATCGGCATGGAGGCGGCATTTTGGGGAAATAGGAGGTCAACTATGTATTGGCTCACCGGTATCCTGGGCGCGCTGTTTGTAGTCGCTCCCTTTGTGCTGGGCTACCGCGACAACTCGTATGCGATGTGGACCAGCGTGGTCCTTGGCGCGGTCGTTCTGTTGGCCTCAATTTTTGAGGCATATGACGCCAGCAAGAACAAATGGGAGTACTGGTTGATCGGCATTGCCGGCATCCTGGCGGTGATCGCTCCCTTTGTCTTTGGGTTTGCAACTTTGACGATGGCTATGTGGACGGCGATCATCCTGGGCGCGCTCATGCTTCTCATGAGTGGCTACGAGGTCTTTGTTGAGCAAGCCGGTTAACAGGAAAGCTACGTCACGCGACCCTATATCGTTCACCAACGGACCGCCTGTCGGGCGGTCCGTTTTGTATAGGCGACCTTCCGGATTGGAAGTATATCAATAGACATCAGGGGGTAACCCTATGAGTGAGCCGGTTCGCATTGTGATTGTGGATGAGCAGGCCGCGGCGCGGCGCGCTCTCAAGGCCGTGCTGACGCTCTGCCCGGAGATCGACATCGTCGGTGAGGCAGGAAACAGCCAACAAGCGATGGCGCTGGTAACCACCCTGAATCCCCGTGTGGTGCTTATGGATGTGCAGATTCGGGTCACGAATGATCTGCATGTGGTCCGCTCGATCAAGAACCGCTGGCCGGCTACTAAGGTGATTGTCTTGACTGCTTATGCGGCCAAACGGACAGAGGCGCTGGCAGCCGGGGCGGACTGCTTCGTGCTCAAGGGCGATGCGTTCGAGACGTTACGCGATGCCATCGTCCGCGCATCGAGCGCATAGTAAAAGTAAGGGGGAACTATGTATAAGAAGCTATTCTATATCCTGATCCCGGTTCTGATTTGGGGGAGTGGGTTGGCGGCCTGCCAATCACCTCAGTTGCCCGGCCTGTCGATGCCGGTGGCGACACCGACGCCAACGATGCCTGTCGCACTCACCCCGCTGCCCTTTGCACCGCTCGATGCGCTGGAAGGGCGGGTGACACAGATCTACGAACATGCCAGAGGATCGGTGGTCAATATCACCAACCGCAGCGTCGCC
>JAHDWG010000410.1:6197-6551 GCA_023384495.1 Caldilineaceae bacterium
GCCTACGACTTCTTTATGCAGCCGGTTCCGCAAGAGGGGACAGGCTCAGGCTTTGTCTACGATGCCGATGGCCGGATCGTGACAAACTACCACGTGGTTGAGAACGCCCAAGAACTGCTGGTCACACTGGCCGATGGGCGGACGTTTGCGGCCCAGGTGGTCGGCGCAGACCCGTCCAATGATCTGGCCGTCATCCAGATCGATGCCGAGAACTTGCCGGCGCCCCTTCCCCTGGCCGAGCATGTCTCGTTGCGCGTCGGCCAGTTTGTGATCGCCATCGGCAACCCCTTTGGGCTAGAAGGGACCATGACGATGGGCATCATCAGTTCGCTGGGGCGTGTCATTCAAAGCCCA
>JAHDWG010000411.1 GCA_023384495.1 Caldilineaceae bacterium
TGATCAACCCGTGCCACCTGTTGAGCAGCCCCAGGTTGCGCCAGAGAATAAAGAGCGGGATCACATACATCCAAAAGGGCAACGTCGAGAGGCTGAGCATGTAGATCATGTAGCCGCTGCCCCCCGGCGGGTTCAGGCGGGCCAGGCTATAGGCCGCCATCCCGCCCAGCGCCAGCACCCCGATCACCGTGCCGGTGACGAGGAGCAGGCTATTGCGCATGGTTACGCCAAAGCCGCCCTGCACCCAGGCATTGGCGTAGTTCTGCCAATGGAAAACGCTCGGCCACCCCAGCGGATTGCCGCCCATCTCCAGGTTGCTCTTGAACGAGTTCATCCCCAAAATCACCAGCGGGCCCAGGGCGAAAAGCCCCAGCAAAATCAAGATGACGTAGTTGGGGAGCAAGTTCACCCCCCCACGTGACTGGAAGAATCGCCTCATATCTCCCACCCTCGCCGGCGTAACCACGTAAAGAGCAGAACGATCATACCCGCCATGATGCTGATGGTCAACCCAATGGCTGTGGCGTAGCCGGCCTCGAACCGGTTAAACGCCTGTTTGTAGAGATAGGTGGCCAGCATTTCCGAGCTTCCCGCCGGCCCGCCCTGGGTCAGAATCCAGACATAGTCAAAGACAAGGAACGACCAGATCGCCGTCATCATCAGCATAAAGAGCAGGGTGGGGCGAATGCCCGGCAGCGTCACATTGCGAAATTCCTGCCAGCGGTTGGCGCCGTCGATCTTGGCGGCGTCATACAGATCGGCGGGGATGCTCTGCATGGCTGTCAGAAAAAGGATCATCAAAAAGCCCCACCAGTGCCAGTTATCGGCGAAGGCAATTGCGCCCAGCGCGGTCCGTTTGTCACCCAAAAAGGCGTGGTTGAGACCTGGGATGCCCCACTGCGCCAGTTGTGCGCCCACGCCGAGCGACGGGTTATAGAGCACCTGCCAGATAAACGCCGCCACCACACTGGGCAGCACATAGGGGACAAAAAAGATCGTGCG
Source organism: Caldilineaceae bacterium (assembly GCA_023384495.1). GTDB lineage: Bacteria > Chloroflexota > Anaerolineae > Caldilineales > Caldilineaceae > CFX5. The sequence continues at coordinate 1,003 of JAHDWG010000411.1, forward strand.
GAAGAGCATTCCCCCGCGGCGCACCTGCGCCAGCAGTGTCGCCACCGCCAGCGCCATCATCACCGGGATGGTGACAAAGAACAGGAGCCAAAATAGATTGTGGCGAAAGGCCTGGCGGAACGTCATATCCTCCAAGAAGAGTTTGCGAAAATTTTCGAGCCCCACAAACTTGGCCGGCCCATAACCCGACCACTCGGTAAGCGAATAATAGAGGCCGGAAAGTGACGGACCCACCACAACGAGCAAGTGGAGCGAAGTGATGGGCAGGATAAAGAGCCAGGGGAGGACCGTGCGACGAAAGCGCGCCCCGCGCAGCCACGATTGGGCCGGCCGTGGGCGAACGGCCGCAGGGTCTTTTACAGTACGAGATGTCAGCGCCAAAACAGATCATCCTTTCGTCGCACCCACGACAACGCATTTTCTTGTCGAACCAATCAAAGGCAGACCGTAGGTCACAAGAAGCATGACCTACGGTCGTGCGGCAAAGATTTCCGGCTTAATGCCGAACCGATGCGTCCTTAGCGGTCGGGCACGTCGAGCGCCTGCCCGGCGAGCATCTCTTCTTGGAAGATGCGGTCAAGACCGGCCAGATACTCCTCAGCCGTCATGTCGCCGACCCACACCTTCTCAATCTCCTCATAGATGTAGACATCGCTCTTGGGCGGGAAGAAGGTCCATGTTGTGTAGCCGTAGTTGCCGGCGTCCGACGAGTCGGCCATATCGGCAAAGATGGCGGCGATGCGCGGGTCGATGCCCTGCATTTCCTCTGCCTCGATGCGGATTGGCGCCACCGCCAGCCGGCAGTCGGAGAAGAGTTTGGCCTGGATTTCAGGCGAGAAATAGTGGGTCAAGAATTCCGCCGCAGCTTCGGGGTGTTTCGAGTTCTTGTTGATCGACTGGGTGCCGCCAATGCCGATGCTGTAGATCGATGCCCCGCTCGACGACGGCATGGGAACCCAATCCCACTCGTTGCTGTTGCCCACCGCCTCGCCAAAGTACTCGCCCTCGCGGCCATAGAACCAGGTCCCTTCCATGTTCATGGCCGCCTGGCCTTGCGCAAAGGCTGTGCTAAACTGGTCGAAGTTGGCGGCCAGGAAGTTCTCCACGCTGCCCATGAAATAGCCCTTCTGCATCAACTCGTTGAGGATCTCGATGCTGCGCACAAAGTCGGGGTCGGTCCACGAGATTTCACCTTTGAGCGCCCGGTAGACCTTTTCAGGGCCGGCCACTTTGTTCATAAACTCGGTAAAATACCATTCATTGCACGCCTTGCACTCGCCGGCCTGCCCAGCAAAGGGGATGACGCCTTCGGCTGCGATCTGGTCAGCCAACGCCACCAATTCGTCCATATTCTTGGGCGGTTGCCAGCCCTTCTCTTCAAACAGGGTCTTGTTGTAGTAAAGGACGACGGTCTCCAACTCTTGGGGTAGGCTGTAGAGCTTGCCGCCAATCCGGCCCATGTTGAGCGCCCACGGCACAAACAGTTCATCCCACCCAAAGTCATCCACAAAATCATCCAACGGCAGCACTTGCTCGGCCAGCGCCAGTTCGGCGACAAAGGCCGGTCCATGCGTCGGCACCAGATCGGGACCGGCGCCGCCAGCCAACGCCGGGCGCACGGCATTGATCACATCGGCCTTTTTGTCGGCGATCACCTCGATGGTGCTGCTCTGTTCGTTGAACGAATCGACCGCCGTCTTGATGACACAATCAGCGACTTCAGTGGTGCCGACCCACATGGTGATCTGAGTCTTCCCAGTGGCGGCTGCTTCCCCTGCCGAGCCGGGCGCAGTGGCCTGAGGCGCAGCGCAACTGGTGACGAGAACGATGGCGAGGATTGAGAGCACCCTCGGCAAGCGGTGTTGCTGACGCATGTTGGCTCCTTCCTTTGGCTGAAGAAATTGAGAGCTTGACAGACATAGATGCATTATTCACATTGGCAGTGAGCGGGACCAATCGGTATCTTACCTACGTTGCGTCGGGCTGTCAAACCCTCATAATTTCTCCCCTTTGGGAAAATCATGTTGTGATCCCGCGCGCTGGCATTGTGGTATACTGATCCATGTCTTCCATGCATCATGACGCATCTTTGCGCACTTCCTCAAACAACAACCACGGAGACGCCCAATGAACTATGATCTGCTGCTCAAAGGCGGCGTGTTGGTAGACCCGGCGCAAGGGATCCACGCCGCCAAGGATGTTGCCTTTGCCAATGGCCGCGTCGCCGCTGTGGCCGACAACCTGGCCGTGGCCGACGCCGCCCACGTGCTCGACTGCGCCGGCCACATTGTGGCGCCGGGCATGATCGACCTGCATGTCCATGTCTTCTGGGGTGTCTCGCACCTGGGCATCGAGGTGGACGCCAACTGTGTGGCCAAGGGGGTCACCACCGCCGTGGACGCAGGTTCAGCCAGGGCCGACACCTTTCCCGGCTTCCGTAAATATGTCATCGATGTCTGCGCCACCCGCCTCTTTGCCCAGCTCAACATCTCGGCGCAGGGCATGCTCAACCCCGAAGTGGGTGAGCTGGACGACCTGCGCTTTGCCAACGTTGCGCGCGCCGTGGCCATGATCGAGGCGCACCGCGATGCGATCCTCGGTGTCAAGGTGCGCCTTACCCGCGACAGCATCGTGAGCGAAGACGCCGGCCTCCGTCCGCTGCGCCTGGCGCGCGAGGCCGCCGATGCAGTGGGGCTGCCGATCATGGTTCACCCCCAGGCGGCCTGGTGCGATTCCATCGACGAGATTCTCGCCGTCATGCGCAAAGATGACATTCTGACCCATTGCTACCACAACGCGGCCTGCGGCATTCTAGATGCGGATGGCCGTGTGCGCGACTCGGTGCTGGATGCGGTCGAGCGAGGCGTGATCCTGGATGTGGGCCACGGCGCCGGTAGCTTTAGCTGGCGCATCGCCGAACAGGCCATGGCCCAGGGCCTGCTGCCACAGACCATCTCCAGCGACCTGCATCATTACAACGTCAACGGGCCGGTCTATGACCTGGCGACCACGGTGAGCAAATTTCTGCACTTGGGGCTTACGCTCGACGAGGCGCTGCGCCGTGTCACAGCCACGCCGGCCCAAGCGATCCACCTGGGTGACGAAATTGGCTCACTCACAGTGGGCGCCTGGGGAGACGCCGTCGTGTTTGTCCTGGAGCAAGGCGCGTTTCCGCTGGTGGATTCAAGCGGCGAAACGCGCATGGGGAGCCAGCGGCTTGTGCCGGTGCATGTGGTGCGGGCTGGGAATCTGTATACGGGGGGATGAGGGGATCTGCGGGCAAAAAAAGGCGGCCACCGAACACGGTTCCGCACGAGAACCCGGTTGGTGACCGCCTTTCGGCCTGTAACAGGATCAGGTTTCGCCTACGCCAGCGCGTTCAACACCTTGTTCACCCCTTCAATCGTCTCCTCCACATCCTCGTTGGTGAGCAGCGGGCTGACATTGAGGTGGACGGCGCGGCCCAGCAGGTCGAGGCTGCGCGGGCACATATCGTGGTCATACTCGATCTTGCGGTTGGCCCACCGCCACGGGTCGCCCCCGGCAGACCAGCCGCGCTGGGCCAGGATCGGCTCCCAGTGGGCGTAGACGTGATAGTCGCGCTTGTGGCGGCGATAGAGGTCGCCGGCGCCGATATTTTCAGCCCGGAGCGCCTCGATGACCCGGTCGCCCGTCTCCACGCTGTCCACAAAGAAGACGGTGCAGATAGCGGTGTCGCCGGCCTCATCGTTCTCGGCGCGGAAGGTGATGCCCTTGCGCTGAGTTACATCGGCCAGCCCCTCTTTGATCATGCGTTTGCGGGCGCGCATGTTGTCGAGCAGCCAGTCCAACCGGCGCAACTGCACCAGGTTGACCGCGGCCAGCAGCTCGGGCATACGGAAGTTGATGCCGCACAGTTCATCGACGACCGGGTCCTTGCGGCTCTCCCCACCGATGACATCGTGAAACATCTCGGCCCGCTGCCAGACGACCCGGTCGTCGGTCAGCAGCATGCCGCCCTCGCCCGAGGTGAGCATCTTGTTGAACTGGAAGCTGTAGCAGCCCACATCGCCAATGGCGCCGCACCACTGGCCCTTGAAGGTAGCGCCGTTGGCCTGCGCCGTGTCCTCCACCACCTTGAGGTTGTGTTTGCGCGCCATGGCCATGATGGCGTCCATATTGGCGGGCGCCCCGCGCATGTGAACCGGGATGATCGCTTTGGTATACGGAGTGATCTTCTGCTCCACATCGGCGGCGTCCATGAGCAGCGACTCATCGACTTCGCAGACGACCGGCACAGCGCCCACGGCGATGACGGCGCCGGCGGTGGCGATCCAGGTGAAAGCGGGGACGATCACCTCGTCGCCCGGCCCGATGCCCAGGCCATGCAGCGCACAGACCAGTGACGCCGTGCCCGATGTGACGGCCAGGGCATACTTCTTGCCGCGCTGATCCGCATAGGCCCGTTCGAGTTCGGCCACCTTGGAAGTGGTGTTGCCGGGGCCGTAGTAGCGAAAGAGCCGCTTGGAGCGCAACACCTCGAGCACCGCCGCCTCTTCCTCATGGTCGATCATCATCCCGCCGGGGTACATGGGTGGGTCGGGCTGCTGCTTGGCCGGCGCACCGCCGTGAATGGCAAGGGTCTGGCTAGACATGCAAATTCTCCTTCGTAGCGTTTGTTCTGACATTCATCTATCAAAGTTGCACAGTTATCGCGGTGGAGCACAATCACAGAAGGCAGTAGTATCGAACACCAACAGGGAAAATTTGCATCATTATACCAGATTGATACGCTTGCCGATAGCTGGTTTATCAGCCGGAACATTTATGAGGGGCCACTCGTTATCTGTCTCGTTCACGAATTGAGCGCCACGTTTCTATGCTGAGCTTTGTTTGAAAACCGGAGTAACTCGAAGGGGTAAACATCTTTGCAGGGTCCGGTTTTCAAAGCAACCGCAGTATATCTGTTGCCATGCTGTTTTGGCTGACGGGGTTACTCTAGAGAAACACAATCAAATTGAAACTCTGAACTCGCATATCGTATAGAAGGTTTCACCAGTATGGTAAAAGCAAATCGTTGGCTTGCCACACTCCTCGCTCTCCTGTTGATCGCCGGCTGTGGAACTCAGCCAGTGGCCGAACAAGCGACGGCGACACCGGCGCCGCCTGTGACCGTGGCCACCGCAACGCCGGTACAACCCGTCGCTGCGGCAACGGCAACATTGCTGCCCGACCCATCGGCCCTGTGCCCGACCGCAACGGAAGGGACGGCCCTGTACGTCAGTGTGGAGAATGGCTTCTGTTTTCTCTACCCTGCTCATTTAACGCTAGGCCTTGATCAGTTCCGCCCGGATGAGGTCGTTCATCTGGTAGGCGCACCGGCAGACCCGCACGCGATGGAGACGGTCGCTGTAAACCTGACCGTGGCCTACAACGGCCCGGCCGATGGATTGGACAGCGCCCAATACGCCGACACCTGGATCGATCTCAACGCCCAAGGGATCGGGGTCGCCGCTCCAGGGATAGAGCTGCAACAAGAATCCACGACTA
>JAHDWG010000412.1 GCA_023384495.1 Caldilineaceae bacterium
CTGCGCATCGCCATACCAGGTCTGCCCGCCAAACAAAACGCCGCGCACCTCGATTGCATCGCTCACGCCATCCTCGTCGCTGTCGGGATTGTCCGGGTTCGTCCCGACGCGCACCTCGACAAAATCGCTCAAGCCGTCGCCGTCGCTGTCCACGCCGTTGTCGGTGAGTTGGAGATTGGGAGATTGAGAGACTGAGAGATTAGCCAACTGGAAGTCAGAGATGCCTAATTCCGTATTCCTAATTCCTAATTCCGTACTCTCCAACGGGTTTGCCAGTGGATTAAACTCGACCGCGCCCAATGCTGCGCGGATGTCCCGTTGGGTATCGGCGGCGGCCTGGGCTTCTTCTTGGGCGGCGGCTTTGGCGGCCTGCGCGGCGAAGAAGGCATCGACCTGGAAGGTGCTCAGCAGCGGGCCGACCACCATGCTCAGGATCACCGCCGTCGCCAGCGCCGTTTGCAGCACACGCGCCCGCCGATAATAGAAAATGATCGCCATCAACACGGTCATTGTCAACAAGGCGAGGAACGGCGTCAGCGCCCGAATTGCGACAACCAGCCCCTCCCCCAATGACCAATGACCAATGACCAATGGCGACTGACCCTTGACCATTGACCCCTGACCAAAGCGTGAAAAATCGACCACAATCTGTGCGCTGACCCTTTGGCCGCTCTGTTCGGGAAAGTGGAGCTTGAGAATCTGGCGCAGGGGCAGGCCATCCGCACCGACCCAGAGTTCGCCGTCACCGGTCATCTTGCCAAAATAGTCAGACGCAGTGAGGTTGACGCCGGGAGGTAACTCCCCCCTGGCGCGCAGCGCCTCGGTCATGCGGTCGCGCACATAAGCAGCGAAGGTGGGGCCATGGAGCGTAAAGCGGTAGCGGGTGAATTCGATCCCACCGCGACGTTCCGGGTTGTCCGCTTGGATGTCACGGACAGCGGCCAGATAGGCCAAAAAGTCGCCCTGCGGCGCGATGCCATCAAGCACACCTGCCTGTTCCTGCCACGCTCCTGCGCCCTGGCGGACAAAGCTCTTGCCGTTCTCCACCTTGATGGCGACGCCACCATTGCTTTGCAGGATGCTGCCGCCCTCGGACCAAAGTTGCATCTCCAGCCGATTTTCCTTGAGATGGGTCTCGCCTTCGAGCCGCAATTGGTCGGTGCGGCTCTGGCGCCCTACGTTCGTCACTTTGGCGACGGGGATCGTCATTTGGGTCACATCGCTGCTGAAGTGATAGGACCCGGCGGCGCGCGCCTTTTCCCAGGCCGCGGTGACTGGGTCCGGCTGGATGGCGTCGGCGGCACGGGGGGCGAGCCAGCCGCCCAGGGCTAGCAGACCGGCTACCAACAGTAGTGTATAGAGGCGGTTTCGCCGGTTTGAGAGCCAGTTGGACATGGTATTCTCCTGAAAATTCGTTGACAGAAGCGCTGTGTGGCTCTATAATGGAGCGGTGCAAACAGCTTTGGCCTGTCTGGAGGATTGCTTTGTGACGATAACCACACACAAGAATGGCACTTCCAAGATCGTCCGTACAGAGCGCGGTCTCTCGATTGATGGCACCCGGATGACGTTGTATGATGTCATGGATTTTTTCACCTTAGATTATCCACGCAATGCCATCCGCGACCGTCTGTTACTGAGTGATGCGCAGATCAACGCCGCTCTCTCCTATATCCACGAGCATCGTGCGGAAGTCGAGGCGGAATACCAACAGATCCTGCGCGAGGCCGAAGCAAATCGTCGTTACTGGGACGAATGTCTGCGCGAGCATCTGGCACGCACGCCAGAACGGGCACTTTCACCGGAAAAGGCCGCCTTGCGCGCTCGTCTCCAATCAATTCGGGCGCAGCGCGAGGCCGGCCAGTGCAATTCTTGATTGACCCCAATCTGGCCGGCTTTTTATTCCTTGACGCTCTCGCCAAGCCCTAGACATCAGCTGCGCCTCTCTGTCGAGGTATCTCGATGACCGTCTGTGCTTGCAAAAAGGCGAACAGACTTTCCAAATCCGCAAAGTAGACCTTCTCGCCTGTGACTGCCGACTGCGCCGAGGCGCGCCACGGCGACTGTTCGCTTTCTTGCCACAGGCGCACCAGATAGGCGGTGTAGAGGCCGGCCCGCTTTGTATCCGCTGATTGCGCCATTTTGTTTATGTTGCGTTTCTGTGTAGAGTGGCGGGGCGGTTGGCGATGATGGATGGCTGCCCCGGCGACCAGTGTAGCAACCGATCATGTCAAAATCATTACAAGCCCAAAGGAAAGATGATGACAGCCCTCGGTCTGCGCTGTCTCGGCGCACTCGAAGTAACGCTCGACGACACGGCCACCACAGCCTTTTCGACCGACAAAGTGCGAGCGCTCTGCACCTATCTGGCGCTGGAGAGCGGGAAGCCTCACCCGCGCGAGCGGTTGGTCGAGTTGCTCTGGCCTGAAGCGCCCCAGGCCGCGGCGCAGAATAATTTGCGCGTTACGCTGCACCGGCTGCGCGAGAGCCTGGACAAGGTTCTGCCCGGTGCAGGCGCCACCGTATTGACCAGCACGCGCCAGACTGTGCAATTCAACCCGGCGGCGCTCACCGTGGATGTCACCAGCTTCCAGAGCTTGCTCGACGCCTGCGCCGCCCATCCCCATGCGGACCTACACACCTGCAATGCGTGTCTGGCGCGCCTGGCCCAGGCCGTCGAACTCTACCGCGGCGAACTGTTGGCCGGCTTTGGGCTGGCCGATGCACCGGGTTTTGAAGAATGGTTGCTGCTACGCCGCGAGATGTTGCACTTTCAGGTGTTAACCACCCTGCATAGCCTGGTGATCGCTTTTGAAGCGCGCGGCGATGGCGCACAGGCGCATCGCTACGCCACACGCCAACTAGCGCTCGACCCCGCCCGTGAAGAAGCTCACCGCCAGTTGATGCGCATCCTTGCCCGCCGCGGTCTCCAGGCCGAAGCCCTTGCCCAATTCGAGACCTGCCGCCGTCTCCTGCGCAGCGAACTTGGCGTCGAACCTGCTGCCGAGACGGTTGCCCTCTACGAACAAATCCGCACCGGTACATTCACTGGCGCTGCGCCCGCATCGCCTCCACTCCCCCACTCCCCTACTCCACGCCAAGACTGGGACAACGCACCCGAAGTCGCCACCTTGTATGGTCGCCAGAGCGAGCTTGCCCAGGCGCGACATTGGCTGGTCGGGGAGGGCTGCCGGTTGATTGTTCTGTTAGGGATCGGCGGGGTGGGCAAGACAACCTTGGCAGTGGCGACAGTGCAGGCTGTGGCTCCCCACTTCGAGCGTGTGGTTTGGCGCTCGCTGGTCAACGCGCCCCAGTTGGATGAAGTGCTGCGCGGGCTGTTACAGACGCTTTCCGGCCACCATTTGACCGCGCTGCCCACCACACTGGACGAACAACTGGCCTCCCTGCTCGACTATCTCCGTCAGGAGCGCACGCTGCTCGTGCTCGATAACCTGGAGAGCATTCTCAGCCCCGACGAGGCGGGGAGCTATCGCAGCGGCTATGAGCCTTACGGCCAACTTCTCCAATGGCTGGTCGAACGCAAACATAACAGTTGCCTCCTCTTGACCAGCCGTGAACGACCCAAAGGCGTCGAACAGTGGGAAGAGGACACGCCGCTCGTCCGCACGCTTTCCCTCACTGGTCTCAACGCTGCCGCCGGGCAGGCCATGCTGATGGCCCGCGGCCTGGCCGGGCCCCACGGAGAGGTAACGGCCCTGGTCGAACGCTATTCGGGCAACCCGCTGGCGCTCAAGCTGGTGGCGCAGACGGTGCATGAACTCTTTGGCGGCGATATCACTGCCTTTCTCGCGGTCGAAGCACCCATCTTTGACGATATTCGTACCGTGCTCGACCAGCAATTTACTCGTCTCTTTCCCCTCGAACAAGAGATCCTACTGTGGCTCGCCATCGAACGCGAGCCGGTTCCGCCCCAGGTGCTACGCAACAACCTGGTCGATACCGGCCCGCCGCGCGCCTTTCTTGAAGCCCTGCGCGCCCTGCAACGCCGCTCATTGGTCAATCAGAACGCTCACGGTTTTTTCCTACAAAATGTGGTTACCGAATACTTGACGGATCACCTCATCGAGCAAACCTGCGTTGAAATTTTGGATTTTAGATCTTGGATTTTGGATGACGGCTCCCCGCCCCAAAAATCTGAAATCCAAAACCGGAAATCTAAAATCCTTAATCGTTTTGCTCTGCTCAAGGCCACGGCGAAGGAGAATGTACGCATCAGCCAGGAGCGGTTGATTCTAGAACCGATTGGCCGGCAATTGGTGGTTCAACTGGGGCGGGATGGGCTGGTGGAGCGGCTGCGCCAGATCATCGAGTGGGTGCGAGCGAGTGGGGTTCGGCGGGGCTATGCGGCGGGAAATGTGCTCAATCTCCTGCTGCATCTAGAAGTCGAACTGCACGGCTATGACTTTTCCTCGCTCCATGTCTGGCAGGCATATCTGGCGGGCAAGAGCTTGCCCGCGGTAGATTTCCACGCCGCCGACCTGTCACACTCGGTCTTCACCCACACCTTTGGCGATATGCTTGCCCTCCACTTTGACGCCGATGGGCAGTTGCGCGTAGCCGGCATTGCCCAAGGCCGGCTTTGCTTGTGGCGGGCGGCGGACGGGCAGTTGCTCCACCAGTATCACAGCTTTGGCTCTGGGGCCTCGATCGCCCGTTTCAACGCCGACGGCACCCTACTCGCCAGCGCCGACACCGATGGTAATGTGCGCCTGTGGGCAGTTGAGAGTGGATCGCTCCTGCATACCCTGGTCGCACATCCGGAGACGCCGTGGATGGTGCAGTTTAGCGCACAGGGTGGTCTACTCGCCAGCAGCGGCGGTGATGGCGTCGTCCACATTTGGGAAGTGGAGAGTGGCCGTCTACGCCAGACCTTGCGTGGCCCGGCCAGCGCCGTCCAATCGCTCGCCTTTTCACCCGATGGGCGCACGCTGGCCACCGGTCACGTCAATGGCGTCGTCTGTCTGTGGCGGGTCAACCAGATGCCGAACGAGCCACCCCGCATTCTGCTCGGCCATACAGATGTGGTGCATGGGCTCGCCTTTGCCGGAACCGGTGACGTGTTGGCAAGCGGTAGCTATGACCGCACGATCCGGCTGTGGGATGCCAACAGCGGCGAGACCAGGCACACTCTGCACGCCCACACCTTGCAGATTCGCTGGCTGACGGTTAGCGCTGACGGGTATACACTCGCCAGCGGCGGTCATGACCACTTTGTCTGCTTGTGGGATGTGCGCAGCGGACAACGGCTGCACACCCTGTTGGGGCACGCCTATCCCATCTATCACATTGCCTTTCGCACCGATGGGCGTACCCTTGCGACTGTGGGTGTCGACCAGACCATTTGCCTGTGGGATGTGCAGAGCGGCCAGCGGTTGGACACCATCCCAGTCTACCGGAATGAACTACACACGCTCGCCGTCAGCCGGTCGGGCGCACCGGGCATCCATCTGCTCGCCAGCGCCGGGGATGATTGTCTCATTCGCTTGTGGGAGATTGCCGCGCCGTCGGCTGACCCTTTACGCGGCGGGAGCCGTCTGCTGCGCACGCTGGCGGGTCACCGGCGCAGCGTCTATGCCCTGGCCTGCAGCCCGGACAGCAGCCTGCTTGCCAGTGGTGGCCGCGAAGCGGAGGTTTGGCTGTGGCAGACGGAGAGCGGACGGCGCAGCCGGGCCTTCACCGGTCACAGCGCCGACGTCAAAGCCCTTTGCTTTCGTACTGATGGGGCGCAACTGGTCAGCGCCAGCCGTGACAAAACGCTGCGGATATGGGATGTCACGACCGCGGGAGATCCCTATGCGTCACCCAGCCAGCCGCTCCACATTCTACAAGCGCACACCGACCAGGTGTTGACCTGCGCCTACAGCCCCGACGGGCGCTTGATCGCCAGTGGTAGCTATGACCGCACCGCCCGCCTGTGGGATGCGCAACAGGGCGCCCTGCTCCACACATTGACGGGCCATGCGTATGGCGTGGTCTCGGTGGCCTTTAGCCCGGACGGGTGGCTATTGGTAAGCAGCAGCTACGACCGCACCCTGCGTCTGTGGGCGGTGGAGAGCGGAGAACTCCTCTATGCGTGGCCGCCGCAGAACACGCTGACCCTCTCGGTGGCCTTTCATCCTGCCGGGAGGCTGCTGGCGACGGGGGCAACGGACTACACAGTGCGCCTGTGGGAGATTCCCAGCGGCCGTCTGCTGACCACCTTACGAGAACACACCAATCTGATCGAGGCGGTCGCGTTTAGCCCGAACGGGGAGTGGTTGGCCAGTTGCGGTGCGGATGAGACGGTCAGGCTCTGGGCGGTTGCCGCCGCGCTGGCCGGTGAGGATTCCTGTCGCCAGACCTTGCGCCCCGATGGCCCCTACGCCGGGATGGAGATCACCGGCGTCACCGGCATCAGTGCGGCGCAGAAGACGGCGCTGCTGGCACTCGGGGCAATCGAGCGAAAATCGTAGCCAAGCAACACAGAGCACCAGCGCCGTTCCCCGCCGCTACTTTTTTCCAA
>JAHDWG010000413.1 GCA_023384495.1 Caldilineaceae bacterium
CCTTATCTCCTGTTATAGGTGATGCGTGGGTCGAGTTTCGGGTAGATCAGGTCGATCACCAGGATCGCCACGGCAATCGAGACCACCAAAAAGAAGGTGATGCCCTGGATCACGGGAAAGTCATTGGTGTTGATCGCCTGAAAGAGGCGATAGCCCATGCCGGGGTATGAGAAGATCAATTCAACAATCGTTGCGCCTGAAACCACATAGCCCAGGCTGATCGCCAGCCCGGTAAACTGTGGTAGCATGGCGTTGCGCATGGCATACGCATAGAAAATGCGCCGCTCGCGCAACCCCTTGGCTTCGGCCAGCGTCAGATAATCCTCGCCGAGAACGGTCACCATCATGCCGCGCATGCCCAAGATCCACCCACCGACGCCGGCGATGATGATCGAGAGCGCCGGCAGCGTCGAATGGTAGATTACGTCGAGAATATAGCCGAGGTCAAAACCCTGGCTGGGCAAGCGGCCGACCGAAACCACGCCGCTATAGGGGAAGAGACCCAGCCAAAACGCTAGCGTTGAGACAAAGATGATGGCTAGCAAATAGTAGGGGATTGGAGCCAACATCATAAAAAATGTGATCACCAGTCTCGCCAGGCGTGGGGTGGCGTGCCAGACCAGCAACGCCCCGGCAAAGACACCCAACGTAAAGGTGATCAGCGTACTGACTGCCAGCAAGCCGATTGTGTATGGCAGAGCGCCGCGGACGACATCGGTCACTTTGGCCGGAAACAAGGCGATAGAATAGCCCAGGTCAAAGCGCACCAGCGACCACAAGTACTTAAGGTATTGGATATGGATTGGGTCATCCAGGCCAAAGCGCTCGCGAAACGCACCGATGATCTCCGCGCTGTTCTCCACCCTGGCCCCCTGCACCTCCATCTGCCCCAAAATCGCGGCGATCGGGTCGCCGGGGGCTAGCCGGGGGATGACAAAATTGATGGTGGAAGCCACCCAGATGATCAACAAGAAGATGCCGAGCCGTCTGAGGACATATTGAACGCTCATGTGGTTCTTTCGTTCGATGGAATAACGCAACTTTTGCCGGGGGCGTATACACTTTGATAGGCCGAGAACCAACTGTCAACGGATTTTGCGAACGGATTGAGCGGATAAGTAGATGTGCTATTCTTCGTTGCTGGTTGCCGGGAACGGATATTACTGGTTGAAGTTGTGTCAAATCCGTTCCGAACGCAGAGCGAAGACGTGGGAGGTTCCAAGCAAATCCGTTCAATTCGTTCCCAAAATCCGCTGACAGTCTCTGCTTACAATTGTGACATCCCCAAAATGCTTACGTCGCGGGATCGATCTCAACCACCAGCATCAAGAAGTTCTGCCACCAGTTCGGTGGGTGGTGGTAATCGTTCTCGGCGGTGGGCCAGTTGGTCCAGTAACGGGTGGAATAGGGCACCACGCGTTGCTGCTGAGTCAACGAGATGATCGGCAATTCTTGCAGGCGGATTTCGAGCGCCCGGCGGAAGAGCTCGTGCTGTCGTTCTGCGCCTGGTTCGATCTGCTGCATCTCTTCGACGAGCTGGTCGTACTCAGGGTTGCTCCACCCCCAGATGTTGTTCGACGCCCGCTCGCCGATGGGCCGGATCCAGCGGCTGTGGAGCAGGTTCAGTTCATCATAGGGTTCCACCACGCTGCCACAGGCAACATGATGGGTTTCGATTTCAAAGTCGCCGGTGTTGCGGGCGTCAAAGTAGGCGGCCCCAGCCAGGGCGCGCGGCGCGGCGTCGATACCTACATCCTGGAAGGCCGAGACAACCAATGCCGGCAGGATCGGCTCTTCGGTCTTGAAGAGGATGTCCACCTGCAAGGGCTGGCCATCCTTCTCATAGAAGCCACTGGCGCCCATCGTATAGCCTTTGCTCTCGATGATCTGCTTGGCCCGGTCCGGGTCGTAAGCCGCCGAATCGTACTGGTCGAGCAGGTCCTGGTTTTCGGTCAACCAGGCCTGCAACGCCGGATAGGCGGGGAAGTTATACTGCGAGACAACCCCCTGGCCGCCCGTTCCGGCGTCCCCGATCCGCTGATTGGGCAGGGCGTAGGCAATCGCCCAACGCATGTCCGGGTCGTCCCACGGTGGGATGCGGGTATTGAAGCCGAGCATACCGGGACACGGGTCGATCCAGGCGCGGGTGCCATCTTCCGTCCAACCGATGGCGTTGGGGTTCCGCTCCACCACATCGGCAAAGGTGTCGATGCGCAGGCTGGGCTGGCCATCCACTTCATTGGCGGTCAGGGCTGCTGCCTTGCGCTCATCCGGGCCGGCCTCGACAAAGATGATGCGTTCCGGGGCCGGCAGTTCTTTGAAACCGGTCTCAGCCGCCCACCAATCGGCGCGCCGGTCGAAGACAAACTCGGTCGACGTCGCTTTGACCAACCGGTAGGGACCCGTCCAGACTGGCCAGCCGCGGTCCAGGTCGAAGTTGTTGAAGGTGTTGGGGTCCTGGCCTTCCCAGATATGCTTAGGTACGACGCGCACCGCGCCCCAAATGCGCACGCCAAAGGCGTTGACCACAAAACGGGGATCAGGGTTGGCGAGCTTGATCAAGACGGTTTGCGAATCCACGGCCGTCGCCTCGGTCACGTCGACCACAGTGGCCGCATAGGAGAGCGTTGGGTTGGCCTGGAGCATCTCGATGGTGAAGACGATGTCGTCCGCGGTGAAGGGTTCGCCATCGCTCCACTTGACGCCATCGCGCAATCGGATCGTGACCTCGGTGAAATCCTCATTGAACTCGGCGGGGCCAGCCGCCAACCAGGGGATCAGTTCGCCGGTCTGATAATTGAGGTAATAGAGCGACTCAATCATCACCTGGTGATGGCCCTGCGAGTTGGTGGCGCCCGGGTTGAGGCCGGACTGCTCGGGCGCAGCGTGGGGGCCGCCTTCAAAGCCGATGATGAGGGTTCGTTCACGCGGCACGGCTTGCAGACCAGCCGCCAACGGGGCGGACGCTGCTGCATCGGCCGCGGGCGCATCCACGCCCGGCGCCGGCGCAGCAGCAGGGGCTGCACAGGCGGCCAGCAGCACAGCAAATGCTGCGACCAGTGTGAATAGTAGTTGCTTGGCTCTCATTTGGTTCCTTTCCTGTGGTTGTCCTCGTTGATAACAAGGGGTTGGGGAGCATGTGATTATTGATACAGCGGATGGTGACACTTCTTGCCGACGCAAGCCCAATCGCAGGTAGTCGACACGGATAGAACAGAGTCAGCCACAGCCGGCGATGGGCTTGTGTGGGGATTGCAATAGATTGACCAATAAAGGGTGCGCCTATCGTACTTGATGTTCTCAGTTATGTCAAACGCACAAAATCTGGCAACAAGCGGGGGCGCGGCCAGAGAAAGGGGCAAAGAGGAAAGGCCACTTATGTGCGCCCAATCAGCGTCAGAGCGGCCTTGAGCCAGCCCAGCGCATAGGCCATGCCAGCGTGCCAGGGCGCGGCGCATTCGAGCAGGGGCGTGTGGTCGGGGATGAGTACGCCATCAAAGCCGTTCTGATGCAGAATCTGGAGAACACGCAGCATGTCTGTGTCGCCATCATCCACAAACATCTCGTGGTAATAGGGCGCCTTGCCCTGCACATTGCGGAAGTGCACATAGGCCAGCCGCCCAGCCTGGCTGTAGCGCTCCACCGTGGCATAGGCGTCGGTATTGGGCATTTCGGAGATGGTGCCCACACAAAACTCAATGGTGTTGACCGGGCTGGGGTTGAGGTCGATCACCCGCTGAAAGTGGTCGCCATGGGTGACCAGCCGCGCCGTTCCGCGCAGTTCGGGCAGGGGTGGGTCGTCGGGGTGAAAGGCCAACTTGACGCCCGCTTCCTCGGCCACAGGGATCATTTCGGCCAAAAAACGCGCCAATCTGTCCCAAATCTCCGCGGCCGTCACAGGGGCGACCACGTCGCTGGGATCAGCCCGATTGAAGCGATCCACATCGTAGACCATGTTCCAAACCATGCCGCCGGGGATCGGCGTCTGCGGCGGGTTCTGGAAGCCGACCGAGCGAGCGCCCCCGCGGGCGGCGTGGCTTTCGCTGCGCCCCCACACGCCGGCCAGCGTGAAACAGTAGCCCATGGTCGGGATGCCCAACTTCCCCATGTCGCGGACGATCCGCTTGAGATGCGCCATCTGGGTTTCGCGCTGCGGCCCATCCAACAGCACATCATACCAGTGGGCCGGGGCGAAATTCTCCAGCGCCTCCAGCTCCAATCCCTCGGCGTTGACCATCTTCTTCAGGTCGCGCAGCCCCTCATATGTCCAGATCGGGTCATCGGCCTCCGAGATGCCAAAGCCCGCCGCGGCCTTGTCCGACGTGATGATCTTTGCGCCGCCGCGCGAAAAGTTGCCCGGGATATGCGCCACAATGTGAGTGCAACCCGCCTGTTTGGCAAAGCGCAGATGCTCTGGCGTGAGCAGCGCTCGATAAAGCCCCAATCCAATTTTCATGATTCACCCCTTCAGCGCCAACTGGAAGAACAAGGAAACCATCCGAGTACCCACCCGCATAGTGTACCACAACCAACAGACGGCGCACGCGCTGAAACAAAAGACGATGGACAGTAGACCAAAACCATCGTCTACCATCCATCGTCATCGCGCCGGCTTATCTACGCCGCCCAGCGTTGTGGCCGCAACAAGGTGATGAGGCCGCTAGCGGGTCACCACCGGCAGGTGGAGCGTCTGGCTGAAGGTCATACTGCGCACCAGCGTGGCAACCTGGCTCCCATCGGTGGCAAGATAACTGTTGACCATAACCGTGCTGCCCACAGCCAGCCCTCCCTGGGCGTCATTGAGCTTTGTGGCTGGCGTCACCACGTAGGGTGTCCCGCCGACGACCCAGACGCCGGCGCGCATCGAGGCCACCTGTGCGCCACTCCCCCTGTCATCGAGCCGGCCAACCGTGGTGGTGGGGCCTGCGCCGGGCGGCACATGCGTCTCTACTTCATGAATCAAGTTCTGGCCGTCAACGACGTTGTATTCCACCTTGACATAAGCGCCCAGACCCAATACACCGTGATCCTCTTTGAACTGCGCCAGGGCATCGGCAGAGTAGCGAACGTTGTCGACCACCCATTCGCCGCTGAAGCCCCTGGCTGGCATTGCGCGCACAAAGCCAAAAAGGGTGAAACGGTTTTCAGCGCCAGCGCCCCCATCATCATCGGTGACTTCGATCTTTTGCGCCACCCGCTGGCCAGTTGCGCCGACAAAATACTCGACCTTGACGCGGGCGCCGACGGTGAAAGCGCCATCGCTCTCTTCGAAGCGGGTCTGATCCGTGGCGCTGTACTCCACGCCGCTGATAGTCCAGTCGCCCACCAGGCCGGCAGGGAACCGTTCGATCAGCCCATAGGCCTGGCCTTCTGCGCCATCGAACGAGCCGTTGCCGTCATTATCGACGCCGTCATCGTCATTGGCGAACTTGGTCTCGATCTCGCGTGCGTGGTTGAGCCCATCATTGCCGACCACAAAGTGCGCCTTGACCGTAACGCCAACTGCAAATTGTCCTCGTTCCTGTTTGAATTCGGTGGTTGCATCGGCAATAAAACTCATCCCCCCAATGTTCCATTCACCCACCAAGCCATCGGGGAAGCCCTGTAGCACGCCATAGAGTTCGCCTTCGGCATTGGCGCCGCCATCGTCATCACCGCCACAGCGATATTGTTGCGCTGTTTCGATTTCGCGGGCAACAAAGGGGGGCGCGGCGGTGGTTGTATGCACCTTGATGCAGGCGCCGACAGCAAACGGGCCGTGGCGCGTCTTGAACTCGGTGTTGGCGTTGGCGGCGTACGTAACGCCATCGATCTCCCAATCGCCTACGAGGCCAGCGGGGAAGCTGTCAAGACGCCCGTAGCGTTCGACGCCGTCGGGTGTGCCGGTGGGGCTGGGGGTGGAGGTCGGCTCAGGATGGCAGTCGTCGTCATCCTCCGTCTCGATTTCACGAAGCACAAAGGGTGCGGCCGCGCCAGAGAACTTCACCTCAACACAGGCGCCCACCACCAGAGGGCCGTCACTCTGGCGAAACCGTGTATCGGCCGTCGCAGTGTAGGCCACGCCATTGATCGTCCAGTCGCCCACCAGACCACGCGCCGGCATGTGGTCAACCCGGCCTTTGGCTTCGTCACCGTCGTCACCACCGTCATCGTCGTCACCATCGTCTGTTGGGGTGGCGGATGGCGTAACGGAAACGGTGGGCGAAGGCGTCGTGGTTTCGTCAGGCGTCGCTGTTTCCGATGGCGTCGGCGTCTCATGGCAATCATCGCTGCTCTTGGTGGCGATCTTGTCGGCGCGTTCGGGCGACCCACTGTCAAATTCGACCTCCACACAAGCGCCGACCGCCAACAGCCCCTTCTCGGTACGAAACTCGGTGTTGGCGTCGGTGGCAAAGGCGCGCCCACCCACCAGCCAGTCGCCGATCAAGCCATCTGCCGGCATCGCCTCAACCAGCCCGATCCACTCGCCGTCATCCGCCTGCGCCGGCGCCCAGCCCGCA
>JAHDWG010000414.1 GCA_023384495.1 Caldilineaceae bacterium
TAGACGATGGACGATGGACGATGGACGATAGACGATGGACGATGGACGATGGACCATCGTCGTCGCTAGTGATGGCATCCAGGTGAGGTCTGTTTGCGACAGTTTTGCCGCCGCAGAGACCCTCAGTTACAGACAACCTCGAATATAGTATAGCACATTTACATGCCGAGCCAACCCGTCTCAGTGTCGCGACTCGCTCCCCTACCCGGCGCGCCATGCCCGAAGATAGAGCACTTTGCCCGCCCAGGTGACGGTCTGGTCGAGCAACTGGCGCTCGAAGAGAGCGCGCGCGGTCGCCACTTCCGCTGGCGCCAACGCACGCGCCAGGTGATCCCCATAGCTCGGGCGGCCCCCGGCAGCCGGCGCAAACCAGCGTTCGATGACTGCGGGCGTCACCTGCACCTCAGTCGCCTCGCTCTCGATCACACTGTCCACGACCAGCCCCGCTTCCTCAAAGAGGCGCGCCAGATCGGGCGCATCCCAGTTTATCAACGGGTCATCCGTGTGTGCGTAGATTGCCTCCTCGGCGGCTACCAATCGCTTGGGCAGGTCATCGTCGAGCGCCGTCAAATCCACCAGTTGATAGAGCCGCTGGGTGTGGCGGGGAATTCGCTCGGCCAGGCTGATGACGCCATGCGCCGTGAGGAGGGACGCCAGCAGGCGCACCGCTTCGGGTTTGTCCGCGCTGTCCATGAGGGCGTTGTGCCCCACCAGCGCATCAAATTCGGCCCCATGCGTGGCCAGCAGCGCCGGCAGCGCAGCCAGTTCGCCCTGGAGCACAATGGGGCGCTCGACCTCGGGCAGACGGACGGCCTGCTGGCGGAGGGCGTCGGCGTCGCGCGCGGTGCGCGCCAACGCGTAGACCCCTCCTTCGGGCGTGCGGCGCAGCGCTTCCCAGGTCAAGAGGCCGCTGCCGGCCTTGAGGTCGAGCACCAGGTTGTGTCGTTTGAGCCGGGCTGCGTCGAGCACCCGGTCGCGCAGCGCGGCCAGCCGTTCCCCCGCGCTGGAGAGCGTGCGCTGGAGCCAGCGATCCCTGGCCGTATCTTTGGGTGAAAAGGTAAGAACCTGGTCGCTATCCTCCTCCAGCGCCAGCATGGCGGCCAGTTGCGCCTCGCGGCGGCGCGCCACATCGGTGCGGATCGCCGCCTCGTAGCCCTGGTCCGATGGCTCGTAGAAGACCTTGCCCTGGAGCGATGTGGGGAGGTATTGTTGAGCCACCCAGTGGTCGCGGTAGGCATGGGGATAGAGATAGCCTTCGCCGTGGCCAAAGCCTTCGCTATCGCGGCTGGCGTCGCGCAGGTGTTTGGGCACACCGGTGTCGGCCTCTTTTTCCACCTGGGCCAGCGCATCGAAAAAGGCAAAGGCGGTGTTCGACTTTTTGGCCGTAGCCAGATAGGTGGCGGCCAGCGCCAGGTGGAAACGCCCTTCGGGCAGGCCCACCTGCTCGAACGCCTGCGCGCAG
Organism: Caldilineaceae bacterium; assembly: GCA_023384495.1. GTDB lineage: Bacteria > Chloroflexota > Anaerolineae > Caldilineales > Caldilineaceae > CFX5. The sequence goes on from JAHDWG010000414.1 coordinate 1,463, forward strand.
GCGTTGACCACCTGGATCGCGTTGGGGTCGGCCATGCCCACATCTTCGCCGGCGAAGATCAACATGCGGCGGAAGATAAAACGGGGCGACTCGCCGGCGTAGACCATCTTGGCCATCCAATAGAGGGCGGCGTCGGTATCGCTGCCGCGCAGGCTCTTGATAAAGGCGCTAATGGTGTCAAAATGATAGTCGCCCTCCTTGTCATAGAGCACGGCCCGGCGTTGGATCGACTCCTCGGCAATGGCAAGGGTGATGTGGATTGGTTGCTGGAGGCTGGAGATTGGGGACTGTGACGCCGCTTCAGTCTCCAGTCTCCAGTCTCCAGCCGCTGGTTCCGTCGTTTCTACCGCCAGCTCCAGCGCGTTCAAGACCGCCCGCGCATCGCCGTTGGCGACTTCCACCAGGTGTTCGAGCGCATCATCGTCGATGATCACATTGCGCTGGCCGTAACCCCGTTCAGGGTCGGCCAACGCCTGGCGCGCCACCGCGCGCAGATCGTCTGCGGTAAGCGGCGTCAATTGGAAGATACGGCTGCGGCTCACCAGCGCCTTGTTCACCTCGAAGTAGGGGTTCTCGGTGGTGGCGCCCACGAAGATGACCGTGCCATTCTCTACCCACGGCAGCAGTGCATCTTGCTGCGCCTTGTTGAAACGATGCACCTCGTCCACAAAGAGGATGGTGCGCTGGGCGTAGAGTTTGGCCCGTTCCTGCGCCTCGGCGATGGCCTCGCGAATCTCCTTGACGCCCGAAAGCACGGCGTTGAGTGCGATGAAGTGTGCACTGGTGGTGTTGGCGATCACTTGGGCGAGCGTCGTCTTGCCCGTGCCCGGCGGGCCATAGAAGATGAGGCTACCCAGTTGGTCGGCCTGGATGGCGCGGCGTAAGAGCCGGCCTGGGCCCACAATGTGCGCCTGGCCGATGAACTCATCGAGCGTGCGGGGGCGCATCCGCGCCGCGAGGGGCGCGCTCTCCTTCTGGCGTTGGGCGTGAGCCTGGTCGAAGAGGTTCATGGCGGAGTGAGTTCAGCGAGCAACTGTTGGGGCGTGACAACACGCGTCACCCCCACCTGCCGCAGGACGAGTAGGTCCTCATCGAAGGTGACGAGAAAGTCGGCCTGCCCGGCAATGGCGCAGGCAACGAATTTGTCATCCTTTGCGTCTCTTGTGTATACGGGTGTATTTCCGATAGCAGGCAAGACCTCCGCCTGTTGCATAAGCGCATCAAGCAGCGCTTGGCCTTCATCAGCATAAACAAGGCGCTGAATGGATTTACGCTGTAGAACGTCAGTCAGTTCCTCGATGAGCTCGGGCGCAACCACGATCTGAATGACGCCTGTAAGCCAAAAAGCTTCGATCAAATTCTTGACCGCAAAACTGGGACGGATCAGATAGCGGATAAATACATTGGTGTCAATAATCACGCGCAACACGCTGCCTTCCCTCCTCATACACCTCGTTGCGCGCTTCTTCGATCAATTGATCGATCTCTGCATCGGATAGATGGGCAGCCCGCGCCGTTACAGCCGCAGACGCCTGTTGCAGCCGCAGACGGAGCAGCTCGCGTTCGGCGTCGAGGAGTCGCTGGTATCGTTTGAAGTTGATGATCGCCACCCGCGGCGCGCCATAGCGCTCAATCACCACATCGCCTTCAGCCAGTGCATGTTCCATGACCATGCCAAAGTTCTGTTGCGCCTCGCTCGATTTGAAGGTTATCATCTGCGCCCCCTGTGATCATAACTTGCGGAATCGATCAGAGCCAGATAACTTCTCTAAGTTATCTAACATAGAGATATTTTACCTCGTTCGAGCGTGGAGCGCCAACCCGGTACACGGCGGCGTCAGTGAGCAAGCAGTTGCGACGATGGACGATGGACGATGGACGATGGACGATAGACCATGACCGTCGTCCGTCGCCAGCAAATCCTTGACCTGTTTACGCCGCACTGTCCTAGCCGTCACTCAGTTCGGCCAACACCGGCTGGTGATCCGACGGCTCATCGCCTGATGGGTCTGCCCAGATTTGGCAGGCGCGGACCCGCTCGGCCAGGGGCTTGCTGGCGAAGATGTAGTCGATGCGGAGCGGCTCGGTGGAGGGCAGATAGGAACGCTGGGCGGGCTTGCCAAAGCGAGTATAGATGTCCACATAGCCGGCCTTTTCCATCTGGGCGATGACGCGCGGGCCCTGATCCCTGGCCAGGTTTTGCCCCTTGGGGTGGGCGGCGATGGCGGCCAGCAGTTCGGGGTGGCCGGCAAAATCCCATGCGCTGATGGCGTTGAAATCGCCCATGACAAGGTGGGGCCGGTTGCGGTCGCGGCCCAGCCAGGTGCGGGCAACGCGCAGTTGCACCAGCCGGGCCTCTTCGTCGGTGTGGTCGAGATGGGCGACATAGACGGTGAGGGTTTCGCCGCCGGGCAAGAGGATGCGCGCTTCGAGTAGCCCGCGCGGCTCCTTGCCGGCGAGAACATTGAGGGCGTCTTCCTCTTTGGGCGTGAGATGATGGGCGGCGGCGGCGATGATGGGCCAGCGGCTGAGCAACGCATTGCCATAGGCGTCGGCGGGCATGTTCTCTTGCGCCGGCCAGCGCACGCAGGGGCCAAAGGTATAGTGCATCCCAACACGCCGGGCCAACGCCTCGAGCGCCGGCCCGGCGACGCCCTCCACCAAACGCGGGTAGAAGACCTCATTCAGCCCAACAATGTCGGCCCCGGTCTGTTCGATGACGCGCGCCACGCCATCCCAGTTCGGGCGGCCATCGGCAGTCTTCCAGCCGTGGATGTTGTAGGTGAGAATTCTCATAGTTGATCGTGATGCTGAAAAAATTAGACCGATGAACCGCGCCCGGTGTCGATCCGCTTCCACGCGACCACCACGGCCACGGTGATGACAGCCGCAAGGATCATCTCGAACAGGGCCTGGGGCGCGGCGGCGGCAAATACCGCAGCGGGCAAGAGACCCAGCATTACGGCGAAGCCCAGCACCAGCACCGTATTGGTGAGGGTGCCGAGCATGGCGGCCAACGCCAACGCAACCACTTCGTTGGTCCGCCGCAGCCCCACGTAGACCAACGCCGCCACGACGCCGATCAGCAAGCGGGGCACAAGCAGCACCAATACCGGAACCCAAGCAGGTTGGTCGGCAAAAAAGGGCAGGCCGACAAAACGAATATAGGCGTTGATGCCAAAAATGATACCGACAATCAGCCCCACCACCGGCCCTTCGAGCACGCCGCCAATGATCGACGGCACGTGCATGATCGTCGCCTCGGCGGTGATGTTGGCGACGGGGAAATAGCCTAGCCCCGTGACGGCCAGCACGGTTGCCACGGCGATCATTAGCCCGGCAACAACGATGCTACGTGTCGAAAGCGTCATAATTTTCTCCTCCTCCCACTTTCCTTGTGTCGTCTGTATGGTTCTCTGGTTTTGGGAATATAATAGGGGCGTATGCCAATCATACCATCAATTGTGTCTGTGTCACAGAGCAGAACCAAGGCGAAAACGTAGAGAGCCTCTTTTCAACTATGCTGAGCTCTGTCTGAAAGGCGGCGTTTGATTTAGCGCCGTTGCCCCAAAGCAAGGCCGTTGCAAACTCCGCCTTTCAAAGCAACCGCAGAATAGCCTATCATTTTCGTTTAGAGCATGGGGAAAAATCGATAAAGCGGCGGCCATGGCGTCCACCAGATGAGCCAACAGAACAGAGCGACGCCGGCCATCACCAGTGCATCGACCGTGGTCAGGTGAAATTGGGCATAGCGGGTGCGTGTGGCCCCACCCCGATAGCCACGCGCCTCCATTGCAAGCACAAGTTCTTCGGCTCGCTGCAAGGCGTTGAGAAAGAGAGGCACGATCAGCGGTAGGCGGGTGCGCGCCAGCCTGATCGGGTTCCATCCACCGCCCAGCCCCACCGCCCCGCCGCGGCTTGCCTGCGCCTTCATAATGCGCTCAAGCTCGTCCACCAGAGTGGGGACAAAGCGGATGCTGATCATGTTGACCATCGCAATCTCTTGCACCGGCACGCCAACCCGTCGCAAGGGCGCAAGCAACATTTCGAGCCCGTGGGTGAGATGGGTCGCGGTGGTGGTCATGGTGAGCAGGCTAAACAGGAAAAGGAAGGCCAGTACGCGGATGACGCCCAGCCCAATCAGGTGGACGCTGACCCGTGTGATGCGAATAAAGCGCCACTCCAGGTAGATGCGCTCTGAGGGTTCGCGCCACCCCTGGAACCAGAGCTGCAACACAAAGAGCACGAGCAGAATAGCGAGCGCCGGCAGCAGGCCGCGCAAAATAAACCGGCTCGAAAGCCGGGCGCCGCGAGCAACCAACAGTAGCCCGATCAATAGCAGGCTGCTGCCGATGAGGCTGCGCACCGATGAGAGCGCCAACGCCATACAGAGCGCGGCCACAATCTTGGTGCGTGGGTCCAACCGGTGAATGTAGGAGCCGGTGGGCATGTATTGGCCGACGACGATGTTGCGCGAAAGCTCAAATTCCTGCATCAATCTCCTGTACCCTATCTACAGTTCGATCACACACGGCCTGGCCGGCGCGATCAACCCCTCATACGGACAGCCGGGGCCTTAGGATGGACGTCGCTTGCGCAACGGTGTAGGCCCGGTCGGTTGGGCCAAGGACGCCAGCCTGGCGCAATCCTTCCATGACCTGGGTGACGGCGGGGACGTCCAGCCCCAGTTCGTGAAGCCGGGCTGGGTCGTCAAAGATGATTTCCGGCGGGCCTTCGAGCACTGTATGCCCGCCGGCAATGACGTAGAGCTGGTGGCAGATTTCGGCCAGCTCCTCCATATTGTGCGAGATGATCACCAGGGTGACGCCCTGGCGGTGCAGGGCCAAGAACTGGTCGAGCAACTGGCGGCGCCCCGCGGGGTCGAGGCCGGCGGTTGGCTCGTCGAGCAGCAGCACTTCCGGCTCGAGGGCGAGCACGCCGGCCACCGCCACTCGCCGTTTTTGACCGCCGCTGAGGGCAAAGGTGAGGCGATCCTTGTATTCGTCAAAA
>JAHDWG010000415.1 GCA_023384495.1 Caldilineaceae bacterium
GTAAATATGGTTTTGAAAAACCAGCGGGGAAAGAGACCATTCTGAAAGACGAAGATGATCTCGTAGTAGTTATCCAGCGATGGATTTTCGGGGATCAGCGTCGGCGGATAGCTCATCATGGTAAACGACTTTGTAAACGAGGTAGAGGCCATAAAGAGAAAGGGCACTACCGTCGCCACCGAGATGAGGAGCATGAGCAGGTACCAGAGGCCCTGCCATATCACCGTCTGCCGCCGATTCTGTACACCACCAAATGTCGCCGCCATACCAACCTCCAACCAACATCAGTACTCAATATCGCTGCGGAAAAAGCGCAACTGAACAAGCGAAAGCGTCATGATAATCACCAGCAGGACAACACCCATCGTGCTGGCAAAGCCCACGTTGTCCGACTGGAACGCCTGTTGGTAGACATACCAACTGACCGTGGCCGTCTTCCAGGCTGGGCCGCCTTTGGTCAGGACATAGACAGCGTCAAAAAGCTGGAAGTTGAAGATCGTCGCCATAATAAAGCAGAAGCCCAGCGCCGGGCGCAGCAACGGCACCGTGATGCTCCAAATGATGCGCAACCCCCGCGCGCCATCAATGCGCGCCGCCTCGTACATTTCCCGTGGAATTGACTGCAACGCAGCAAAGAGGATGATGACGTAGAAGCCAAAGCCGCGCCAGATCTCCATCATCACAATCGCCGGGATCGCCCAGGTAGGGTCACCCAGCCAGTCGATGCGCGGGATGCCGAACGCGCTCAAAATGTGGTTGAGCGGTCCAAAGTCGCGGTTGACAATATAGGCCCAGATGTTGGCGGCAATCACCACCGGTGTGATCAGCGGAAAGTAGACCGTGCCACGAAAGAAGCCCTGCATCTTGGGCAACTGAAAGATGATGATCGCCACAATCAATGCCAGTACGATCACCGTGGGCACCGTCAGAACGGCATACTGGAAGGTGTTGAGCAGCGTCTGGCGAAAGATGGGGTGCTGCGACGCCCGCACATAGTTGTCCAGCCCCACAAAGGTGTGCTTGCCCAACATGCCGCCCCGGTTGAACGAGAAGTAGATGCTCCAGAGCATAGGCACGATCGAAAAACCAAAGATCACCAGCAGGCTGGGCGACAGCAGCAGATACCAGAATGCGCTCTCGCGCACCTTGCGCATGGTTCGCCTGCGCGCTGCCGCGTCGGACGCCGGGCGCGGCGCAGCCTGGGCCGTAGAACTCACACTCATAGGCGGCTCCTTCGAAGACGGGGGACTGGGGATCAGAGACTGGAGATTGGAGACTATGCTCTCAGTCTCCAGTCTCTAGTCTCTACTCACCATCCAAAATCGGCGCGACTGTGTCCACCACATCGGCCAGGGCCTGCTCGGCCGTTTTTTGGCCACTCATCACGGCCTGTGTCTCTTGCACCAGCGAGTTGGTCGCCTCGCGCCAGCGAATGCTGATCTGCGTGCCCACACCCCAGCCCTGGTCGAGCCAGGAGACCATCTCTTCGACGATCGGGTCGATGTCGGGCAGTGACGGGATGCCGCGCTTGAGCGGTAGCAGATCCACACCCTTCTGCACATACTCCACCTGGATTTCGTCTGTCGCAAGATAGTCGAGCAGGTCGAACGCGGCGGGGTTGTCAATCGACTGGGCAGCCATGAACATGAAACCAATATTGGCCCAACTGGCGTTCTTGCCGTCGTCGGCCAGCTTGAGCATGGGGATCGTCGCCAACTCCAGGTCAGCGGCCTGCTCGCGCCAGACCGCCTTGATGCCCGACGTTTCCACCCAGGTCATGCCGATATTCCCGCCCAGCGCCAGGCTGAGCCGCTGATCATCGGTCGCGCCAACGGGCGTGCCCGACTGGTCGTTCCAGATAATATCCTCGCAGAGCGCCTTCACGGCGGCAATGCCCCCCTCGGTGTTGGCCGTCACGCTCATCAGATCGTCGCTCAGCAGCTTAGTTCCACCCGCCGCCAACAACGGGATCATGACGACCCAATTGGTCACCTGGGCCGGGGTGGCGACGCCATAGGTGCCGGCGTCGGTGTCGGTGAGCGCAGCCGCGGCGGCGCGGAACTCTTCCCAGTTGGTGGGGATGGCGACGCCCTTTTCGTTGAACAAGTTCATGTTGAGCAGCCAACCCTGCGCCACACCGAGGAAGGGCGCGCCCCAGGTGCGCCCCTTGTAGGTCGCGCCCGTCCACGCCGACTCCTGATAGTTCTCCTTCCACTCGCCAATGTGGTCCGTCAGGTCGGCGATCTGGTCCTGACTCACATACTTGGGGTACCATTCATCAGGCAGATAGAAGATGTCGGGCGGGGAGCCGCCAGCAAACGCGGCGGTGAACTGCTCGTCCACACTGCCCCACGGGATCACCTGGTGCTCGACGGAGACGCCCGCATGCTCATCCATGAACTTCTGAAGCAGGGGCTGCCAAAGGTCGGCCTCCCGCCCGCTGTGGGGCGGCTTCCAGAAGAGCACCGCCCCCCCAGCAGGCGCAGGCGCCGCCGCCTCTCCCCCGGTTTGGGCCACTGGCGCTGCAGGGGCCGGGCAGCCGGCGAGCGCCAACATGCTCACCGCTGCGCTCGCCGCAACGGACCCACGGAGAAATTGTCGTCGTGACAACTTGTTATGCGTCATAGGTTCAGTTCTCCTTGTTCTGGTGATTCAATGGTACCGACTATCGAATTCGACGACGTTCTTCTGAGGCATAATGTGGAAGAACGCCGTCCAAACCGGTTTGAGGGCCGTTATAACCAATCATACTGCGTAGCCGCCAGTTCGTCAACTGTGCATAGTGGCCCGCGTTTCGGGTGATGAATCCCCCATTTTGTATAATGAATCACACCCTTCGCCGCCCACCTGCCAACAATACGCAAGTCACAATGAGACCCGGCGATCAAAGTGCTCACGCCGAGTGCGTGACTCGGCGGTTCTATCTTTCGCCCCGAGCACAAAAGTCTAATTTTCAAACAGAGCAAAGTATGGACATAACGTGTGATGACAATAACGTGTGATGGCCGATGACGAATGCTTGTGTCGCCATCTCTTTACCCTAAATCCTGGGCGCCCCTGGCGCCAAATCGCCCCTGTACAAATAGGCCATCCATGCTATAATGGCCCCATGAGCCACTTTGAAACCTATTGTCTCACCTGCAACACTATGACGACACGCGCTGGCCTGTTCGCCTGTGCTGGCTGTGGGGGGCCGCTTGGCTTCCGCTATGATCTGGCTGAGGCGCGCTGGGACGAGCGCTTCCGCAACATGTGGCGCTACTGGCGTCTGCTGCCCACCGCGCCGCCCGACCCCGCGCGGCTGGTGACGCTGGGCGAGGGAAATACACCGCTGCTGCGCAGCCGTGGCTATGGCGCAGCTCAAATCTACCTCAAGGACGAGACGCGCAACCCCACTGGCTCGCACAAAGACCGCCCGCTGTCTGTGGCGATCAACCATGCCGTTGCGTTGGGCGCATCGACCTCGTTTGTCGTCTCGGCGGGGAGCACGGGCATCTCGAATGCGGCCATGGCGGCGCGGGCAGGGCTGCGTAGCGTCACCATCATGAGCACGGGCGCGCCCGAAGCGCGCATCTATCCCCTCTTTGCCTTGGGGTCGCAACTTTTCGAGGTGGATGACGACATTGATGCCCTGATCGCCCAGGTTATCCGCATCTGCCGCCAACATGGCCTCTATCTTAGCTCCACCAGCCGCGACTCCAACCCGTACCAAGGCGAAGGGGCCAAGACCATCGCCTATGAGGTCTACGAGCAACTGGGGCGCGCGCCCGATTGGTTCATCGTCCCGGTGGGTGGCGGGGGCACGCTCTCGGCCATCTGGCGCGGCTTTGGCGAACTACACACGCTGGGCTGGATCGACGCCCTGCCCAAGATGGTTGGCGTCCAGCCGAGGCCATACAACGCGCTCGAAGTGGCCATCCAGCGCGGGTTCGAGACCTGGGGTGACGTGCTCGCGCTCGACTACAGCGCCGCGCCGCCGTCGGTGCAGGTCAAACTGGCCCACGGCCACCCCCCCGACGGCATGGAGGCGCTGCAGGCGGTGCGCGCATCGGGCGGCCTTTTCCTCTCGGTGACAGATGACGAGGCGCTGGACGCCCAACTTGCTTTTGGGCGCAACGAGGGGCTTTATATCGAGCCATCCACCGGCGTGGTTCCCGCCGCGCTCGACCGGTTGCTGGCCGAGGGGGTGATCACGCCGGACGAAACGGCGGTGGCGTTGGTCTGTGGCGGCGGCTTCCGTGAGACCTTTGTCAATCTAACCGAACGACCGTTGACAAAACAGGCTATCCCTGCGCACGCGTTGCAGGAAGCCCTGTTGCAGGCAGCATAGGAGCGAAGCGAATGCCGTTTACCCTCCCCACCGGCGCACAGATGGCCACATGGCTCAGCCGTCTGGTGCAGCTCCCCAGCGTCTCGCCCGACCAGGCCGGCCCACGCGCCGGCGCGCCAGGGGAAGCGCTCTTGGCCGCAGCGGTCGCCGGCTGGTTTGCCGCGTTGGGCGGCGAAGTCCACACCGAAGATGTGCTGCCCCATCGCCCCAATGTCTATGGCGTCTGGCGTGGGGAAAGCGACCGCTGGCTGGCCGTCGATGTCCATCTGGACACAGTGAGCGTCGAGGGGATGACCGGCGACCCATTTGATGGCCGCATCGCGCAGGGCCGCGTCTATGGCCGGGGGGCGGTGGACACCAAGGCCTCGCTGGCGATCATGTTGGCGCTGCTGGAGGCTATGCAGGCGAGCGGTGTACGCCCCACCGCCAACCTGTTGATCGCCGCCACGGTGGACGAAGAGGTGGGCGCCACCGGCGCGCCCGCGGCTGCGGATTGGATGCGCCGGGGGGACCTCATGGTGGACGAGCTGTTGGTGGCTGAAGCGACGAGCCTGGCGCCCATATACGGGCACAAGGGTGTGGTGCGTATCGAGTTCCAGATTCAAGGCAAGGCGGCGCATTCGTCGCAGCCACACAGGGGGCAAAACGCGGTGGTGGCCGGCGCGCAGCTGGCCTTGGCGTTGCAGGCCGAGCACGAACGGCTCCAGTCGCAGCCGCCGGCAGGGCTGGGGCTGCCAGCGCTCACCGTCACCATTTTGCAGGGCGGAACGGGGATCAACGTGGTGCCCGACGCATGCCGCTTGGCCCTCGACCGCCGCGTGGTGGACGGCGAACGGGCGGCTGCGGTTGTTGCACAGCTGGGCGATCTGGCGCAGGCGGCTTGCCCGTTGCCGCTGACGATGACGGTGCAGAAGGAGATCGATGCCTTCTATCAGCCAGTGGATGCGTCGTTTATACGCCAGTTGAGCGAGTGGACGGGCCAGCCTCCCCAGACGGCCCCCTATGGCACCAATGCGTGGGCCTACGCGGACGTGGCGCGTCAGCGTGTGGTCTTTGGGCCCGGCGCCATCGACCAGGCTCACGCCGCCGAAGAGTGGGTGGAGATTGCCGCCATGGAGCAGGTAGCGACCATCTACGCCCGGTGGTGGGGCGCTACCCCTTGACATACGACAACTTCTCGGCTACCTTGCCATCGCGCACACGGAAGATGTCTACGCCGCGGATGTGGCGGGCGACGCCGGCGGCGTCTTCCCATGTGTAGCGCCAACAGAGCACTGCTCGCTCACCCAGTGCAATCAACTCTTCCACCTCAAAGTGAGCATGGGGCGAGGCTGCAAAGAGCGCCAGCCAGCAGGCGCGCACCGCAGCTGCGCCGGCAAACCGTTGGCCGTCGGGCGGCGGATAAGTGTTCTCGAAGACGCAGTCATCGGTCATCAGCGCCATGATGGCGGCCACGTCATGGCGGTTGAAGGCATCATGGAATTGTTGGATGACGGCGAGGGTTGCCGGCGATTCGCTGCCCACCGACTACCCCTTGATCCCCGTTGTCACGATTCCCTGCACAAAATACTTCTGCGCCACAAAGAAGAGGATCAAACAGGGCAGCGCCACCATGAGCGCCGCACCCATGAGCAGATGATCCTGCGGGCGTGAGACGGCGCCGGCGCCGCCCGCCACCGCGCTCTGAAAGTAGCGCAGCCCCACGGCCACGGTGTATTTGCTCTCGGTGTTGAGAAAGATCAACGGGCCGAGAAAGTTGTTCCAGTTGGTAATAAAGCCCAGCGTTGCCACCGTGGCAATGGCAGGCCGGCAGAGGGGGGTGATGATCTGCCAGAGGATGCGCCAACTGCTCGCGCCATCCAACCTCGCCGCCTCATCGAGGTCAAAGGGGATCGCCATGATGAACTGGCGCATAAGGAAGATATTGAATGCACCACCCCCAAACCACGAAGGCACCCAGAGCGGATACCAGGTGTCGATCCAGCCAAAGTTCTTGAAGAGCAGATAGGTAGGGATCAGCGTCACCTCCACCGGCAACATGATGGTGCTCAGGGTGATGAAGAAGAAGAGGTCGCGCCCTGGAATGCGGAAGCGCGCAAAACCATACGCCACAATCGTCGCCGATATCAC
>JAHDWG010000416.1 GCA_023384495.1 Caldilineaceae bacterium
GCTGATCGAGCGCGGCCTTGATCTTGTTGCGCGCCTCGTTCATCTCCGGGGGATAGGGCGGATCATGCGCATCGGGGTGGCCGAAGGACATGCCCATGTCACCGGGGCCCCATTCGGCAAAGCCAATGCCCGGCACAGCGGCAATGGCGTCGACATTGGCCAGGCAATGGCGGTCTTCAATCTTCAAACCCAGTAGCAGTTCGCCATCGGGGTTCAGCGGCCACGGGTCGGCAACTTTGGCATACTCAGCCGCGGATAGGCCCCAGATGGCGTTGGCAGGCGTCTGCCCGCCCGCGCCTCTGAGACCTTCGCCGATGATCTCCCGCCCCAGCGATTGGAAGGGGTAGCGGGTGATCTGCACAAACGCCCTCACCGATTCGGCGCTGCGCGTATGGGTGTGGAGAATGCCATGCACGCCCGCTGTCAACACATGGCGCGCCTGCCAGGCGTTGTAACGCACTTCCTCGGGTGTGATCGCATTCGATGGCAACGTGCAGACCACCGTTGGTGTCAGATGGCCGCTGGCGGTGGGGCCGCCATCCTTCAGCCCGCGCATGTAGCTCGTGAGCCCGACCGTGTCAAATGGACGGTGCTCAAAGTCGATGAGCAGCATGTCCGCCCAGGTCTTGGCGTCTTCCAGGCCAGCTTCATAGGTCAAGCTAGACGGATGTGTCGCATAGATCGGCTGACCGGCTGCCAGCAGTTCGATACATTTGTTGATCTTGGCCACGTTCAAAATCCTTTCCCTTTGGCTCCATGTTGTTCATCAAGTGTAGGCGTCTTCGATAAAAGCGATTCCGGCTCGTGTTGAAAATCGCCCACGTTGATAGTATACCGCAGCAGGCATGGATATGGCACAGTGGGTCATTTATGATTCGTACTGGGTTCCGTTGATAGGTCAGAATTGCAGGGTTTCCAACCTTGCATAAGCGCAAACATGAAAAGTGTCCCGTAGTGAAATCGCGCAAATTCCACTCGAAGAGCACAAGCGATTGGGGGTGTCTGGGCCATCGATGACAGATTTGACAGTATGCGCCGTGCGCCGCTAAGATTGACAACAAGCTTGTTATCGATCCGTAAACCGGTGAACAGCGCGCCATCATCGCCGCGGTCGCCGCCATGCGCGCAAACGAAAGGTGTACACCATGTCCATATCCACCCTCCCGCTCAACAACGGCTACACCATCCCCCAGATTGGCCTGGGCGCCGCTTCGCTCAACGACGACCAGATCGCGCCGGTGATCGTGACAGCCATCGAAGCGGGCTACCGTCACATCGACACCGCCTTTCGCTATGGCAACCAACGTGGCGTGGGCAAAGGCATCCGCGATAGCGGCATCCGCCGCGAGGAGCTCTTTGTCACGACCAAGTTGGATGGCGAGTTTCAGGGCAACGAGCGCGCCGTTGCCGGCCTCGACGAGTGTCTGCGCCAGCTTGGCCTGGACTACGTCGATCTGCTGCTGATCCACTGGCCGCTGCCACAGCGCGACCAGTATATCTCCACCTGGAAGACCTTCGAGAAGCTGGCCAAGGCCGGCAAGGTGCGCTCGATTGGCGTTTCCAACTTCAAGCCGGCCCATCTGGACCGGCTCTTGGCCGAAACCACAATTCGCCCAGTGGTCAACCAGATTCAGCTCAGCCCCCGTATCACACGGCCCGACCACGTGGCATACAACCGCGCCCACGAAATCGTCACGGTCGCCTGGAGCCCGCTGGGGCCAGGCAGCGACCTGCTGAAGGAACCACTCTTGGCAACCATCGGCGCAATGTATGGCAAGACGCCCGCACAGGTTGTCCTCCGCTGGATGGTGGAGCTTGGGATTGTGGCGATCCCGCGGTCGTCGAACCCTCAGCGGCTTGCTCAAAATATCGACCTCTTCGACTTCACGCTCACCACCGCCGAGATCGCGGCCATCTCGGCGCTCGATACCGGCGCCGAGAAACGGGTTGACTCCGACACGATGGGACACTGATCATCAACAGAAAGGTTGATTTCTATGCCAGATCGATTTAGCTACACCCAGGTGCAAGAGTATGTGACGGCGCTCGTCCCGCAGCGCCCATCAGAGTTAGAGAAGATGGAGGTCTATGCCGAAGAGCATGGCTTCCCGATCATCGGGCCGGCGGCGGGCCAACTCTGCTATCAGTTGGCGCGGATGATTGGCGCCCAACGCATCTTTGAACTGGGTTCGGGCTATGGCTACTCGACGGCCTGGTTTGCCCGCGCCGTGCAAGAAAACACCAACGGCGACGGCCGCGGCGTGGTCCACCACACCGTGTGGGATGAGAAGTTGTCGCAAATGGCGCGCCAACATTTATCCACCCTGGGCTACGATGGGCTAATTCAATACCATGTGGCCGAAGCGGTGGCCACCTTGCGCGCCACGCCCGGCCCCTTTGACCTCATTTTCAATGACATTGACAAAGAGGGGTACCCCGATTCTTTGCCGGTGATTGCGGAGAAGCTGCGGCCGGGTGGGCTGCTGATTATCGACAATATGCTCTCCGGCGGGCGTATTTTTGATGAAAAGGATACCTCACCCAGCGTCGCCGGCATTCGCAAATTTACGCAGCTCGTGACCACCAGCCCCGATTGGATTGTCTCGTTGGCGCCGATCCGCGATGGGTTGATCGTTGCCCAGAAAGTGTAGTCAATCTCGATCCGATGGGTTCTTATACTTTGCTCTGTTTGCAAGCACGAGATCGTTTTTAGCCGCTTCCTCGCAGGGTTGGGAAGCCAGCCCATACCTGCTGCAACCGTTCATGCGCGGCCGCTGGCAGCGGCCCTTGTTCGGCGGCTGCAATGGCCTGTTCCAACTGCTCAAAGCTGGAGATGCCCACCAGGGTAGTCCCTACTTTGGCGTTGCTGATCGCAAAGCGGGTGGCTGCCTCCGCCAGGCTGCCCGCATAGCCCTCGTCGATAAGGGGTTGGAAGGCGTGGGCGAGCGCCACATCGGCGGCCAGGTCGCTGCCCGAGGCGATTGGGGCCACCGACTGCGCCGCATTGAGGTGACGGTTGAGCGTCCCGCTGAGCGCGCCGGCAGCCAATACGCGGATGGCGATGACGCCCATCCCTTGCGCAGCCGCCCGGTCGATCAGTTGGGCGTAATCCTGAAATGGGAACCCCGCTGGCGCAGCCATCCCCGCCGTGGGGTTGAGCAGGTTGTAGCAAGACTGGATCGTCTGCGCCGCGCCCAGCGCCACGGCCTGGTGGACCGCCTCGGTGTCGCCCAGCCCGTTGATGCCATACGCGCCAATCTTGCCCTGCCGGCGCAACGACTCGAAGGTCTCAAGCGCGGCCTGCACATCGGCGACCGTCACCCAGCCCCGCTCCGGCCGGCGTTGCGCCGCGATGGCGTTGTGTAGTTGCATCAAGTCGATGCGCTCACGGCGGAGGCGGCGCAGGCTGTCGTCCACCGCGTGCGCCACCGCCCCTTTGATGTCATCTAGTTCGTTGGGCGCTAGTTGCACCTTGGTGCCAACCAACACGTCTGCCTTCAATTCGGCCAATACCCGCCCCAGATTGGTCTCGGACTGGCCGTCGCCGTAGCTGCGCGCCGTGTCGAAATAGTTGATGCCCGCGGCAATGGCGCGCTCGACCGTGCGCACCATCTCGGCGTAGTCGCCACGCACCAGCAGCCCGCCGACGGCGCCACAGCCAAACCCCAGTTCAGCTACACGAAGACCACTCCGTCCCAATGTTCGATAGCGCATGGTTTCTCCTATCCCGGGCAAGCCGGCTGCAATATGGCGGACATTCAACGCATGGGTGCGCCCATTATGCCACGGGCAGGGGCCGATTCCGAAGCAGGGGTCAGGGCAGGGGTGCGCATGAAGTTGTGGTATATTGGTGTCGATATAGACCGGATGACGCCACTGCGCACAGGCGTCTATCCTCAGGCGTCATGACCTGCGGTCACCGGTCATGATGAAAATGGCAGCGTACAGCAGGAACACGGAGAGCTCAGAGGAGACACGGAGCACACAGAGGATTATCCACAGAACAAGCCATTGCATGTTTCTCTGTGTTCTCTGTGCAGTCTCTGCGCCCTCTGTGTTGCGCTGTTTTGCCCTATTTTCACAGTGGGAGGGTACAATGCTCAATTCACGGCTGCGGGTGGCGACAATGCTCGGTTGCCTTGCGCTTATGGCTGCCTGCCTGGGCGCGCCGGACGCGGTTTTGCCCGCAATTGAAGGAGCGCCAGCCGCCACACTCGAAGAGCGGGTGTTGTTGCCCTTGATCGCCACGGCCAGCCCGACTGGGGACGCCTGGTCCACGCGCGCGGCCCTGCTGACCCCGCGCCAGGAGATCGCGGTTGCCGAACTGGATGGCAAGGTCTACACCTTCGGCGGCTATGGGTCGCAGCGCGAGACGCTCGCCAGCGCCGAAGTCTACGACCCGGCCACCGACGCATGGCGCCTGATCGCGCCCATGCCCATCGGGCTGCACCACCCGTCGGCGGGCGTTGTCGATGGCGTGATCTACGTCATCGGTGGCTACGAAGGGCGGGCGGCGTCGAGCGCCGTTCTGGCCTATGACCCAGCCACCGACGGCTGGACGCGTAAAAGCGATATGCCCACCGCGCGCGGCGCGCTGGCTGCCGCCGTGGTCGCGGGCCAGATCTATGTTGCCGGCGGCGCGCGCGGCGTGTCGGTGGATGACTTTGCCCGCTATGACCCGGCCACCGACACGTGGACGCCGCTGCCGGCCATGCCAACCCCCCGCGACCACCTCGGCGCGGCGGTGATCGACGGCAAGATCTATATGATTGGAGGCCGACAACCGGGCAACTTCACGCTGGCGACGCTGGAGAGATTTGACCCCCTCACAAACGAATGGCAAACCCTCACGCCCATGCCCACAGGGCGTTCTGGCCACGCCGTGGCGGCGCTGAACGGCTGCCTTTATGCAATGGGCGGGGAAGGTTCCGACCTGCCAGGCGGCGCGTTCCCCGAAAATGAGCGCTATCGCCCCCAGCGCGATACATGGGAGGCCACCGCGCCCATGCCCACCCCGCGCCACGGGATGGGCGCCGTCACGCTGGGCGGGGCCATCTACGCGCCGGCTGGCGCCGACGTGCGGGGCTATGGCGCCGTCACCACACACGAGGTCTTCCAGTCGCCGGTGGTCTGTTGAACGGCCCAGGCGTGTTGAGTAGATTAACCCGCCAGACCCACAGCCGGCTGATATCGTTCTGCGGCGGCAGTAGTGAAATAACGAGCCGCGTCTTGCAACAGTGGCCATGCCGGCTGTAGGGGAGATGGATCTCGGGGGCTGGCATGTCTGCGCAGCAAACCACCTACCATTTGAATCAGTGGTTTTAATGCATCGTGTAGAAAAAAGTGATCGCCGGCAAACATGCCTTGGCGGAGCGGCCTTTTTGTCTGGTGACGCCACTCGGTCAACTGCGCCGTGCTGACCTGTGGGTCTCGGCGCCCGCCGAATGCCGTAATCGGGCAGGAGAGGGGCTGCCCATCGACATAGCGATACGAGTCGCACAGCGCAAAGTCGGCGCGTAAGAGCGGAAGAAAGAGCTGCATCAGCTCCTGATTTTCCAGCAGCGCCGCCGGGGTACCGTTGAGCTGGCGCAATTCCTCGATAAATTGTGTGTCTGACTGGGCGCAACGGCCCCGGCCGACCGGGATCGACTGGGGCGCGGGGCAGCCGGAGACAAATAGGTGCAGCGGCTCGACGCCGCGCCAGGTGCGCAACAGCCGGGCCGCTTCAAAGGCAATCAGCGCGCCCATGCTGTGCCCGTAGAACGCAAAGGGCAGATCGGTGAACTGCGCCATCGTCTGGGCTACAGCATGGATCATGGGTGTGAAGCAGCGGAAAGGCTCCTCGCCCATGCGGCTTTCGCGGCCGGGCAATTGCAGAATGCGGACCTCCACCTCGGGCGGCATGAGTTGGGGCCAGGCGCGAAAGACCGACGCGCCCCCGCCAGCATAGGGAAAGCAAAAGAGCCGGAGACGCGCGTTCGGCGAGGGACGTGGGCATTTGAGCCAGGGATCAGGGTAGGTTACGTTGATCATGGTGAGATGTCGGTTCTTAAAATAGTACAGAACAGCGCAACACAGAGAGCGCAGAGGGGGCACAGAGCACACCGAGAAAAGCGCGATGGCTTGTTCCGTGAACAAAACTCTCTGTGTGCTCCGCGTCTCCTCGGTGTGCTCTGTGTTCCTGCTGTACGCTGCCATTTTCATCGTTCGGGGTGTACCCCGTTCATGATGATTGTTGCGGGTGTGAAAAGGGTTTCAGGAATTGTTTCAGTACGATCATCACGCTGGTAGCGTGACCTACTGCTGACAGGACCTGCCGCGCAAGACGAGCTAATTGCGGCCTTCCCCATGCAGCGCGGCCGCCAACTGTTCCACCGTGGGGTTTTGGTAGAGGGTGGCAAAGGGCAACTCGCGCTGAAAGTGCCGCTCGGTCTGCGCCCGCAGACGCA
>JAHDWG010000417.1 GCA_023384495.1 Caldilineaceae bacterium
TTTCTCAACGGTGACCAGGTCGACCAACGTGAGCTGCATAAGTTTGTAGCGCCGCAGGATACGCTCGAAATCCTGACTGCGCTGGCAGGAGGATAAACCGCCATGCGACGCACCATTTGTACCGAGATCCCGTCAGAGACCAGTCTGTTCACCCCCATGCAGCTTCAGCCGCGCGCCCTTACGTGGTTGTGGATGAGCGGGTGGGCCAACTGGCTCCGCACGCACCTGATCAGCTTTCCCAAGTTGGTGCGCTTCCACCAGACCAGCTTTGTCATCATTGGCTATTCGGTAGAAATGTTGGCGCCGTTCAGCTTCTACGATAGCGACGCCGTGACAGTCGAGTTGGATGTGTGGGCGAGCGGACGTGGCCGTTTTGTGGAATCGGATGTAGAATACTGTGGCGGGGGGAGGCCTGTGGCGCGTGGCCACTGGGTGCTCATGCCCGTTCGTATTCAAGAGGCCCAGTCGCTGGCCGCCCAACCCATGCGGCTAAGCGATGATCTCATGGTGCGTTTGACCCCCGACGAGGTGGTCGACGCCAAGCCGCAGAATCTGGTCCCGCCCCGGCTTCAGCGGATCATGGCGCAGGGCGAGCCGATTGGTGAACATGGCCATGCGTTCACCGTCCATCGCCATCACTGCGAAGTGGCCGACCAGTGGTGCTTTGTCGAGATCCCCTCATTGGCGGCGGCCAGCCGCGAGGAAATGGCCATTACGCTGGCGGATCGCGACGAGCGGCTGGTGACCGGGGTAAGCAGCCCGCTGCGGCGGATGGATGTCAAACTGACCCGGCCCATGTTTGCCTTTGACCAGGGTCAGGTGCAGACAACCGCCTATCACATGGCTGAGCAAGCGTCTGTCTGCTTCGTTCATCGCATTGTTTCCGAGTTGGGGGCAGGCCAGGAACATGGCGTTATCATCGAAGAGATGTGTTTGAACTGACATCTCCGCGATCAGCAACCACCGAAATCCGAGTGAATTCCGACGTCGCCTGCGACGCCGGAATTTGCTATTGGGGCGCCCCAATAGGCGCCCTGATGAGGGAAGCATTATGAGCAACCGAATCGTCCTCGGCGTTGACGGCGGGGCTACCAAAACGCTCTGCCTGGCGCTCGACCGTGACCGGCGCGTGCTGGGCGAGGGTCGCGCTGGGGCAAGCAATCGGAACAGCGTGGGCGACGACGCAGCGCGCGCCAACCTGGCCGCCGCGATCACCGGCGCGCTGGGCGAAGCGGGCCGCACAGCCGAGGATGTCGACGCCATCTGCGTGGGCATGGCCGGCGTCGACCGCCCGGCTGAACGCGCGGCAGTGGCGGTATGGCTGGCCGAACTGTTGCCCGACGCACTTGCAGAGATCGAGAACGATGCGCTCATTGCGCTCGCCGGGGCCAATGACGGCGCCCTCTTCGGTGTGGTTGTCGTCAGTGGCACAGGCATGATCGTCTATGGCGTCAACCGGGCCGGTGAGCGGCGGCGAGCCGGTGGTTGGGGCGCGCTGATCGACCTGCACGGCAGCGGATACGCCATGGGTGTGGCGGCCTTGCGCGCCATGGCGCGGGCAGCCGACGGCATTGATCCCCCCACTCTGCTCACGGGCGCGGTCTTGCGTCACCTTCAACTTACGGGGGTTGATCAGCTGATCCCCTGGGTGTATGCCGACCTGACCTGGGCCCGCTTTGCCGAGTTGGCCCCCGTGGTGGTGATGTGTGCGGGCAGAGGTGATACAGCCGCGCAGTCCATTGTCAACCAGACCGCACATGGGCTGGCCGAGGCGGCGGCGCCGGTGGTTCGCGGATTGGGGCTGAGCGACGAACCGTTTCCGCTGGTGCTCGCCGGCGGCAACCTGGCCGCGGGGCCGGTGCACTTGCGGTTGACCGAGCAGATTCGTCTCGCTTGGCCCCAGGCAGACGTTATTGCAGCAGGGCCGCCGGCCCTGGGCGCGGCGCTGCGGGCGTCATATTTGCGCCAGGCGCGCCAACTGCGCCTCTAGCTCCTCAAGGCTTGTGGCTCGGTGGGTGCGCGGCGTGGCGTCCCAAAAACCTTCCAGAATCTTGCCGAGATAGTCCTGCCTGTCGCTGCGAAAGACAACGATGGGTTTACCCAACGCATAGGCATAGGCCAGCTCAAAGACAACGCCTGATCCCGGCTTATCCAACACACCCAGCACAAGGTCATTGGCGCCTACGGCCGCAATGTTGTGCTCAAAGACCTCAATGGAAGTAGCGCCACCGCCAGGCGGCAAGTTCTCTTGGGGCACATAGCAGTGAAAGCCGAGCCCACGCGCAATGGTTGCCAGCGTTGCATTGAGATTCTGCTCGGCGAGGGTAGAGAGAGGCGAGCTCAAGAAGAGCGTTTTGGGCACAGATCTTCTCCTTATGGGTTGGCTCGATGGGCGTGTTAGGGGCATGGAGCCCCGTGCAATGAAACCATAGGGAGTATACGGGCGCGCCATAAACATCCACGCCTCACAACAGGGGCGGGACGTCATTCCAGCGGGCTCAACCAGCGTGTTGTCCCATCGCTGTCAGCGGCCCAACCTTCCACCGAACCATCGTCAGACCGAATCTGATACCAGGTATAGCCATTCGCGGATTGGGGGCCGGCGGTGATGGTATATTGATTGCCCTCGGGCACGCGCGTGAGGATGGCGGCGTCGGTGCCCGGCACCGCGCGCACCGTGAGCTGCGCAATCGTCACCTGGACGCGATCGCCAACGCGTGGGGCTCGATTGGCCGGCTGCGCCTGGCCTAGCTGCGGGCTCAACCATTCGGTCTGCGCATCGCGCTCCGCCACCCAGCCGACGTTGCCGCTGCCATCATCCACCTGCCACCACGTATACCCGTCGGCCGATTCGGGGCCGGCCAGCACCGTGACGCGTACGCCTGTGCCCAACTGGAGGATCAACTGCGCGCCTGTGCGCGGCTCCTGGCGCATGTTGAGGCCGGCCGGCGCCACCACACGGGCCGGCTGCCCCACGGCCAGGGCTGTCCCTGGCTGCGGTGTGGGCGTAAAGGTTTCAGTGGGGAGGGGGACAAGCGTCGGGGTCTCTGTGGGTGGAGTCTGTGCTTCGGGTGTGGATACGGCTTCGGGCGTATTGGGCAGCCCAACTTGGGCGTCCCCGCCGACGACCACCGGATTGGTCGGGGTCGGGGTCGGGCGCTGGGCAAAGCTGCCACAGGCAAGTGTTGGCCCAAGCCAGATAAGCGATACACCCAGCAGGATGCGTAGCGGCCAGGCGCTGCGTGGGCTGCGCATGCGCTGAGTTGAAGGGCGAGTTGTCATTGCCATAACGGCTCGATTATACCCAGAAATGGGGGTAAGGCAATAGTTGGGGGCTGAGATTTGAAAAAACATGACGAGTGAGGGATAAAGAACAATGCTTTTCGCGTTCTTCTCATCGCTTCTCGCTCGATGCGCGCCTATAACGTAATGGCTCGCAGCCAAACAATGTCATCCCAGTGTTGCATTTCTGCCAACAGCGCCGATGGGGCCGGCTCATCGGTTCCCAGAACCATGATCGCCTCCGTGCGCGGCGCATGGCGGCCCACATGCATGAAGCTGATGTTGATATCGGCCTGACCCAAGGCGGTGCCCACGCGCCCGATGATGCCCGGTCGATCCTGGTGGCCTGTCAACAACAGATGACCAGCAGCGGGAATGTCAACCCAAAGCCCGTTGATCGAGACAATATGTGGCTCGCCCTGCACAATCGTGCCGCGCACCGTCCAGCGTTGCATCCCAGATTGGGCGCTCAGCGTCAAGGTGTCTTCATAGGGCGCATCGGACTGGTGTTTGCGGATCTCAATCAGATTAAGGCCGCGCCGTTCGGCCACAAGTTGGGCGTTGACCAAATTGACGCGCACCTCGGCCACATCCGAGAGCAGCCCCTTGATCGCCGCCGCGTTGAGATAGGCCAGCTCGAAGTTGGCGAGCGCACCCTGTACAGTCATCTCCACATCCCCCATGCCCTGGGCGCCAAACTGTTTGAGAAAGCGGCCCATCCGCTCGGCCAGATCGATGTATGGCACGAGATATTCCAGGTCACGCGGGGGGATGATGGGGGCGTTGACGGCGTAGCGGGCGGGCCGGTCGTTGAGCACATCGAGTACTTGCAGCGCCACATCCTCGGCCACCTTCTCTTGCGCCTCGACGGTGCTCGCCCCCAGGTGCGGGGTGAGGATGATCCGGTCGCTTTGGCGCAGCGGGCTATCGGGCGGCAGCGGCTCATGTTCGAAAACGTCGAGCGCGGCGCCGGCAAGGTGGCCGCGCTGGATCGCCTCGACCAGGGCCGCCTCATCCACAATGCCGCCGCGCGCCACGTTGAGCAGGCGGGCGCCCCGCTTCATGTGCGCCAGCCGCTCCTGGTTGAGCACGTTGCGCGTCTGGGGTGTCAGCGGTACGTGAATCGTCACAAAATCGGCCTGGGTCAGCAGTGTGTCCAGATCCGCCAGGGTGACGCCGCGCTGCGCCGCATAGTCGGGGGTGACATAGGGGTCATAGCCCACGACGCGCATCCCCAGCCCTTGGGCGCGTTGCACCACCTCCTGCGCCACGCGCCCCAGGCCCACACAGCCGAGCACCTTGTCGCGCACCTCGACGCCCACAAACTGGTTGCGCTTCCACTGGCCGCTGCGTACATGGGCGTCGGCCTGGGGGATGCTGCGCGCCAGCGCCATGAGCATGGCGATGGTATGTTCGGCGGCGGCCAGGGTATTGCCGGTGGGGGCGTTGACCACGATCACGCCGGCCTGGGTGGCGGCGTCGGTATCGATGTTGTCGACGCCGACGCCGGCGCGCGCCACCACGCGCAGCCGGGCGCCAGCGCGGATCACATCCGCGGTCACCTGCGTGCTGCTGCGCACAATCAGCGCTTCGTAGGCGGGGATGGCGTCGATCAGCTGTGCCGGCGTCAGGTCGGTCTTGATATCAAACTGGATATTCTTGGCGGCTTTGAGCGGGGCTAGCCCCGATTCGGGCAGTGCATCGCTGACAAGCACACGAAACGGTGTGGTCATAGAGTCTTACTCTCCTGGCGTGTGGATGGCTGAGAACCCATTCGAATAACGTTTGCGGATCGAACCGATACGCCTGCCAGTGAGGCTGGCCGCAGCGTTATTCGGATAGGCTTTTACATGGTTACCGGCGCGCTGACGCCCATGAGCCGCAGCGTCTTGGCGAGCACAATGCGGGCTGCCTGAGAAAGCGCCAGGCGGGCGCGACTCAGCTCTGGTTCGCCGGCGTCCACGACGCGGCAGTCGCGATAGAACGCGTTGAAGGTACGCGCCAGTTCCATGGCATAGTGCGTCAGATTGTGGGGCGACAACTTTTCCACCGCCAGCTCGATCTGCTCTTCCAACTCCAGCAGCTTGCGGATCAACGCCAGCTCGGAGGGATGCGCCAGCAACGACCATGAACCATTGACGATGGACGACGGGTCGTTCGCCAGCCCTTCCTCCGTCGCCCGGTTCATGATCGAACAGATGCGGGCGTGGCTGTACTGCACATAATAGACCGGGTTGTCATTGGTCTGCTGCATGGCCAGGTCGAGATCGAACTCGATGGTGCTTTCAGGGCTGCGCGTCAGCAAGTTGAAGCGCAGCGCATCTGGCCCCACCTCTTCCACCACCTCTTGCAGGGTGAGGATGGCGCCCTTGCGCTTGCTAAGCTTGACCTCTTGCCCGTTGCGCATCAACTTGACCAGGTCGTACATGAGGATGGTGAGCTGGTCGGGGTCAAGCCCAAAGGCCTGCATCATCGCCTTCATGCGCGGGACGTGGCCCTGGTGGTCTACCGCCCAGACATTGACCACATGGTCGAACCGGCGGCGCACAAATTTATCATAATGGTAAGCGATGTCGCTGGCGAAGTAGGAGGGCGCGCCATTGGAGCGCACCACCACCACATCCTGGTCATTCTTCAGGTATTTGCTGGCGGTGAACCAGATGGCCCCATCGCGATGCACCAATTCCCCGCGTTGGTCGAGGTAATCGAGCGCCTGTTCCACCAGCCCCTCATCGTAGAGGCTCTGTTCGCTAAACCAGCGGTCGAAGCGGACGCCGATGCGCGCCAGGTCTCGCTCTAGCTCGCCGATGACCAGGGTATGGCCAATTGGGCGCAGCATCTGGAGCGCCTCGGTTTTGGGCATCTGCAGAAAGTGGTCGCCATGCTCGCCGATGAGTTGTTGCGCATAGTCATACATGTAATCGCCCAGGTAGCCGTTTTCGGGCACAGGCTCGTCGCGGCCCTGTTTCTGCGCATAGCGAGCGTAGAGTGTGGCGATAAAGGCGTCGAACTGGGCGCCGCGGTCGTTGACATAGAACTCGCGCTGCACTTGATAGCCGGCGGCGGCCAGCACATTGGCCACGCTGTCGCCCAGCACGGCATTGCGGGCCCCGCCATAGTGAATCGGACCCGTGGGGTTGGCGCTCACATATTCCACCTGCCA
>JAHDWG010000418.1 GCA_023384495.1 Caldilineaceae bacterium
CTTCTGGCTGGGGTTGGGCCGCCCGTTGTGGATGAGCGCCTCGTTAAAGATGATCACGTCGCCCGCCTGGACATCGTCGAAGACGTGTTGCGCTGGCAGGTCGAGCCGCCCGTCGTATTCCAGCTTGAACTGTGACTTGTGCGAGCCGGGAATCACCACAAACTCGCCCTCGCCGGGGCCGACATCAGTGAGGCAGTAAAAGACCTTGACCATGGGGCAGAGAAAGCGCCCGTCGACCACATGGCCGGTGGGGTGAGCGCTGACGCCACGATGCCACGTTCCACCGGCATAGCCCGGAAAGGTATAGTAGATGTCGTTGTCAATATGGCGATACGACTCGCCCAGGAATTCGACGAGATAAGGTGTCACCACCGGGTGGTCCAAAAAGCAGGCAAAGCGCGGGTCAGCGTCCCAAATGCGAGAGAGGGGGCGGTTGAGCTGCTGCTTGACCCCCTCGGGGAAATCGGCATTGAGCGCTTCCACATTCGTCTGCTCGACATCTGCGATCCACTGGAGCGTCCGCTCGATCTCTTTCAGCGGCAGCGCGCCGCGCAGGTGTAAAAACCCCAATGCATCAAAGGCAAAACGATCATCTGGGGATATGGTCATGAGAATCTCACTTTCTTTTACGGCGTTCTTGTATGAAAATGGGGCAGTACACTATCATTTTCATTTTGATCGGCGACCGCAGGTCATGATGACTGTTGCGAACCGTATGGGAGTATACCACAATGGGGGCGGGAACCGGCAAGTGTGATACGGGGCCCAACCCAAATCCGAAAATGTTGTGTCCAGGATTTGGGGCCGTATAGGTGACATCCACTTTTGAAGTGACTGTCACCTCACAGGAGTGCTCCAAATTTCGGACGCGCCGAACCGAAAATGAGCGTTTGACAAAGTGCGCAAAGTGTGGTGTAGTTAAATCGTCGTTCATCATAGGACGTTTTGGTTTCTCCCTGCGAAACGCCCTTATAGCTCGATGAACCAATCCCGCGTTCCTCAACGGCGAGCGACGCAACACCTGCATGCTTGTCGTTTTCGTGTGAACGTCGTTTTCGTGTGAACAACGTTTCGCACACAACCAGTCCATTCCATCACCAACCGAATTCATTCCACAACAAAGCCTACACTCTCAGAGGAGGACGAGTCCATGTTTTGTCAACATGCTGGGCAGCAACGGCGTTGGAAGTTCGTTGCCATCGTCTTGATCGTAGCCCTATTGAGCGTAGCGTGTGCGCCGGTGGGCGCGCCCGGCGCGGGCAGTGGCGCCGCTACGGGTGACCGCCCCAAGCTCACCGTTTGGGTGAGTGTTACCTTTACCCCCGACGCCGACGCGTATCACGATGACCTGATGACGCAGTGGGGCGAAGAGAACGGCGTCGACATCGAGATCGCACGCATGTCACAGGATGAACGCCGCCCCCGCTGGCAGACGGCGATCGAGACCAAACAATTCCCCGACTGCGCCGCGATCGAGCTCAATGACCTGCCCAAATTCATCGTGAGCGGCGATCTAGTCGAGACGACGGCCGTCATCGAGCGGCTCAACCAGCAGGCCGGCGGCCTCACCGATGGCGCCTTCCTGGCTGGGCGCACCGCCGACGGCAAGCATTGGTCGATCCCAAGCTTCAGCTCCACCGAGATCTTCTATGTGCGCTCCGACAAGGTGGCCGAGGCCGGTCTGGAACTGCCCGACACCTGGGAAGACACTGTCACCATTGCCGAAGCCATCAATGACCCCGAAGACCAGTTCTGGGGCTGGGGCATGCAGATCGGCACCCCGTCGTGGGATTCCGAGGTGCAGTTCACCTCGATCCTCTGGTCTTATGGTGGCCGCACCTGGGACGAAGAGGGCAAGCCGGCGATTGATTCGCCGGAGACCCGCCAGGTGCTCGACCTGATCAAGGGCATCTGGGACGCCGGCCTGATCCCGCCCGATGCGCCTACGTGGGATGACGCCGGCAACAACCGCGCCTATCAGAGCGAGATCTCAGGCATGGTGCTCAACACCGGCAGCATCCTCCGCTACCTCCAGACTGAAGACGAAGAGTTGCTCGAAAAGACCGCCGCCATCGCTGTGCCTGCCGGGCCGGAAGGTCGCTTCATCTCTGGGTACTACTACCAATGGGGCGCCTTCAACACCAGCCCCCACGCCGATCTCTGCCTCCAGATGATGGAATGGCTCCTGTCACCGGAGAATCTCCAGGGCTTTTATGAGGCCGGCGGTGGCAACATGCTGCCCGTTTACAAGGACATGCTCGCCCACGAAATGTGGCAGGACCCCTATCGCAAGGTGCTGGCCGACATGGTGCCCGCCACCCGCCCGCAGGGCTACCCCGGCCTGACCACGCCCTGGGTGCTCGATGCCTGGATGGACCACACCATGGTCAAGATGCTCAACCGTGTGCTGGTGGATGGCTGGAGCAACGACGAGGCGATTGCCGAGGCCGACGCAGCGCTCTGGAAGTGGTACAACGACTGGCAAGAGACACTGGCGCAGTAAGAGCCCATCCGAATAACGGTTGCGGGCCGATCCAATTACACCTGCCAGCAACCGGTGTCGCAGAGTGATTCGGATCGGCTCTAGGTTCGGGGTGCGACGCGCTTCGAAAATGCGTCGCGCCTGAGCAAGTGCATAACTGTAACGACAAATGACGTTAGGTAGGTGCGGTTTCTTACCGCACCAGCCCGGCGGTTTGGAAACCGCACCTGCCCCATGAACCGTTCGACCTAACCTGGTGTGTCATTACACATAGCTTCTAGCCAAACACAAACGCTCATGCAAGTCGAACTTAGCAAACCCGCCGTACAACCAATCCCGCCGGCTGACCCACTCCGCCGCATCTTGGGCCGCGACTACCGGCTGGGCTACACGCTGCTGATCCCGTTGATCCTGGTGATCTTCCTACTGCTGGCCTACCCGATTGGCATGGCCGTCTGGATCACGCTGCAAGATAAGACCATCGGCCTGCCTGGGCGTTTTGTGGGGCTGGCGAACTACCGTGACCTGCTCACCATCGATCCGTTTTTCTGGCAAGTGGTGCGTAATGGCTTTATCTTTACGGTTGGCTCGGTGGCGCTCAAGCTGTTGATCGGCCTGATCATGGCTGTGGTGCTCAACCAGCCCATCATCTTTCGCGGCTTTTTCCGCGGCCTGCTGTTGATGCCCTGGGTGGCCCCCACCGTGGTGACCGCGCTCAGTTGGCGTTGGATCCTGGACCTGACCGGCGTGCTCAACCTGATGCTGCGCGATCTGGGACTCATGCGCACCTCGATCCCGTGGCTGGCGCAATATGGCACGGCCATGTTTGCGCTGATCATGGTCAACACGTGGCGCGGCTTCCCCTTCTTCGGCATCACCCTGCTGGCCGGGATGCAGGCGATCCCCCAAGAGCTATACGAAGCCGCTGAGGTGGATGGCGCATCGGTCTGGCAGCGCTTTTGGCATGTCACCCTGCCTAGCCTGCGCACGGTGATCCTGGTGGTGACCATCCTCTCCACCATCTGGACGTTCAACGACTTCAGCGTCGTCTGGCTGCTGACCGGCGGCGGGCCGGGACACGCCACCGATGTCTTCGCCACCTATACCTACAAGCTCGGCTTTGTCACCTCGCGGCTGGGCTATGGGCAGACGGTCTCGGTGATCCTGGCGCCGGTGCTGATTGTGATCATCATGGTGCTCTCCCCACTCATGCTTCGAGGAGAGTCCGAATAATGCGCAGCACACGGAGCCAACGGCTGTTCACTATGGGGGTGACCTATGTCGTCTTGCTGGGGCTGGTGGTCGGCGCGCTCTTCCCTTTCTATTGGATGGGGCTGACCTCGCTGCGCAAGGGCAAGCAGGTTTATGTCAAAGAACAAGTGCTTGTGCCGCGCGACTTGACGCTGGAGAATTATCAGTTTGTCTTCACCGAGCGGCCCACCGGGCGGTGGATGCGCAACAGTGTGGTCATGGCCGTGGCCAGCAGCACGCTTTCGGTGATCATCGGCGTGTTGGCCGGCTACAGCATTGTGCGGCTCAAGTTTCGCGGCAACCGCACCATCGCACGCGGGGTGCTCTTCACCTACCTGTTGCCCTCGTCGCTGCTCTTCATCCCCATGTTCATCCTCATGTTCAACCTGCGGCTGACCAACGGGTTGTGGGGGCTGCTGCTCGCCTATCTCTCATTCAACGTCCCCTTCTGCACCTGGCTGATCCTTGGCTACTTCCGCAGCATCCCCGAAGAGCTTGAGGACGCGGCGCGCATCGACGGTTGTACACGCATGGGGGTGCTGGCGCGCATCGTGCTGCCGCTGGCCGCGCCGGGGATCGTCACCGCCTTTATCTTTGGCTTCACCAACTCGTGGAATGAGTTTCTCTACGCCGTGGTGCTGGTCAACCGCCGCGAGTTTATGACCCTGCCCACCGGTTTGGGCAGCTATGTGATTGGCGACATTTTTCTGTGGGGGCCGCTCATGGCCACCGCGATGGTGACCACACTGCCACCCATCATTCTCTTCATCGTCGTGCAGCGCTTTGTCGTGGCCGGCATGACGTTGGGGTCGGTGAAAGGGTGAGGAATGGTGAATTGTGAATTGTCAATGATCAATTGTTCGTCATGCGTGATCTGCACCGTGAATTGCACACATAAGGAGAATGGTATGTACAGACGCAATCGCATCGCTTGGCGTCATGGGCAGGCGCTCTTCGGCCTGTTGCTCGTCTTTAGCCTGATCGTGGGCGCCTGCGCACCCGCGCCCGCAGCGCCGGCGGCCCCCGCGGCCGCAGACACAACCGCGCCCGCCGCCGAAGCAGCCCCAGCGGCGCCCAGCGGCGAAAATGTCATGGTGGGCGCCTGGGTCGGCCCTTGTTGCAACCCAATCGAATTGGCCAACCCGCTAAGCGCCGGCGGCGGCTATCACTGGTTCAACAAGATCTGGAGCCACCTGGTCACCTACAATGTCGAGTACAGTGAGATCATCCCCGACCTGGCCGAAAGCTGGTCGGTCTCCGATGATAGCCTGACCTGGACCTTCAACCTACGCCCAGGCGTCACCTGGCATGACGGCTCGCCCTTTACGGCTGAGGACGTCATCTTTTCCATCGAAGCCTGCCTCGACCCGGCCACCACCTGCTGGCAGTCAGGCCCGCTGAGCGTGGTGGTGGGCGCCCAAGCGTATATCGACGGCAGCGCGGATTCGGTGACCGGATTGGTTGCGGTGGACGAGACCACCCTCACCATCACCACCAGCGGCCCCACCGCCCCGCTGCTCGACATCCTGGCCGAAACCTGGATTATCCACAAAGCCAGCATGCAGGACATTCCCCGCGACCAGTTTGAGACGACCGACTACTGGCGCACCACTGCGATTGGAACCGGCCCCTTCAAGCTCTCCCAGTTTGTCGATGGGCAGTACATCGAAACCGTCCGCTTTGATGATTACTGGCGAGGCGCGCCCAAGCTGGACAAGCTGATCCGCCGCGATTTCCGCGACCCGGCCACTGCGCTGCTGGCGTTTGACGCCGGCGAGATCGACTTCACCTACCTCACCGCCGACGAGGTCGAGCGCGAATCGCAGAACCCCAATGCGGTGATCATCCCCGGCCCGTCGCAGGTCGATAACGCCATCAATCTCAACCCGGAATTCCACCCGGCGTTTGGCGACCCCAAGTTCCGCCAGGCGATCCTCTACGCCATCGACCGCAAGTCGATCATCGACAACATCTACAAAGGCGCGGCCGAGCCGGTGCCCTGCCTCTATGGCAACCCCCAATACTACCCCGACGACATCGAGCAGTATGACTACAACCCCGAACGGGCGCGCGAACTGCTGGCCGAGATCGGCCTCGACCCGGCGTCGCTGGGCACGGTGATCCTTGACACCTATTACAACGACCAGCTCTCCGCCGATGTGATGACCGTGATGCAGGCCAACCTGGCCGACATCGGCCTGACCGTCGACCTCATGCCCATGGATGGCGCGTCGTGGACCTCTCGCTATTACGACCAGAAGGAATCGCAGATGTCCTTCACCGGCGGCGCCAATGGGGCCGACCCCAACCGGGCCTACCAATACTTCTATTCCACCTCACCGGGCAACAATTACAAGTACAACAACCCTGAGTTGGATCGCCTGCTCGATGAAGGGCGCATGGAAATGGACCCGGCGCGGCGCACCGAGATCTATCAGGAAGCCTGCCGCGTGCTCGGCCACGACCAGCCCTGGGTCTTCCTTTGGCAGACGGTGCGCTATGGCATTGTCTCAACACGCATCGCCAACTTCCAATTCACCCCGGCGGCGGGTGGCGGCTCCTACTATGACCAGGCCGAATTGTGGGAGATTGTGCAATAGTTGGTGGATAGTTGGGAGGCAGGGAGACAGATAATACGCCGCAGTCACCTGACTATACTCAAATCAGAATGAAAACCGGAGTCTGAAATGCTCACGCCGAGTCCGTG
>JAHDWG010000419.1 GCA_023384495.1 Caldilineaceae bacterium
CGCGCTGGCGTTGACCGTCCAGGTGTAGCTGGCCGGGGTCAGATCGACGTTGCCTTCGCCGTCGATGGCGCGCACGCGGAAGGTGTGTTCGCCCTTGCTCAGGTCGCTGTAGCTCCACGGGCTGGCGCAGGGGGCGAAGGCGCTCTCATCGAGTTGGCAGGCGAAGGCGACTGCGCTCTCGCTGCCGCTGAACTCAAAGCCGGCCGTGTTGGTGGCGCTTGGGTTCGCCGGCCCGCTCGTGATGGTCGTGTCCGGCGCATCTGGCGACGAAAGATCCGTGCCGATGGTCTGCGTCGCCTGGCTCATGCGCCCGGCCCGGTCGATGGCGCGCACGGTGATGTGGAGCGAGCGCCCTTCCGGGTCGGTCACCGGCAGCGCCGTCTGCCAGACGCCGTTGCCAAACTGCACATCGACAAAGGAGCTGTTCCCCTCGCGAATCTGCACCGCGGCCAGGCCGATGCTATCGCTCGCCGTGCCGTTGAAGCGCAGCACGCCGCTGCCCACCGCCCAGGTGTCCGCATTGGTCAGCGTGGCCGCGGCGATGGTCACGGTGGGCGGCTGGCGGTCAACCGTGAAGGTGGCCGGAATGTCGTTGTCCTGCGCACCACCGGCCCAGTCGGTGGCGCGGGCGACGAAGGTGTGTTGGCCTTCACTGATGCCGGTCAACTGGAAGGTGCGCAGGATGCGAGTGGCGTTCTCGTTCTGGGCAAAACTCAGCGTTTGCACCAGGTTGCCGTCCAAGTGGACCGTCACCTCTTTGAGCAAGGCGCTTGACTCGGCAGCCACGGTCACGTTGAGCGTATCATCTGCTGCCACCACATTGCCCGGTGCGGGTGAGACGACCGCAGCCACTGTTGCTCCAGGCGGGTCGGCTGAGTCTGGCGATTGGAGGCTGGAGACCGAAGCGCCGGAGACAGATTCCGATGCTGAAGCAGCCAGACTAACGTTCGCTGTGGGATCAATAACCACCGGACCGCTGTTCACCGTGGTGCAATGACCATAGTAGTCGCAGGCGCGCACGTTGAAGGGCGCCGGGTAGATGGGCGACCAGTAGGTCATGCTCTTGCTCAGCCCCATCAGGATGGTGCGGTCGGGGAAGAGCGTCTGCAAGGCCGGGTGATTGTCGAAAATGCGATCCACAATGTTGCCGTTGTAGATTTCACAATCGAAACGACTCTCGTCGATGTACCGGTCGATGGCCTGGCAGGCGACCTGATTGGGGATGACATAGGCGTTATTGATGCGCACCGCACTGGCCGTCACCCGTGGGGCCAGCGTGTCGATGACGCCGCGCCAGACGTTGTCGCTGCGCAGGACGTTGCCCAGCATGTCCGTCGCCCGCAGGTCGATCTGATATTCATTCTCGAGCCCGCTGGGAATCGGGAAGCTCCAGGCGCTCACCCCTGCCCCACGCTGCGCCAGGTTGACGGGCAGCCAGGTGCGGTTGAGTTGAGCGTCCGCCTGTTCGGCGGTGATGTCGTTGGATAGGGCCGCAATCTGCTCGACCGAGACAAAGGCCAGCTCCACTTTGTCGACACCAGCGGGGCGCCCAATGGGTCCTGTATCGGTGACGATGCCGCTGAGGGTCAACGTGTTGGTGATGACCCTGCGTTGCGCATCGGCCACGCTCAGCACGGCGGCAGGCCCGCTCATATCGAGGCGCAGCGTGCCGGTGGCCGCGTTGTCGGGCGTGCGGTTGCCCACGTTATCGACGGCGCGCACGCTGACGGTGTAGGTTCCCGTCGGGTCGGGCAGACCTTCGGCAAAGAGATAGTCGAGCGTCCAACTGTTGCCGCTGAGGGTGGCCGTTTGCCAGCCGTTGCCGGGGGCGTCGGCCTGACCTTGCAAGAGAACTTCGACGGCGTTTGCCCCCAACCCGCTTGCAACGCCTGCCGAGATCGGATCACTCGCCGAGCCGCTTAGGGTGGCAAACCAGCGATTTGCCCCGTTGCGTGTGATCTTGATGGGGGTGGCGGGTGGCGGAGTGAGCGTCACCTGTGGCGCTGTGGCGTCGGCCCTGACCGTTACACTGGCTCCGCTGCTCTCTGGGTTGTTGACCAGGTCAATGGCGCGCGTGCGGATCGTGTATTCGCCCTCGCCGACAGCCAGATCGTAAGCCCAGCTTGCCTTCCCACTGGCTGGCTGGAAGGCGCCGTTGTTGACCGAGACTTCAACTCGACCCACGCCCGAGGTCGGGTCACTGGCATTGCCGCCGATGATGTGAATCCGATTGCCCGGGATAAATTGACCCTGGGTGAACCCGCTAATGGT
This sequence comes from Caldilineaceae bacterium, assembly GCA_023384495.1. Classification (GTDB taxonomy): domain Bacteria; phylum Chloroflexota; class Anaerolineae; order Caldilineales; family Caldilineaceae; genus CFX5. Next base: position 2,272 of record JAHDWG010000419.1, read on the forward strand.
CGAGGACGGTCGGTCGGCGTCGATAGTGACGGTCAGCCCGCCGCTGGCCGTGATCTTGCCGCCGCGCGTGTCGGGTATGCTGGCGTTGACTCTGGCCCAGCGATAGGTGGAGGGAGCGAAGCCAGCGCAGTACGATTGAGCGCCGTTGTAGAGCGCCTGTATTGCGCCGCCGCTCAAGGCAACATTGTAAAAGCGCAAGTTGTCCAGTTGGACGTTCGTCCCGCCGTCGCGCAGGCGTACTGTGTTGAACATGGCCGGGGTGACCGAACCGCTAGCCGTGGCGATGGGCGTGGGGTTGCCGTCAATGTGGACTGCCAGGTTGCCATTGCTCGTGCGGGTGGCGACAACGAAGCGCCATGCTCCATTATTGAGCGGCGTCGGCACAGCATTGGAGGTTGCCACCCCCCCGGCGCTAAAAAAGACAAGATTGATATTGTTGTAGATACGCAGACTAAAGCCATCGGGCGGCCCTGTCTGGAGGGCGAAGCCCGACTCGACCCTAAACGGCAGGCTTTCGCTGCTCGAACCGGCCTTGTACCAGAAGGCGATGCTAAATTCGCTCCCCAGCGGGTTGCCTACATCCAGCGTATTCTCGAAGCCGTCAAACTGGACGGCATAGTCGGAGGCAGCGCCCAGAGGGCCCCCGCCAATGGGGTTGCCCGCCTGATCCGTTGCACCGGGCGCTCCGCCGACCGGACAACTGCCGGTTGGACAACTGGTGGCGTTGTTGCGTAGCGAACTATCCGCAAAGGTGACGGCGCCCGGCAATTCCTCAAAGCGGAAGTCGGCCACCGGCATGCTGCTCACCATCGGGCAGGCGATGGGGAGATCGCTGCTGCCTGAAATGGCTTGCGCATCGAGCAATTGGCGCGTGAGATCAGGCGCGAGCAGGCGCGTGACCGTAGTGCCGCTGACACCGGTTGTGAGGAACCAGCCATTGACCAGCGGGTTATAAGCCAGGCGCGGCGGCTGGTTCGTCGGGAACGATTGAGCGGCGACCCCGATCATATCGCCCAGCCAACCCGATTTCAGACCGCTAAAGGTTGTGATGTTGGAGCCTTGAAAGAGGTAGGCGACAAGGCTGTTGTTCAACGTGCTCTTGTACAGCACGAGGCTGCGATTGTTGACCGAGTCGTAGGCCAGCGCCGGCGCGCCCGTTGCATCCCATGTGATATCTCTGCCGCTGGTGCCGAAAAGGTTCGCCAAACCACCAATTGCCGCACCGGTGCGGTCGATGAGGCCGGTGTAAAAGCCGGGCAAGGCAGCGCCGCCGGTCGGGCGAATAAACTTCCAAGCCACCCCATAGCGGTCACCCAGCCAGGCCAGGTCGAGCGCTACGCTGTTGGTTGACCCGGCGGCGACGCGCGGGTTCTCGATCTGGTAGGATTGGTCACTCACCACCACGCCAGCTGTGTTGACGCGCTGGATAGCGAGATCGGTTGACAGACCATTGGTCTTTTCGCTGGCAACCAGAAAATCAACGCCGTCGCTGGCAACCTGGGGATAGAAGTAACCGACATAGAAGTCCACCGGGAAGGCGACGTTGCTCTGCACTTGTCCGTCTGCCCGCAGCACCACACCGCGCAGCGCATCATAAGTGCCATTGGTGTGGTCGCGATAGCTCCAGACCGCCAGACAGAGCCCTGCTTGATTGCAGGCCACATCGAGCGGTTCAGCGCCCATCGAATTGGAGGGCGCTGAACTGGAAAAGAGCGTGGTCAACGCGCCGCCTGGAATGACATTGGCCAGCACTGAGCCAGCACCCCCTCGGTTGAGGTTGTTCGAGGTCTGTGTCGCCAGCAGATAGCTGTCCTGCCGGTCGATGGTCGATGCCGTTGGCGCCATAAAGCGGGGCGTCTGTGGCGTGCTGCCCAGCGATTGGAAGGTGACCGGCTCCCACGTCAGGGTGGCCGGCCCCGTGGGCGCCAGCCGGGTGCGCACGTTGCTGGACAGCGCCACGACCTGCGAGTTGAGACCGCTCTGGGCGGTCAGCGCCGTCTGTTGCACCACGGTTTGCGAACCGCTGAAGGTGGCCGGGTTGAAGTTGAGCGCATAGGAGGGGCGCACCCCACCCAGTTGTGCCGGGGCGGCCACATCCAAAACGCCTGGGCTCAGCGGAGTGTTGGCGACAACCGTGGTGGTGTAGACCAGATTGCTGCCAGGGGCGACAAAGCGCCGTTCGGTGTCGGTATAGACGGCAACCGGTGGCGCATTGACCACACCAGGATGATAGGGGCGGTTCTGGCTGTCCAGTTGGCCGGCCAGTTGCTTCTCGGCCAGGTCGCTCACGCCGTCGCCGTCGCTGTCGGCCAGCAGGGGGTTGGAGGTGACGCGGATGGTGAAGGGCGTCGTCGCATTGAGCGTCACGTTCCAACCGCCGGCCCAGTTGCTGGTCGGCTGGCAGGTGGTCGTGTTGTAGACCTGATGCCAGACCTCTTCGCGATCGAGCAAGCCATCGTTGTCGCTGTCGGGGTTGGCCGGGTCGGTGCCAAAGTGGGCTTCCTGGGCGTCGGTGAGCCCGTCTCCGTCGGTGTCACACTGGGTCGGCGAATAGGCGATGCCAGCGGCGCGTTGTTCGAGTTCAAACGCGTCGCTTAGCCCGTCGCCGTCGCTGTCCCACTTGGTGTCATCGGGGTCCAGCCCGCCAAAGGCCGCTGATACGAGGCCATCGCCGTCGGCGTCGCGTAGCGCAGTGAAGGCGCTGTCCCAGGTCAGCCCGTAGCCGCCGCCCGGCTTTTGGGCCAGTGCGACAAAGCCGCCAAAGGTGCTGGGGAAGATGTCATAGCGCAGGGAAGAGATTGGCGTCGAATTCTTGCCGTTGATTGTGCGCTCGCTGCAAACCGGAATCTTCTTGTAGAAGGGGAAATCGCCCGACAGGACATAGATGCGCCAGCAATCATAGGCGGGAATGGCGTAGCCCATGTTCAGGTAGAAGGGAGCGGGCCGGTTGAGACCGGCCGGCAGATTGAAGCCACCGACCGGCGTCGGTGTGGTATTCGCATACGCGCCATACAGCCTGTACCAATCGAACCGCCCCACCTCATGCAATCTGTGCCAGTCGCCCCACATCGACCCGCGCCCGCTGTTGGGTGCATCTTGCGGGCCGGGTTGACTCAGGCTATACCGGAAGGTGGTGGCCCGCAAGCTATCGTGAAGGAGGTGGCTGTACTGGTCGGTGACATCACTGACAGGGTTCTTTTGGACGATATGCGTGGTGATCGGCAACGTAATGCGCAGATCATTGCCGGCGACAAAGCCCCTGTTGGGGTCGGCGAGAGTGGTCTGCGGCGCGCCGGGCTGAATCAGATCAGCGCGATTCGTCTCGATGAACAAATTGTAGGTGTAAAAGGCATTAGCCAGCGCACTGATCACCGCCCCACCGATGGTAAAACAGGAACCGCCGGCAAACTCGCAGACGGCAGTAAGGATGGCATCGACCACCGAGACGATGCCAACCAGGATCAGCCCGACCACGGTGGCCGAAATGATCGTGAGCAGAATAATGTAAATGGTGGTGGCAATCGCCTCGGCCAGTGCGACATTAAACTCGATGCTGGCGGTCGGGGTGTCGCTGCTCAATACGTTATACAGAAAAAAGCCCCAGACAATGGAGATGACAAGCACCGCGCCGATCACATTGGCCGTGCGCGAAACGCCAATCAACTCGGTCTGCGCCGTCAGGATCGATGCGCTCGACCCGGCGCGGGCCAGGGCTGTCCACCAGGCGTTGACTGCGCTGATCGGGCCATAGACCGAGAGCACGACTTGCGCCGCAATCAGAAAACTGCTGATGGCAATGGCGGCCTCTTGTTGGCCTTGCTGCTTGAAATAGTAGGCGGTGGTCAGTCCACCGACGATGACAAGGGTCGTGACAGCCACACCGGCGCCGCGCAGCTTTTGCGTGCTCAGATTGTTTTTGAGCGCCTTGATGGCGGCCTTGGCCTCTTGCACGCGTCCTTTGGGCAACGATTGACGGGCGCCGTTGAAGTATTTGGCCGCGGCGGCCACCTCGTCAAAGCTGCGCATGATCTTGAAATCGATCACGACGACGGCCAATTTTGAACCGCCGCTCAGTGTGCGCACTTCGCCGGCCAGTTCCGCATCACTTTTGGGGGTGTAGCGGCTGGAGAAAAGCTGATTCTCAAACTGCACCGACCGTTGAATCCCC
>JAHDWG010000420.1 GCA_023384495.1 Caldilineaceae bacterium
GCGGCAGAGGGCGCCAGTTAAAGCCATTGGGGGGCGTTACCTTGACCACCGCCAGGTCGGATTGGGGATCTGTGGCGACGACTTCGCCGTCGGCCCACTGACCGTTGTTGAAGATCACCACCACCTCATCGGCGCCGTCGACGACATGATTGTTGGTGATGATGTGCCCTTCATTGTCGTAGATAAAGCCAGAACCCTGGCCACGCTGTTGCGGAAGCTCCCCCTCTGGCAGGTTCGGGGGGCCCGGAAAGCCGGGGATGTTGGGAAACTGAAAACCACGCGCATTGGCGTTGACCCGGCTGGTGACCTGGATGTTCACCACGGACGGCGATACTTGCTCATACAGTTGGGCATAGGCTGTCTGCTGCTGCAACAGGGTTTCGTCGACGGCCAGCGACTGGGCAGCGAGCAAGTTTGCATTGGGCGCGGCGCTGATGGGTTCATTTTCCCACAACAGGGGGGCATAGAGCGCGCCCAAGATGAGCGTCAGCGTGAGCATGGCCGCCAGCCATAGCCGTGGGCTGAGCGAACGTCGTTGCTGCAGACGTTCTTCGCTTGGAATCAAGCGATACTCGGAATCGGGGCGATTGAACGGTGACATTCTGTTTACTCCTTCGATACGATGAGAATGGTGATCTCCTTGGCCGGTCGCCGCACGCGGACACGGCCGGCTTTTATACTGAGTTCTGCTTGAAAACCGGAGTTGTTCGAAGGGGTATGCGTCTTCGCAAAGTCCGGTTTTCAAATCAACCGCAATCTAGACAGTTGGCTGCCGATGATTGCCTGGCTATTTTGCGGCCGTCGAACAGCGACATGCATCTTCATACGCTGCCGTCATCGATAGTATTCCCGCCAAATTTTAAGCGCGAGTGAAGACAATATAAGAATCGCGTGAGGAGTGATTCTCTCAGTTTTGGTGGGTCCAATTTGCACCGAGCCTCGGTGCAAATTGGCAAATAAGCTCACTGACAATAAGATATGTAGTGCTATATTTGTTATAGCGCCTTGCCGTTGCGGCGGTGTTCCGCCGAGCAGGGCCAATCGACCAACAGACCACCGGGTCAAGCCAAAGCGCATACGCAAGTACTCTGCCTTATGACAAACAATCCAATGTTGAACCCAAGCCACAACGCTCCAGCTAGATTGCATCTACCGCAGCGCGTCGCCATGATCACGGTCCATACCGGCCCCTTGGCGGCGCTCGGCGGAGACAAGACCGGCGGTATGAATGTCTATGTGCGCGACCTCAGCCGGGCGTTGGCCCGGATGGGCCTGCGTGTTGATATTTTCACCCGAGCAGCAGAGGAGCAGCCGCAGATCTCCTATGCGCTGGGTGACGGCGTGCGTGTGATTCATGTGCAGGCCGGGCCTCGTCATACCATCCCTTTGGGGGAGGTCAGTCGCCATCTCGGCGCCTTTGTTGACGGTGTGGCCCGATTTGCCGCCAGCGAGGGCATTGGTTATCACTTGATCCACAGCCACTACTGGCTTTCGGGCCTGGTGGGCGAGCAACTCCGGCGGCGCTGGGGAGGCGTTCCCCTGGTCCATATGTTTCATACGCTGGGGCATATGAAAAATCTGGTGGCGCAACATGAGCACGAGCGAGCCCCACAAGAGCGGCTGGCCGGCGAATGCCGGGTTGTGGAGATGGCCGATTGCCTGGTTGCGCCAACACCGGCGGAGCGAGCACAGTTGGTCAACTACTATGGGGCCGACCCGGCCAAAATTGTTGTGCTGCCGCCCGGTGTTGACCTGCGGCGTTTTCGCACCATCGAAAAAGAAGAAGCCAAGGCGTCGCTGGACTTACCCCGGACGCGCAGCGATATTGTGTTTACGGGGCGGATCGAGCCTCTGAAAGGCGTTGACACGTTGCTGCACGCCACCGCCATCTTACGCCGAGCGCGGCCCGAGGTGGCCCATCAGGCCAAGGTCACCATTATCGGCGGCGACCTGCGCTCGATTGGCCGCGACCAGGAAATGACTCGCCTCCATGAGCTTCGTTGTAGCTTAAATCTCTGCGACATGGTTCGCTTCGTCGGCGCCAAGGATCAGGAGATCCTTCCTTATTACTTTGCCGCGGCGGATATGGTGGTGATGCCGTCGCACTACGAGAGTTTTGGCATGGTGGCGTTGGAGGCCATGGCGACGGGCACGCCGGTGATTGCCTCGGCGGTTGGCGGCCTGGCCGATTTGGTGCGCCATGGCGAGAACGGCTTGACCTTCCCCGCCCGCGACCCGCAGGCGCTGGCCGCCCGCATGGATGAATTGCTCGCCGATGGCGAACTGCGGCGCCGTTTGGGGCGGCAAGCCGGCGCCCATGCCCGGCAGTATGATTGGACCACCATTGCACAGCGCATGGTGGATGAGGTATATGCGCCGCTCATGGCCCAGCGGCATGACGATTTGGCCTCAGGTTGAGGGTGTTGGGCATATACGTCGAGAGGGCGGATGAACCTGGGCGCACCCACCCCTTGTCGACTCATCTTCCCAGGACTTACGCAAGCCTTGACTTGAAGATTTGTCCGTTGACCAAGTTGTCTCTCCTGACCATCATCAGGCGCTGCGTAAGTCATGTCCCCTCACTCGCCCACACGTACGCCCAACTGCGCCAGCTCGGCCGCCAGGTCGAGGCCGGGCCGAAAATGGATTGCGGCCAGGCCGATTGCCCGTGCGCCCGCCACATTGGCGGGCATGTCATCAATGAAGACGGCCTCGGTCGCGGCGCGCCCCAGGCGCGCCAGGGTGCGCTGAAAGATGACGGCGTCGGGTTTCATCACCCGCTCATAGGCCGAGCCGGTGATGACCTCGAACAGATCGCCGGCGGGGTCGAGGCGGGCTACGACATCATGCAGATCGTCCATTGCATTGCTGATGATGGCCATCTGATAATCAGTTCGCAGCGACCGGATCAGGTCGAGCAACGTGTGGTCCACGCGGTCGCCGGCCCAAAAGGCCGCCCGGAACTCTTCCAATCCGGCATCCGTTAACTGTAGGCGTCGTTGGACCCATGCCCATTGTTCGCGGGCCGTGACGGCGCCAAGTTGAGCCCGTCGACCCTGGTCGCTGTTGTAGACGATATACTCGGCTTCGCCCGGCTTCAGGCCCAGCCTTTGCTCCAGTTGGGCGCGCGGCGCGGGATCGACGGTGCGAATCAATACCCCACCGATATCGAAGATGATGGCCTTAACCATGGATGGCTCCTATCATGCGTTTGCTCTGAAAACCGAACTCCAGACACGCTACCTTGCTGGGATGTCCCGATTTTCAACTGGTGATTTTCAGCTGGTAAACGTAAGACATGATAAACTTATGATCGGCAAAATCATGAATTGACAGCGGGCTGACAGCAATTCCTACTTTGATCATACATAATCCAATTGATAGTCCACTTGATAGTCCAATCGTGGTGTATCGACAACGCGAGTTTGTGGAGATTGTTGCAGCAGACAAGGAGGCAACTATGCAACGCAAACGACTCTTGACATATGCAGTGATGCTTGCCGTGCTTGTGTTGGCGGGGGCGTGCGCGCCGGTTGGGCCAAGCGCGGCGCCGCCAGATGGCGTTGGGGGCGCAACCACCATCTCGTGGGCGTTGTGGGGCAGCCCCGAAGAAGTGGCAACGCACCAGGCTGTGGCGGACGCCTTTATGGCGGAGCATCCCGAAATCCGGGTAGAGATCATCAGCTACCCGTGGAATGACTACTTCACAGCGATGCAGACGGCTTGGGCCAGCGGCGACCCGGCCGCGATCCCTGATGTACTCTTCCTTTGGCCCACGCCCCGCTATGCCGCTGATGGGGTGCTCGAAAACCTTGACCCCTATATCGAACAGGCCGGCTATGATCTGAGTGACTACTGGCCCGCCCTGTTGGAATCGGCCATGTTTGAGGGCAGTGTCTATGGCTTCCCGCGGGATATTAGCGTGGAGGTGCTCTACTACAACAAAGACATCTTCGACGAAGTCGGCATCTCTTACCCGGATGAGAGTTGGACGTGGGACGATCTGCTTACGGCAGCCGAGGCGCTCACCCAGGTGGAGGCGACTGGCCAGGTGACCCGCTATGCGCTGGGCATGGAGGGCGGCAAATTCCAATTGTGGGTAGGGCAGAATGGCGGCGCCATCTTGGATGACATGCGCAATCCGTCTCGCTGCACGTTGGATGAGCCAGCTGCCCAAGAGGCCATCGAATTCTTCGCCACCATGATGGAGAACAACTATGCCATGCGCGACGCCAACCTGAGCCAGGCGGGCGGCGATGCAGCCGTCTTTGCCAACGGTCAGGTTGCGATGATTATCCAGAACGCGAGCCGCGTCTCGCAATTCAACGCCGCTGGGCTCAACTATGACGTTGCGGTTGTGCCGATCCCCGAGGGGGGCCAGCGCTCGGCCAGCGCGGGGGGCGCGGCCTGGGTCATGAGCGCCGCCGGCGACAACAAGGACGCTGCGTGGACCTTCCTCAGTTGGCTCCAAAGCACCGATGGGGGGCAACGGCTCTATACCGCGTCGGGCGAAATCTTCCCGGCCCTCCAATCAACCGCCCGCTCGGACGCCTTCCTCCAATCCGGCAATCCGCCGGCCAATCGACAGGCCTTCCTCACAGAAGGAGAAAACGCCAAGGTTGGCCGCTTTGGCTACTTTGCTGAGTGGGGTGAGCTGGAAGGCTCGGTGATTTCGCCGGCGTTGCAGCGCATATGGGCCGGTGAGGCGACCCCCACTGAGGTGTTGCCCGCCCTCTGTGACCAGGTCGACGCCTTCCTGGCCGATCGCGGCTACCCCAAGTAGCCCAGAGCGTTTGTACCCGTCAAGGCGCGACACTTGCTTGATGGCAGGTGTCGCGTTTTTGTTGGTGAACCTTACGGGCCGCCAGAGCGTTTTATGTTTTATACTGAGCCCGGTTTGAAAACCAGAACTACTCGAAGGGGCAAAGCGCTGCGCAGAGGCTGGTCTTCAGAGCAATCGCAGTTTGGGTTCAGGCGAAAATTGAACAAGTACAAAGCAAACAGCCCTCGTTCGACAAAACGCAAACCATTGCAATCGTATGCCCGGCGCTTGGCCGGTGGAAAGGAGACCCAATGCACAAACGGTTTTTGATGAGCATCTTCATGGCGGCAACGCTGATGGCCCTGTTGGTGATCTCGGTGACGGCGCAAAATACGGTGCTCGATGACGAGCCAGCGCTCGATGAAGGCGCTGCCGCGCTCTTTGCCATCGAGCCGGTGACGGCCACGGTCGACCAGCAAGTGCCCATCTCACTGACCTTACGCATCCCGCTGGGGCCAACCGAAACCCAGACAGTGACGGTCCCCCTGCTGCTGAGCCTGAACCTACAGCTTACGCTGGGTGAGTTTGTCAGCCCAGCGGTCGCGATCACTGCCGGGCTTGCCCCGTTGACCGATGTGGTGACAACCACGCTGCCGACGGCCACACTCGCCGTCGCGCCGCCGACGGCCACCCCGTTGCCAAGCCCAACCCCCACAGCGCCGCCACCGACGCCCACGCCGCCGGTTCCCACCCCCACCCCAATCCCAGCGCCGGCGGAGGAATCAGAGGCCGCGCCGGAGCCTGAAGCCGAACCGGAAGCTGAACCGGAGACAGAGGAGCCGCCCGCCCCTGAAGAAGCCATTGTGGTTGTGCCCGAGTGCGCCGACCCCCGCTCGGTCATCGTCTTCCCTGGCGTCAACCAGGTGGTCGCGGGCGTTGTCGACGTGATTGGCTCGGCCACACACGAGAGCTTTTCCTATTACAAGCTGGAATATGCTTTGGGCGCTGATGCCGGGTCACAGGCAGAATATTTCTATTTTGGCGGTGGCAACAGTCCGGTGGAAAACGGGTTGCTGGCCCAGTTTGATTCAACCGCGCTGCCCAATGGCGGCTATACGCTGCGCCTGACCGTGGTGGATAGCAGTGGCAACTTCCCCATGCCTTGCCCGGTGGTGGTGCAGGTGGCGAACTAGCTTCTTTTGACAATGCCGTTTGCGGCTGCTGGCAACGACTCAAGTCGGCGACTGACACGGAGAAGCGCCCGCAATGCTACGTTGCTTTGAAAACTGGACTTTGCGAAGATGCGTACTCCTTCGAGTAACTCCGGTTTTCAAACCGTCATCATGATGTGGGGACACTCCGAACGATAAGAATAGCAGCGTACAGCAGGAACGCAGAGAACACCGAGTATAACCTCGGTGTTCTCTGTGCATCTCTGCGTTCTGGTATGATGGATGCACAGCGCCGAACTCTGTGCATCTCTGCGTTCTGGTATGATGGATGCACAGCGCCGAACTCTGTGCATCTCTGCGTTCTGGTATGATGGATGCACAGCGCCGAACTCTGTGCATCTCTGCGTTCTGGTATGATGGATGCACAGCGCCGAACTCTGTGCA
>JAHDWG010000421.1 GCA_023384495.1 Caldilineaceae bacterium
CTTCCGGGCCGACCTGGGGGCCGCCGGGGACGCCGGGCGGGTAGCCCGCTTCGGTCGCGTCCCCGTCTCCAATCGCCGGCGAGCCAGCGCTGAGCGCCATCGGTTGCGCCGTCACCGGAACCGGCAAGGAGGCCAGCGAGGCGATCCGCGCCCGCTCGAGCACGGCATCCAGATTCCATGTTTTCGAGTTGGCGGCGTTGAGGAGAGGCTGCCGCTCCAATGCGCTTGTCGCTATCTGCGGCGCAATGGTCAGTTCACCCATCGGACCATTAACACCTTCGCTGCCCGCTTGCGGCGCCGATGTGCTTGCGGCTGTGACCGGGCTCGCCGGCAGGATCAGCGCCAGGCAGAGCATGATGGCAAGGAGACGATAGATGGAGTCGAACCAATTGATTTTGAGGTGCATCGCTGTTTCCTTTCAAACCTTTTTTGAATCGCCTGATCGGATCGATTCACCGCCAGGAGATGGCGCTTGATCAGAATTATCGGCTTCATGATAGGGGTGGAATGACGCGCGCTCGTCTAGCCATGCGTCTCGGGTGCGTCCACATGTACGTCATTTCGCAGCAGTTATCATGAACGGTGTACACCACGAACGATGAAAATCAGCGAGGTGGTGCGGTCAAGTGCAACGCACCCTGCGGGTGCATCGCACGGGCAGTCTATTTTCAGAACAGCGAATAGGAACACAAAAAACGCCAACCTCCGTGAAGGAGATTGGCGTTGGACACGCGGTGTAATCTTTTGGCCGAGGAGACTTTAGGCGCTGCGCGGGCGCACAGCGCGCGTGCTCATTCCGGGATGGTGATGCGGATTGCCCGCCCTTCGCCGACGACAACCACCAGTTCCGGCGAGATAGCCAGCCACGCCGCCATCCGCGGGTCACGCGCCAGGGTGAAGTAACGCGGGCTGCCGAAGCGCACAGTCTCGACCCGCATAGCCTCTTCGTAGCGCGTGTCGACCCAGAGGCCATATTGCTGGCCCGCTTTCGTCGTCACCACCGACTGGCGGACAAAGGTCTTGCCCGCCACATAGCGGACGCCTTGGTGCTCTTGCAGGTTGACCGCATTGGCCAGATCGCTGCGCGCCTCGCTGGCCGCCACGGCGGCCTCTCCGCTCGCGGGCGCTTCGGCCGCGGCGGAAGCGCTGGCGTGCACTTCCTCCTCGGCGCGTTCGCGCAGGGAAAACGGCGTCGCAGAGGCGCCAATGTCTTGGGGGGCTGCAAATTCCGGCTCAACCACCAGATAGGAGGTGTATGGCGTCACGACGCCATACGTGAGGCTCAGTTCCACCACGGCGTCCACCAACTCCTGCACCGGCCCGCTGCGGCGGATCTGTTCGAGCAGGGCGCCGATCTTGCGGGTGGCCCACAGCCGCGCCACGAACGGTTCGCCGCCACTGGTTGCCAGTTGCTGGCCGGCGTATTGGAAGGTCATCTTCTCGTCGTTGGCCGTCCCGCGCAGCGTCACGGCGACCGGCCCGCCGCGGCGATAGCGCCCAGCCACCACCAGTTGGTCGCCGGCAAAGAGGTCGGGCAGCGGGAAGGGGTAGACCTCGTCCACGGTGGCGCCGCCCCACTGGAGCGCGATGTCGACAAGCACCGGCGTGCTGATCCCGGCGTAGAACTGGCTCAACTTCTCGTCGATGGCCTGTTGCGGGTGGACATAGCTGCTGCGCCCGCCAAAGTCGCGGCTGAGCAGGTCGAGCAGGTCGGTGTTGACATCGTAGCCCACGCCAAACGTAAAGAGGCGGACGGTGCGGTCGGGCCGGTTGCGCTGGGCATTGGCGATGATCCGAGGCGTCTCGACCTCGCCCATGGTGGGCAGGCCATCGGTGAGGAAGAGCAAATAGGCCGGCCGCGCAGACTTGTCCGCCGGTTCGAGCTGGGCCAGCCCTTCGAGCAGCGCCCGGTTGATGTCGGTGGAGCCGCCGGCCTCAAGTTTGTCGATCCAGGCGCGGGCCTCGCGACGGCTCTGGGCGTTGGCCGCTTGCAGCTCGTTCTGCCAGAGGCGGACACCCGTGCTAAAGGCGATGAGGTTGAAACGGTCGCCCTCGTGAAGATTGTCCACCACAAAGCGGGCGGCCTTGCGCGCCTGCTCCATCTTTTGCCCCTGCATGGAGCCGGAGACATCGACCACCAGCACCAGATCGCGCGCCACGATGGCCTCTTGCGCCACTTCGATGCTGGGTGAGGCGAGCAGCAGGAAGAAGCCATCCTCGCCGGCCGGCTTGTAGCTGAGCAGATTGAGGCCGATTGCCTGTTTGTCCACGCCAAAGAAGAGCGAGAAATCGTGCTCGGGCTGGGCATTGGCCGCCTCGTAGCCGATGAGCGCCCCCATATCCCCCTTGCGTTCGATGCTGATGTCGAAGTGGGGGCTGTACAGGGTGCGCAGGCCGGGCTGGTTGCGCAGCTCGACCGAGATGGCCAGTTGTTTCACCGGCGTCTGGCTATATTGCTGCGTGCGCAGCGGGTAGGTGAACTCGTAGAGACCATCCTGTTGGCCAACAACCTGGGTGTAGCGGAGCTCCAACTTGCGGCTGGCCCCGGCGGGGATGGGGAAGACGCTGGTCTGGAAGAGGTTGCGGCCAACGTATTCGAGCAGCGCCGGGTCGCGGCGGCTGCGGACAATCGACTCATAGATACGCCGCGCTTCATCCTTGTCGAGCAGCTTGCCCTCTAACACCTGGCCGTCCACCGTCATCTGGAAGTCGCTCACGGCGGCCTCTTCGGGCAGTGGGAAGATGTAGACGCCCTCCACAACGTTGCGCGTGGGATTGCGGAAGAGCTGGGTGACGCGAACCTCGGCCACAGGCCCATCGACCACGGCGTCGACCTGGTGCAGCTCGATGGCAATCGGTGATGGCGGCGGCTCCAGCACAAGGGGCGGCTCAATCGGCCACGGGTCGATAATGATGCCCTGGGCGCGAACAGGCGGCGCAAAGAGATGGGCGACGATAAGCCCAATCATGGTGAACAGGATCGCCAGCATAAGCCTGGCGCGCTCGATAGTGACCATAGATAGCTCCTCATCCAATCGAACATGGGGGTGGATCATTGCCTTACCCGTGGGACGAACGGTTGCGGTGGAATGTTCCGGCTCTTTTCTCATCGCGCTAACCATCAGGCCAGCCGCGGCCCATTTGCCGGCAATCGTAACTTTGGGCGCGCAATCTCGTATTCCCCTATGGGCGCAATCGTGCGCCTCGAGGCAGCACGGCCCCATTCGCAGTGGCGATATGGCCTGCGGGCGACAATCGACAGCGCAAGATTCGACCACGGTTGTCGCATGTTCACAGAAGAGATGATGGAGGAGATGATGAGGAAGAATACGTTCACGGCGCAGCGTCGTTGGTTTTATGGGCTGGTTTTGACGTTGTTGCTGGCGCTGGCAGGGTTTGGGCTGTTGCGCGAAAGCGCGCTGGCCGAGCTGCTGCTGGACAATGAAGTATTTCTGCCGCTTGTCATGCGCGGCGAACCCGGCGGCACGGTTCCCCCACCCTGATCAGGGAATAGGGGCGCCGGCCACGTGCGGCGCCCCTGTAAGGTGCGTCGCACGTGGCCGCCTCACCGCTCATTTTCATCGTTCGGCCCCCCAGGAGCGCCCGAACCCGTTCATGATAACTGCTGTGCGCCACAGCTTGGTGTCTGGGCCGCTTTCCATTACAATGTACGGTTGGAGGATCACGCGATGATGTTGGTAGATATAGGCCGATGGCTGATGGTGTTGGGCGCAATCATCTTTGTCAGTGGCCTGTTGCTCAGCCTGGCCGGGCGCCTACCTAGCCTCGGCGCGCTGCCCGGCGACATTGCAATTGAGCGCGGGAATGTCCGGTTCTATGCGCCGCTGGGAACGATGCTTGTGTTGAGCCTGGTGCTGACGCTGATCCTTAACGTCGTGTGGCGGTTCTTTCGCTGACCCACCGACCCCATTGCGTGAAGCGGCGACCCGCGCCCAACCTGGCTTTAGAGGAGAGCGTTCTTTGTTCCGACGACTGTTTGGGAAGCAAGAAGAAAAAACACAAGACGAACTCAAGCTTGAACAGAGCTTGCAAAAGACGCGCAGCGGCATTCTTGGGCGCATTGGCTCGATCTTCCAGGAAAATGAGATCACCGATGCGCTGTGGGAGGAACTGGAAGAGACCTTGCTCATGGGCGATGTGGGCATGGCAGTCACCGTCGATCTGGTCGAACGGACGCGTGAGCGGGTCGAGCGTGAAGGCGTCAAAGTCACCCGCGACGCCTACCTGGCCCTCAAGCAGGAAATGGTCAGGCTACTTGAGCCTGAAACACCCTTGCAGATCGACCAGCCACGCCTGCTAACGGTTGTGCTGGTGGTAGGCGTCAACGGTTCGGGAAAGACCACCAGCATTGGCAAGATGGCGCACTGGTACAAGCAACGAGGGCGCCGAGTGCTGCTGGCAGCGGCCGACACCTTTCGCGCCGCAGCCATCGACCAGCTCAAGATCTGGGGCGACCGGGCCGGCGTCGAGATCATCGCCCATGCTCCGGGGGCAGACCCAGGCGCCGTGCTCTTTGACGCCATGCGCGCCAGCCAAGAGAGCCGTCAGGCCGACCTCTTGTTGGTGGACACGGCGGGCCGGCTTCAGACCAAGTTCAACTTGATGAAGGAGCTGGAAAAGCTCAAAAATGTGGCGGGCAAACAGGTGCATCGGGCGCCGCATGAGGTGCTATTGGTGCTCGACGCCTCCACCGGCCAGAACGCCATCGCGCAGGCCAAAGCCTTCCGCGAGAGCGCCGGCGTTACTGGGATCATTCTTACCAAGCTCGACGGCACAAGCAAGGGCGGGGCTGTGCTCAACATCAAGCGCGAGCTGGGCGTGCCGGTTCGTTTTGCGGCCACCGGTGAGAAGATCACCGACTTTGCGCTCTTTGACCCCGTCGCCTTTGTCGAGGGGCTGGTGGGGGAGTAGTGGTATGCGAAATGGTCAATGGTTGATGGTTAATGCTCAATAGACAATAAGGGCGCTGATGGCGCGACATGGGCAAGATCTGGTCCCCGTCATCGCGTAAGCGCCTATGTCAGATGCACCTTATCACGCACTGTTCAATGTGGCACGATTCAATATGACGGAGAAAAACATGAGCGAACTAGAAACCAGGTTAACTGATCTGGTGAACCATATCGATTCGATCCGGAGGCGGCTTTGACGTCCCAGCCAAGCAAGAGCGGATCGAAGAGCTAGAAGCCGAAATGGCCGAGGGCAATTTCTGGGACGACGCCCAGGCTGCCCAGAAGAAGATGCAAGAGGTCAGCGCGCTGCGCGAACAGGTGGGGCTGTGGGATTCGCTCCGCCGCCGCGCCGCCGATGCGCTAGATTTGGCGGGGCTAGCCGAGGATGACCCGGCCATGTTGACCGAGCTTGAGCAAGAGGCCGAGGCCATTGCCGAGGCGTTTGACCGCAACGAGTTTGCCCTGGCGCTGAGCGGACCTCACGACGCCGACGCCGCCTACCTTAGCATCCATGCGGGCGCTGGCGGCACCGAGTCGCAGGATTGGGCAGAGATGTTGCTGCGCATGTATCTGCGCTGGGCCGAACGCAAGGGCTACAAGACCTCCATCACCGACATGACCGAGGGCGAAGAGGCGGGCATCAAGAGCGTAACCATTCAGGTTGATGGCCCCTACGCCTATGGCCGCCTCAAAGCCGAGCGGGGTACACACAGGCTGGTGCGTCTCAGCCCATTCGACTCCAACAACCGCCGCCACACCAGCTTTGCCAAGGTAGAGGCCATGCCTGTGATCGACGAAGACATTGAGATCGAGATCGACCCCAAAGAAATCGAGATCGAAGTCTTTCTCAGCAGCGGCGCCGGCGGGCAGAATGTGCAGAAGAACCAGACCGCAGTGCGCATCCGCCACCTGCCCACAGGGATCATCGTAACCTCTCAGAACGAGCGCAGCCAGACGCAAAATCGCGAGATGGCGCTGAAGGTGCTGCGCGGCAAGCTCTATGAAATTGAGCAAGAGAAGATGGATGCGGAAAAGGCGCGCCTCAAAGGGAAGAATGTGGACGCCAACTTTGGCAGCCAGATCCGCAACTATGTGCTGCACCCCTATCAGATGGTCAAAGACCTGCGCACCGATGTGGAAACCGGCAACACCACCGCTGTGCTCGACGGCGAGATCGACCCCTTTATCGACGCCTGGCTCAAACAACAGGTGGGCGAGTTCGTGGCGTAAGGAAATTGCAAGCAACGATAATTGCCAAATGGCGCTCGGGTATGATACACTGCCGGGCGGAGAGGTCGCATAGCCCGGTCGAGTGCGCTCGTCTCGAAAACGAGTAGGGTCCAAAGCCCTCGAGGGTTCAAATCCCTCCCTCTCCGCC
>JAHDWG010000422.1:0-1478 GCA_023384495.1 Caldilineaceae bacterium
TAGCCAAAGACGGCGTTGATGCTGCTGGCAAAGATGAGACGCCGGCAGCCGGCCTGGTGCGCCGCCTCAAAGACGTTATAGGCGCCGATGACGTTGCTGGGCAGCAGGGTCTCCCACGGCGCTTCCATACGCGGGTCGGCGCCCAGGTGGATCACCGTATCGATGCCTTCGGTGAGCCGGCGAATGGCGGCGAAATCGGAGAGGTCGGCTTGGATAAAGGGGAAGCCTAAGGTCTCCTCGGGCCGGTGCGCGTCTGTCAAGACAAGGTCGTACCGTTCTTTCCACTGGTTGGTCAAAAAGCTGCCGATGCGGCCAGCCGCACCGGTGATGAGGAGTTTGCGTTTCATTTTTTCACTCTTTCTATCCGTGTTTGGATTGGCGCAGGGATTGCGATGAATGTGATATGTTCGGCATTGTACACAGTCTCAAGATCTGTCGCAATTTGCCGCCCCCGGTGGTCGCCAATACGAATCATACGTCAGCAGAACTGGCTTCTTGCTGCGACCACCGGGAGGGTATCAAACTGTATCGAAACGAAAGTTGGCCGAAGAATTGTAAGCTATATCGTATTGACACACCTGTGTCCCCCATATATACTGAAACCTATCAGCCATCGCAAACCAAAACTCCACCAGCATCTGCCGCCTCCCACTGGGGTTTCACCTTGTGGCCGGTCACTTTTGAGGCTACCCCATGCAACAACCTATGCAACAGCCCACAACAGGTTTCACCTATGCGGCGTTTGAACTGCTGATTGGCAGCAGGACGCCACATGGATATCCGGTAACGGTCTTTGCATCCCCCGCCGGTGAAGGCGAGGCCTATTGCACGCTCAATATCGATGATGAATTGCAGGATGCACTGAGCGTGCTCGAACAAGGGGATGTAGACGACGCCTATTTGACCGAGTTCGGCGCGTTTCTATTCAATGAGCTCTTTTCGGGGGAGGTTGCCACGCTTTATCGCACCAGCTTGGGGATCATCCGCAGCCAGGCCCAGCAGTTGCGGATTCGTCTGCGAATTACGCCACCTGAACTCGCAGCGTTACCGTGGGAATATGTGCATGACCCGCACGAGGAATCGTTTCTGGCCATATCGTCTGCAACGGCTTTTGTTCGTTATGTGCCCATCAACTTGCCGGTGCGGCCCACACGCGTCAATCCGCCGCTTCGTGTCTTGGCAGTGATTGCCAATCCGCGCAATATCCAGTCGCTTGATTTTGTGCAGGAGCGGGCAATCCTCCACGATGCGTTGGCCGAATGGACCGAACAGGGGCAAGTTCAGCTTGAGGTGCTGGAACAAGCGACGCCCACAGCCATCACCCAGACGATGCGCCGGTTTCAGCCGCACGTTTTTCATTTTGTGGGGCATGGGCTTTTTGACCAGGGAGAAGCGCATGTGGTGCTGGAAGATGAGCATGGCGGCGGAAATCTGGTAGATGAGCGCGCCTTTCGCGAGTTCTTCACAGGCAGCCAGGA
>JAHDWG010000422.1:1488-6344 GCA_023384495.1 Caldilineaceae bacterium
AGACTCGTCTTGCCGTGCTCAACGCCTGCCAGAGCGCCACTCTCTCATCCAGCCAGCCGCTGGCGGGCCTGGCGCCCCGCCTGCTACAGCGTCAACTCGCGGCGGTGGTTGCCATGCAGCATCCAATTAGCGCCAAAGCCGCCCTCGTTTTCTCGCGCGAGTTTTATCGCAGTATTGCCTTGGGTTTCCCCGTGGATGCCGCTATTTCGGAAGCGCGCAAGGGCATCTTTTTGGAGCTGGGCGCCCAGTCGCCAAACTGGGGCACGCCTGTCCTTTTTTTGCGTGCAAAAGATGGTCAGCTATTTTCCGTGGACCGACCACAGGAGGCGGTCTCCCAGTTGCCCGATCCGCCCGAACCGGTAAAACCCCCGGTGATTGCTGATTTTGTTGGCCGTAACCAGGAATTGACCTACTATACAAACAAGTTGCAGGCCACCGGATTGGCTGTCATTGCCGGTATGGCGGGCATTGGCAAGACAGCATTGGCGGCCAGGTTGGCCGAAACCTTTGCCGCCCCCAGCCGAACCTTTTGGCATACATTCCGCGAAGGCGAAGGCGTTGAAGTGATCATCTGGCAGCTTTCCGCTTTTCTGGCCCGACAACACCGTTCGGAGCTATGGCAGATGTTGCAGGCCACCAGTCAGGCGGGCGGCAGACTCCCCCCGCCGGAGGTGCTTTTCGACTATCTGTTCCAACTGATTCGTCAGCAATCCTATCTGCTCTGCTTTGACGATTTTCATCGCGTGGATGACGACCCGCTTCTTGAGACGCTGGTCGAACGTTTGAGGCCGGCGGTGCAGGCCGGCGAAGTGCGAATCATCATCACCTCGCGACGTTTTCCGAATTTTGTCGAGACCACACAGTTCGAACCATTGGTTGGCCTGGGGCTGGCCGATACGCAAGCATTGCTCGACGCCCGCGGCTGTCACCTCACCCCTGGGTTGCTGGAGGCGTTTCATGCGCGCACCGAAGGCAACGCCGAGTTGTTGTCCCTGACCATCGATGCGATTCGTCAATCAGGCAACCCTAGCCGCTTGGTCGATAATTTGATGGAAACGAGCAACATCGAGCGCTATCTGCTCAACGAGGTGGATCAGGGGTTGCAGGATGAGGATCGCCAGGTGATGAACGGTGTCGCTGCGCTGCTTGGCTATCCGGGGACGCGTGCGGTGATCGAGGAGGTGCTGGGTGGGGTGAATGCCCGTCGCCAGTTGGCCTATCTGACCAATCGATATCTTTTGCACCAACATGAGGGTGGTCAGGATCGTGAGTATGCCCAACATACGATTGTGCAAGCATTCTATTACGATCTACTGTCCCGCCGTCAGCGCATGGAAATGCATCGATTGGCCGCGCGCCATTATGAGGCGGTTGAGGGTAACGTGCTCAAGGCCGCGTTGCACTATGAGCGCGCCGAAGAATTTGTGGCGGCGGCCATGTTGGCCACCCAGGACGTCTATGGGTTGATCAACCGGGCACAGGCAATCCCGCTGAATAGCCTGCTTAATCGGCTTACGGCTAAGGTGCTGGAGGGGAAACTGTGGGCAAACGTACTCCTTGCCCGCGGCCAGGTGCAATCCGTATTGGGCGCGCATCAGGAAGCACAGCGGGCATTCCGTGACGCGCTTGAGACATTGGATCAGCAAGCGTCTACAGAGGATGTCCTATTGCTCAAGGCGCAAGTGTGCCACGACTTGGGTGACCTACTCCAGTACGCTGCACCGCAAGAGGCACAGAGCTGGCTCGTGCGTGGACAGGCTGAACTGGCCAAACTACATGAGCCGGCTGCACCAGAGGCCCAGCGCCAGCAGGCAGCTTTGTTGATCAAGGCCGCCTCGGTTCAAATCGCTCTCAATGATTACATCACGGCTGAACGTGCTGTCGAGGAGGGTCTGGCCCTCTTGCCCGACCGGCCCGACTCGCTGCGCTGTGGCGCCTATGTCAATTTGGGCGTCCTTTGCTATTACAAGGGGGACATGCCGGCTTGTATCTCGTGGACGGAACGAGCGTTGGCGATCTGTCGCCAACTACATGACTACTATCGCTCGCTTACCCTGTTGGGCAACCTGAGTATCTTCAAATTTGTCGCTGGTGATTGGGCTGGCGGACAGGACGATTGCCATCAGGCGCTGGCATTGGCTGACGAGATGGGCAGCGTCCTGCACCGTGTCCGCTTCCAAATCAACCTGGCGGTCAACTGGCTCAAAATGGGTGAGCCCGATGAGGCCGCGACCTATCTGCACAAAGCATATGAACTGGCTCAGAATCATGGGTTGTGCGAATACGAGATGATCGCACAAGTGAATCTAGCCGATGTCTACCTGGCGCTAGACCAGTTCGAGATGGCTCAGTGCGCCCTAACCCAGGCTGAGCAGATTGCCGCCGAGATGCAGGCCGAGTGGCAGGTGCCTGAGATCCATCGGCTGTGGGCTCGCCTGCGCCGGTCATTTGGACAAATTACGGAGGCTTTGGAACATATCGAGCGCGCAGTTGAGGTCGCACACAGGTTAAACCTGGAAAGCGAAGCGGGGGCGAGCTTGCGTATACAAGGTGAACTGCGCTGCGCCAACGGTCAACTGCTGGAGGCAGCAAAAAGCTTTGAGCAAAGCTACGCGCTGTTGCAGGCTATCGACCGGTACGAAGCCGCACGCACGCAGGCCGCCTGGGGGCAGCTAGAGGCTCTGTGCGGCCGGAGCGACAGCGCCGATGAGAAGTTGGCCCAAGCGCGCGCGGTCTTTGCGCAACTGGGCGCCAAAGCCGATCTACGCCAGCTCGACATTGTTTTATCTTCGTAGCCTTGCTCCGTACACTCTTCGCCGCTCGGCAGCGCAGAGCAGCGAGTTGGCGCCGCAACCATTTAGGGATAGGTTTTAATTCTACAACCGCGCTTTGGTATTCGCGCATTGCACTGGTCGGACCCCCTTGCCAACCCACCCGGCGCTGACCGGTGCGAGGCACGTTGGTTCGGTAGAAATTGCGATTGTAGTATGAACGTAATCAACCGCAGATCAACCCGATTGCACCCGTAGGAAAACCAACCATGAATCCTCTGCATGTAGAAGAGCCCATTGCCGTAAGTAGTCAGGCCTCTTGGCAACACCCCCCGTTACGGTGTGTCATCATTTTGCTGCTTTGCCTTCTCTTGCCGCTTGTTCCCATCCCTGCAATTGCAGCCAACCCCGTCTTCACCGATTCGGGGCAGAGCGCGACGCTGGGCGATGTTGGCAACTGGGCGCTAGCTTTGGGGGATGTCGACGGCGATGGTGACCTAGACATCTTCGCCGGGACGATGTTGAGTAGCCGGGGACATCGAGTGTGGCTGAACAACGGCCGCGGCATATTGTCGGACACCGGGCAGGTGTTGGGCCAAGGTCAGACCGACGCCGTTGCCCTAGGCGACCTCGATGGCGACGGCGATCTGGACGCCTTTGTGGGCCTGCGCAGCATTGATGAAGTATGGCTCAACGATGGGGCCGGCGTCTTTACACAGGCGATTCAGCCGGCGCTGGCGCAACAGTCGCCACGCCCGATCTGGACGGCGACGGGCATTTGGATGCAGTGACCGTCGGTTGCAGTGGAACCTTCATCTGGTTGAACAACGGAGCCGGCGAGTTTGCCAATAGCGGCGTGACGCTAGAGGGAGGGTGCCCCGGCAAGCTGACAGTGGCCGATGTCAACGGCGATGGGCTTCCAGACCTCTTCTTCAATCGAGGACTGCGGCTACACAACGGCAAGGATGCAGAAGGACGGATCAATTTTTCTCCCATGCAAACCTTTGAAGATGCAGGCGCCAACATCGAAGATATTGCAGTTGGCGATCTGGATGGCGATGGTGACCTTGACATCTTTGGCGCCAGTGATGGCAGGAGGGCGGTCATCATTGGTCTCAATCAAGGCAATCATACTTTTGTGTTTTCAGAGATCGAATTTGCCACGGTTGGTGGTGAAGGGGGTGGTCAGGCCGGGAAGGTTGCGCTGGGCGATCTTGATGGCGACAACGATCTCGATGCCGTAATTGTTTCGCATAGCCGGTTCGCCACCCGCGTATTTGTCAACAATGGCGGCGGACAATTTCAAGTGGCTCAGACGCTCTTGCCGGTCGAAGGCCGCGCCGTGGCATTGGGTGACTTGGACCGTGACGGCGATCTGGATATCTATTTGGCAACCGACCAAGAGGATCAAGTTTGGTTGAACAATGGCGGCGGTCTTTATGGGCCGGGCGTAACGCTGTCTGTTGGCCCAAACAGCCGCATTGTCGCGATGGGTGATACCGACAACAACGGCTCATTGGATCTCCTTGTCGGGCTGGGAAACGGTGAACAGCAAATTTTCGTCAATGATGGAACAGGCGCATTTACCCCAAGAACATTGCCCGCGCAGGTGGGCGGCCAAACCCTGGTTGACCTGAATGGGGATGGCCGGCTCGACCTGTTTGCGGTGGGGGCCAATGCGTTTGTGATTTGGCTTGATAACGGAAGCGGCGGCTACACTGGACAAAGCCAGCCAGTTGAGGGCGACATGACGGGACAGCGCTATGTTCTTGGTGACCTCGACGGCGATGGCGATCTAGATCTGATAGTCGGCGCGAAAGTCTGGACCAATAATGGCAGCGGCAACTTTACCGATACCCAAACATCAATCGACATCGCTGTCCTCTCATCAGCCTGGCTTTACGATATCCAGGCAATCGCCTTGGGTGATTTGGACAACGATGGCGACCTCGACATCGTGATCATGACGACCAGCCGGGGCGCCGGTGTCTGGCTCAACCTGGGTGGCTTCGCCTTTTCATACACTGGCCGCCCATTTGGCGATTCTTTTAGTGAGGCCTACGCACTGGGGGACCTCAATGGCGA
>JAHDWG010000423.1 GCA_023384495.1 Caldilineaceae bacterium
TTTTGGGGCCGCTGACAATTACGTCCACCGTATCAAGCGCCACCGTGGCGGACAACCCCGTCCCTAACCCCCGCACGGTAGGTCGCAGTGTAATACGCGTGCTGTCTTCGACCGGCACAATGCTCACCAGCACATCCACCACGTCGCCTTCAAATGCTGTCACATCGTTGGGTAACAACAGCCGTGGCCGTGCGCGCAGATCGCCCGTCGCGCCGTCAATCGTCACAGGCTCGGTTTCCACAAAGCCGATACCATTGAGCGTATCGCTGTTGCCCCGCAGCACCACCATGGTTGGGTCGACCAAGAGCGGGCCAAGCCGGAAGCCACTGGCGGGCTGCCCTTCCAGGTCGACGCGGACGGCGACCTCTTTACGTCCGGGCCAACGCTCCACAGGAACGACCACCTCGACGGTGGGGGGGATGCTCTCGACCAGCGACACCGCCCGATTTTGGGCGTCTAGCAGGTCTACCGCCTGGAGGCGCACCACTTGTGCGTTGGCCCCGCGCATGAAGACGGGCGCATCAGCAACCACAACCTGCTCCACTTGCGAGGCTGGCCCCTCCAAGTTTACTGTAAGCGGATTGATGATGGGTGTTTGCCAGTCGTAGCCAAAGGCCGTGTTGTCCATAATCGTCACCCGCACCGGCACGGTCTTGGTCACCACCTCATCCAGTTGGATGGGCCACTGCGCCGGGTCGCGCGATTTCACCGTCACCTCGGAGCTGGCCACACTGACCTGCACGGGCACATTGTGCGATCCTTTGCCAAGCCCCTCCAGATCGACGTACGCCTTGACCTGGCTGGGTTGCAGCCGGTCCCAGACTGTGCGCGGCGCCTGCAAGACTACCTGCACGCTGGCCCGGCTCAAATCTTGCGCTGGGCTTAGATTGTGCGCTTTATTGCGTATCTCAATGGGAATGCGCTCGCCAAACGTCCGCGTGATCAGCGGGTTCTCCTGGTTGATCGCAATCAGCCAGACGATCAACCCCATGATGATCGACAAAAGCAGTGTGCCCAGGTGGCCAATCAAGCGCCGCCACCGCAGACGCATTCCCCGATTCACACGCATGACAAGCCCAAGCTATTATCCCCGATAGAAATCGCTCAAGATCGAGCGCGCGAGATTCAATTCGGTCCGCGCAATCCGCCCGTTCCGCGCCACCGAGACATTGCCCGTCTCCTCAGAGATCACAATCGTCAGGGCGTCCGTCTGCTCGGTAACCCCAATCGCGGCGCGGTGGCGCGTCCCCATCTGGTGATCGGGCAGGATGCGCTGCGTCAGCGGCAAAACACAGCCTGCCGCCAGAATCCGGTCATCGCGGATCACTACTGCGCCATCGTGGAGCGCCGTATTGGGGAAAAAGATGGTGGTCAATGCCTCCGCGCTGACTTCTGCATTGAGCTGAACACCCAAATCGGTAATGTCGCTCAGCCCGGTCGACTTCTCAAAGACAATCAGCGCCCCATGACGGCGCTGCGAAAGCTGTTCGACGGCCTTGATCACCTGGTTGATCACGTTCTGCGTCGTGGTATTCTCCAGCCGGCGTGTCAAAAAGGGAGTGGAGCGGCCCACCCGCTCGAGCGCCCGGCGTAGCTCGGGCTGGAAGATCACCGGGATCGCCACGAGGATAAAGGGCGTGCTGTTGCGCAACAACCAGTTAAACGCCGTCAGTTGCACAGCCTGGCTCATGACGGCGGCGGCCAGGGCAATGACCAATACCCCGCGCAATAATTGTACGGCCTGTGTCCCTCGGAAGAGTCGCAACAGGCCGTAAAAGACAAGCGATACCAGGGCGATGTCCAAAAGATTGGCGACGCTGGTGATTCGATTGAGTGATGCAAGTATATCCGTTGTCATGCCTTCTCACGCGCCGCATACCCACCATTGCAGCCCAGGCTGGTCATTGTTTGAAACCAAGCGTATTTGCCAGACGAAAACGCGTGGTTTCAAACAGGACTCACATTAGGTTGGCCCTACCTATGCCAATGCAGCCCCGCCCAGCAGATGCGCCAACACCGCCTTCTGCGCATGGAGACGGTTGTGCGCCTGGGCAAACACGATGCTCTGGCTGCTGTCGGCCACGGCGTCGGTGATCTCTTCGCCGCGGTGGGCGGGCAGGCAGTGCATGACCTTGATGTCGCGATTGCGGGTGTGGGCCAACAGTTGCTCGTTGACCTGATATGCGGGGAAGGTAGCCAAGCGGGCGGCTCGTTCATCCTCCTGCCCCATACTGATCCAGACATCGGTGTACAACACGTCGGCGCCAATGACGCCATCCAGGTCGTCGGTGACGGTCACGTCGGCGTCGGTGCTCATCACCTGCGCCGGGTCGGGCTGATAGCCGGTTGGGGCCACAATTTGCACGGCCATGCCCACCTTGCCCGCTGCCTGCAACAAGCTAAAGGCGACATTGTTGGCGCCATCGCCCACATAGGCCAGCGTAAGGCCCTGTAACTGGCCGTATGTTTCCCAAAGCGTCAACATATCGGCCAGGGCCTGACAGGGATGCGACAGATCGCTGAGGCCGTTGATGACGGGAACCGACCCCCATTCCGCCAGCTCCTCAACCAGCCGGTGGGCAAAGACACGCGCCATGATGCCGTCTACATAGCCGCTCAAGACGCGCGCCACGTCTGGGGCGGTCTCCCGCTTGCCCAGCCCCACTTCATCCGGGCTGAGGTAGAGGGCATGCCCCCCCAGATGCTGCATGCCCATCTCAAAGCTGACGCGCGTGCGCAAGCTAGGCTTCTGAAAGATCATGGCCAGCGCCTTGCCAGCCAGGAGCGGGGCATTGCGCCCTTGCGTAGTCAACTCGTCTTTCATACGACGCGCCAGGCGGAGCAACCCCCAGAACTGGTCGGGGGTCACATCGCCCAAATCCAAAAAATGCCGGAGCCCCGACACCGACTTACCCTGCGCGTTCATTGACTTTGTCCTATTCTGTGATCGCCGGTTCCGCGATCACGGGGTTTGACAGTGTGCCCAAGCCTTCAATCTCAACCGTCATGACATCGCCAGGCTGCACCGCGCCCACCCCAGCCGGCGTGCCTGTGAGCAGAAGATCGCCCGGCTCCAGCGTCATAAAGCGACTGACATGGGCCAACACCCGCGCCAGCGAATAGATCATCAGCGCGGTGCTGCCATCTTGGCGGACCTCATCGTTGACCAGACAACGCACCCGGCGGTTGGATGGGTCAAACGTGGTCTCCACCCAGGGCCCCACGGGGCAGAAGGTGTCAAACCCCTTGCCGCGCGTCCACTGGCCGTCATTCCTTTGCAAATCGCGCGCCGTCACATCGTTGGCAAGGGTATAGCCAAAAATCACCGACAACGCCTCTTCCTCGCTCAGGTTGCGGCTACGCTTGCCAATCACGACACCCAGTTCCCCTTCATGGTCCACCCGGCTGCTGATCGCGGGGTAGATGACCGCCTCGTTGGGCCCAATCAGCGATGATGGCGGCTTCAGAAAGATGAGTGGCTCAGGCGGCACTTCGTTGCCCAATTCGGCGGCGTGCTCCGCGTAGTTGCGCCCCACACAGATGATTTTGGAGGGGGCAACCGGCGCCAACAGTTTGAGCTCGTCTAGCGCCAAAGCGTCGCCGTCGATCTTGGGCGCATCCACGCCGTGTTGCCAGGGGTGCGGCAGATAGGGGGCCTGGTCCAGCGGATAGACCAGCTGATCCACCAGCAAGCCCCAGCGGATGGTCTGCTCTTCGGGTGGTAACCCCGCCAGCCACGATTCGATAAAACGTACAATGCGCATGATGAGTTCCTTGTTGTTCCTGACTTACGCAGCGCCTGATTGCAACTTTGCGCCTTTACGTAAACAATGCAAGCAGGTAGATAGAGAGCTATGAAAAACGTGTTTCATTGATGATCAGCTGGAACTGGCACCCCAAGAATTGCACAGCCTGCCGCACCATCGTCATACGGCTCAAGAATATCTCAAAATACTCAATGACCTGGGCGTACGACGTGTCGATCTCCAGCTCCAACGCGATGACCTTCTCTTCGGGCCGGACGCGCACAAAGCTGCGCGTGGAGGCATAGTTGACGCGGTCGTGAATGTCGAACGCGGCTGGGTCGGGGTTTTGCACGCGGCTGCGGTGGACATCCGCCTTGTCGGCGATAATCAACGCAGCCGAAACCGAAGTCGTGGCTGTGCCCCGTTCCTCCTCATGGTTGCCGATGGCGTTGATGATGATCGCGCGCTCTTCGGGCGGCATGCCCAATCGCCCAAGGATACCCCAGGCCAGCAGGCTGCCGCTTTGGGCATGATTCTCGCGGTGGATGCAATTGCCGATATCATGCACATAGCCGGCGATGTTGGCCAATTGTTGCGTCCGTTCGTCGTAGGCCAGCCGGCCCAAGATGTTTTGAGCAATGTGCCCCACCAGCCCCGCATGGCGTTGCCCGTGTTCGGTATATCCCAATGCGCCCAGCGATTCATTGGCATGCTGAATCAGCGCCACGACTTCGGCGTCGCGCCGCACCTGTTCAATGGTCACCATGGCCGCAACCGGCGCCAACCCATTGGGGCTACTGGCCGGGCGCACATCGGGGCCGAGCGCAGGCTCCAACACGGGGGCAACGGTGGAACCCACCGCAGCGGTGGTCGCTGCGTCACGAAATTTACTCATAGACGACTCTCGATTCCTCAAGCAGCGGATTTCATAGCTCGAGTTACGCAGCGCCTGAACGACCGCGCTCAACTGCGCTTCCGAATGCGGAAGCCTACGTCACTGAGAGAGCTATCCGTACTGCAACCCTAACGCGCTCACCAGCAGGGCCGCCAGCCACCAAAAACTGACTCGCTGGAACGGCTGCCGTTGATAGAGCACCAACCATGCCGGCAGCCACAGAATGACCAATAGGCCCAGCCAGAAGGGCGCGCGCATCCATACCAACAGACCGACGATGTTGATCTCGGCCACACCCAGGATCGTGGCCCCAAACCAATCGTGATGATTGCGCAATAGACGCACTTCACCCCAGTGGTGAAAGGTCGCCAATGCGGCCAACACGGTCACAGGCGTGAGCCACTGTTCGCTCAAGTGCGTAGATGTCAGGCGCAGCGTGAGCAACCAGGGCAGCGCAACGGTGACAATGCTCTGCAACAAGATCGGCTGCACGCCCAGGCTGCGGCGCATCGTCCACCCCAACGGGCTGATCAGCGCCACCAACGCTGTGAGCGCCAGCGCAACTGGGCCGAGCACCAGCGCCACTGCAGTGGCCAATGCCAGGCTGGGCAACGCCACCCGGAACAGCAAGGGCAGCACATTGGCGCTGTCCCACCCCAACAGCTTCTGCGCCGGTGACTCCGGCTGCACATAGGGGAGCCAAAATCGATAGGCGCGAATCTGGGCGTCCAACGGCAGCAGCTCACGCCGCCCGGCGGCCAACCGCCAAATGCTGCCCCACAGCGGATCCACCAACAGCACAAGCAGGGCAAGCGTCTGCCAGTTCAGCGCCTCCACATGGCTCAATGCGCCACCGGCCAACAGCGCAGCCAGTACAGCCCAGGCCGCGGTCGGCCGCCACGGGAAGTGGCCAAGCCAGAACTGTGCATTGAGGGAGGCAGTGCTGCTATAGGCGACATCTGTCTGTGCCGGCAAGGCCACAAACTGGCGCCACAGCTGAGCAAGCCGCGTTGACGTATTGACCATGATCACGATTGGCCCACCGGTGCAATGGATGCAAACCATGGCGCGCGCCGATAACCTCGCGCACATCTCCACCCATTTGGCTGATGAGCAATTACAATTATAGCAGAGAGCAGGCTGATTGTGCAGATTTCTGGTGGGATGGTGAGGTTTCGGCGCAGGCCGGTGCAAGGGGCGTCACACCCGGCCAGGCGCAACGACCACGAGCAGTCGGCCCGGCTCGAGCGTGATCTCTAGCTGCCGGGCAGACGCGGTGAGCACCTCGCCGTCGGCGTGAACGGGGATCGGTTGGTCGGCGCGGATGTGCAATCGACGGCAGCGCAACATGGTCACTGCCCGGTCGGTGGTGTGTTTGCCAAAGAGCGCTTTGGGCAGCAACCAGAGCAATCGGAGCCGTGAGATGGCGCCGGCGATGCCCACATCGAGCTCGCCGTCGTCGAGTCGGGCATCGGGCGTCAACTAGAAGCCGCCGCCTGTGCGCCGGCTATTACCCACCGAAATGAGCAGTGTCGGTTGGGTCTGCTGATGCACTTCGCCATTGACCGTCGTCCACGTCGTGTTGACCGTGGGCATAGGACAGGTGTGGAGGGCGCGCAGCGCGGCCCAAAAATAGAGCGCCGTCCCTTGTAGCCACTTCACCTTGTAGCTCTCCAGCGTCACCTGCGCCTCGAAAC
>JAHDWG010000424.1:0-716 GCA_023384495.1 Caldilineaceae bacterium
TATCGTAAATGGGAATGAGCTTCTCGCCAATCGCCAACATCAGATCGTTCTCGGCCAGGTCCAGATGCTCCAGGTCGATCTGGGGGCTGAAGTGGTTGGTGTGTGAGAAACGGCCCGGCGCGCGCACCCGCTGTTGCAGGGCCGGGTAGCGAGGCGCGATGTCGTTGATAAACTGGGGCGGCACGGCATAGACAAACATGGCGCCGGGCAACTCATCGCGGCAGCGGTCGATGACCTCGCGCAGGTTGTCGGTTGCCAGCTTCTCGGCCTTGCCCCCGATGCTCGCCATGCGGTCCACCTCATCGAAGAGCAGGATCAGCCCGCTAAACGAGAGGGCGCGGATGGTCTGCGCCAGCGAGCGCAACATGGCGAAGGCGTTGGTGCGGGTGATCTTGCCCGTCACCCCCACCTCGCGCAGCAAGACTGTGTCGGCGGGGGTGGTCACCTCGCCCGTGAGCCAGCGGGTGAGCGCGTCGCGCCGTTCGTCCTGGCCGCGGAGGGTCGCATCCAGATAGGCGAGGATGGCGTTTTTGTAGGCCAGGTTGTCGATGGCCGACGCTTCCAGCGTGTCCACCAGGCCGCGGTAGTTGGGGTGGTTGAGCGCGTCCAGCGTCAGCTCGTCGCCGACCATGCGCGCCAGCGCGCCTTCCAATAAGATGGGCAGCCCCTTTTGGTCGGAAATGGCTTCATCGGTCTCATGCCAGATCAGGTTCTGC
>JAHDWG010000424.1:726-6321 GCA_023384495.1 Caldilineaceae bacterium
GATCGTGCCGCCCTGCGCCACGGCGGCATAGACCAGGCGCTGGTCATTGTACGGAGTCTCGACCGGGCTGAGGTCGACCTTGACCACGGCAAAGCCGCGGTTCCAGGCCAGATCGCGCAGGCAATAGAGAAAGTGCGACTTGCCGCTGCCATAGTCGCCCACCACCATCTTGTAGGCGGCGCCGCCATCCTGCAAATAGGACGAAAGATAGAACTTGTCCAGCGCGTCGAGCAGCGAGTGATTGCCCACGTTGAAATAGTGGACGCCGCGTGAGGGCGGCGCGCCGGCGCTGCCCAGCACTTCGACAATATGGCGGGCAAGCGTGGGCGTCAGCGCCATGAGAAGGGGCCTCGATACCGGTGATTTTTTACAGCGTTTCCATTCGTCGTCATCTTGCGCTCACCTCTTGGCCTCTTGGGTTATCCCTCCACCTCGAACGTGATGTCGGCGTAATAGTCGCCATCCAGGGGGCCGTTGGGCAGCCAAATGCTGCGCATGGCCGAGTCGGCCTGGCTCTTGGTGGCGCCGCCGAGTCGCAGGCGGTGGCGCTGGCCGTTGACTGTAGCCGTAGGCGCAGCCTGGGCCAGAACCAGGTCGCGCACAAAGAGCGGGCGTTCGTAGTCGCGGAAGGTGCTGCGCGAGGGCGCATTCCAGAAGCGAGCCGACTGGCGGTTGAGCACCAGTTTGCTGTAGGTCTCGACAATGTTGATGCGACCACCGGCGGGGCGGCGCCCGCTGCGCTCGGTGCGCTCATCCAGCAGTTGCTGCCACGCCTGCAAGAGTTCGCCCACAAAGGAGGGCGTATCCAGTTGGCGTTCGACGATGATCTTGCGCTGCGTGTCGTAGGCTTTGAGCAGCGCGTCAATCGAGAGGGGCAGCGGGCGGGTCAGCGGCTCTTTGCCGTAGAGCCATTGCGCCTTGCGTGCGCCCATGTCGATGTTCAACACCAGCGCATCGACCACCAGGGTGGGCGGGCGGCCTTCGACTGTTTGGCCGCGGCGTTCGAAGGCGGCTTTGAGCTCGCGGGCAAAGTCAAAGGCAAGGTCGTCCAACGCCTGTTGGGTGGCGGCGGCAAAGGCGGCGACGGCGTCGTGCAGGGCCGGTTCTTCTACGCCGGCGCCGGCCTGCTGGAGTTTGACCAGGGCCTTTTGCATGGCCAGCGCGTCGAGCGTGTCACCGCCGGCTAGCCGTGCAGCCTGCGCCAGCGCAGAGGTGGCGCCGCGCAGCGCCTTGAACTGAGGCTCCAGCACCGTCTGGGCCGCCTGAAGTTGGGCGAGAAGTTCCGGGTTCATGTGCGTCAGTCGCTTCCGTGGTTGGTATGCAATGTGTAGCTTGATCGGATCAAAATTATAACCTTTGTGCTGAAATGGTCAAGCGGTGGCGGCGCCCGAGGGCGCAACGCTGCTGGGGCCGCCGTCAGGGCCGGGCCGGCGCGGCGTTGAAGATGCGCGCGAGGATCTCGGCGCGCTCTTCGGGCGTGGCCCAGCGGGGCTGGACGTAGCCCTCCAGCACGCCGGTGAGGATTTCGGTGCTGATGAGCCGGCCATCATAGATGGCGTGCCGGGCATAGAGTTGGGTGCGCGTCTCCCAACTCCACATCTGGTCGAAGAAGAAATTGCCTAGCCCATAACTGATGATGCCCGGCCCGCCGGCGTCGAGATGGCCATACGGCTCCTGCGCCTGGGGCACATGGCTCTGCACACCGGTGACGATGTGGGCGCCGGCCGCGCGCATCTCGCGAAACTCTTGCACTTGCGCCGGCGTGGGCCAAGCGTTGTAGGTCTCTTCGAACTGGAACTCCACGGAAACCACGTCCACCTCTTGGGCCAGGGCGCGCACCCGTTCGAGGATCATCTCCTTGTTGTCATAGTAATAGCAGGCGCCGGGCTCATCCTCGGTGGCCCAGGCGCTGGCCGGCCAATAGGCCAGCACGGCCAGAAAAGCAAACGAGTTGCCGTTGTGCTGCCAGAGGAGGGGGGCACAGGCCTCCTCGACATTGAGCCCGCTGCCATAGATGGCGATGTTGTTGTCGCGATAGAACTGGAGCGAACGCCGCGCGCCTTCGCGGCCAAAGTCGTTGACATGGTTGCCGCTGAGACCCACAATGTCCGTCCCAATCGCCTCGAGCGCCGCCCAATACGAAGTGTGGCTACAGAGGATCAGGTTGTTCTCGGTGTTGTTGACCACGCAGTCGTCCAGAAAGGGAACCTCGTTGCTGACGTGGGTGATGTCGGCGGCGGCGAGGGTGGCTGAGATGACTGCGGCGGGGTAGAGCGCGCCCATGCGCTCCATGCGGGCGGCGGTGGCGCGCGACATGGCGGTGACGCCGGTCATGACGAGCGTGGTGAGGCGGCCTGGCGCGCGGTTGGTGTAGGGCCCCACTTCGGGTTGGACAAGGGGGGCGATCAGTGTTGCGCCCCCGCCCTCAATGGTAAGGCTCACGGCCAGCGGGTAGCGCGCCGGCTCCAGTTGGTTGCTGAGCACGTTGACGCCATCCACCGCCAACACCTTGAAGCGGGGGTCGAGACGGTCAAAGGGCATAATGCCCACGGCGCCGGGCGTTGCCTCCAGCGCGGGCAAAAGGGCATCGACGATGACCACCTGTGCGGCGGTCGGCCCCCATAGGGTCCCCAACAGGTCGGCGGCGTCGGGCGTCACCAGCAGGGGGCCTTCACCCCGCCAGCGCGCCTGTAGATCAGCCAAGGGGATGTCATCCGCCAGCGTTGCAAAGGGGACGACCGGCGCAAAGAAGCGTTCCATAATGCGGACGCTGTTGGCGCCTACCGGGGCCGGCGCGATGACCACGCTGGCGTTTTCGGGCCGGTCGAGCAGATAGAGCGGCGCCCGGCCCGCGGTTGTCTCGAGATGGGGAGTGGCGTTGAGCGTAGCCAGAAAGCGGCGGGTCAGGTTGGCGGGGACGTCGGGCGCTATCCCCACGGTGATGGGCGCGAGGCCCTCGTCCGCACGCAGACGGGTGTCTTGGATGGTGAAAGAGCAGCCGGTCAAAGAGAAGACTGTGGCGACAGTGATAATCGTGATGATAAAGAGGAGAAATACTTTCTTGATTTGATCCATCATCTGATTTGATTCCGTAATGCCGTCATCCGGGAGGTTCGACAACCATTGCGCTGTGGCCGCACGGCTTGTTCGCTGAGCTATGTGCGCAACGCCCTCCGGCCCTTTACAGGACCAGACGGCATTTTACCACAGCAAGGGCAGCATGCCGTATAGGCGCTGGTTCGTGAAAGTGCGTCGCACCTGAGCGACAAAACGAAGAGACCCGGCTCGTTGCAGCCGGGTCTCCAGGGGAGAGGTGAGGGGCTGGGGCCGCCGAACGGCTCCGGTGCGTTGGGGAACCCCCGCCGCCGGGCGACGGGGGCTGAGAGGCTAGATACACGACGGTGCAAATATAGAGACAGTTGTAGTAGCGACTTTAGTCGCTCGTGTGGGCGGCAAAGCGACTAAAGTCGCTACTACGGATGCTTTCGTCACTTGCTTACCACCGGCAGGAAGAGCTGGTGCGAGTCACTTGCGCTGGTTGTGTCGCCCACGAGGGCGAACTCGGTAAGGTGGTCCGCCGTGCAGGCGACTTGGTTGCCCGCCGGATCCACCTGCGAGTTGATGGGCTGCCACTGGCCGTTCTCATCCAGGTACTGGCAGCGCAGCGTTGATTCGTCGATACCTTTCTCGGCCAGTTCCTCGTCGGTGTAGCCAAGGGTCAGGGTGTAGGCCCCGTCGAACTCGGTCACCTGTTCCACATTGCCTTCGCTGTTGGTCTCGGTGAAGGCGTCGATGGCGAAGTGGCGCAGACCCTGCACGCCCTGGCCCAGCGGCTGGCTGGGGCTGGTGAGCACGTTGTAGAAGAGGTCGGTCGCCACGCGCACCGAGCCGTCGCCAAAGGCCATCTCGAACTGGCTCGGCGCATGTTCTACCTTACCGCCAGTTTCCGGTGTCACCTTGCCCTGCGCATCGGCCGCGCCCAGCAGAGCGCCCGTGCCATCGGGGTTGATGGCCGACAGTTCGATGGGCGTGTCCGGGTCCACATCGTTGATAAAGTCGAGCAGCGCCTGGCCGTCCACCACTTCGCCGCGGGCCACGGGGTTGCCGTCTTGCAGGGCGGTGATGGTGGCGCCGTGGACCGGGTACTCCACCTGCCACTGTTTCGGGTTGACCGTCAACACGTTGTAGACGTACCACGGGAAGACGATCTGGTAGGGGTGCTTGGTCCACATCTTCATGGAGGGGTCGCCAAAGACGTGGTAGAGGATCACGTTGGTTGTGGCGGCGTCGTTGCTGACGCTGCCGGCGGTCTGCGCCTGCCCCACCTGACTGACCATGTAAGCCTTGCCATAGTTGAGAATGTCGCCCAGCCGCTGGATCGAGCTATTGGGGCCATAGTTCGGCACCACATTGGGGAAGGTGGCGTCAAAGAGGCCGCGGGCAAGGGCGCTGTTGGCCCAGGTGGGGCTGTTGCGCGTGTCGCCGATGACGCCCACCGCACCGCCTTCCATGCGCAGGATGCGTTCGGCCCAGTAGACGCCGTTGACCGTGGTGTTGTAGTTCCAATCTTGCAGCGCCGGGTTGAGCGTCTCGTTGTCGAAGAGGCCGCTGGCGCAGTTGATGCTGTAGATCACCGGGGTGCGGTTGCCGTTGCTGAGGCTGTTCAGGTGGCTGGTGCTAAAGCTGGGGCCACCCCATCCGCTAGGGCCACCGTGACCGCGATGCATCATCAGGAAGCGACCTGCATTGATAGCGTTGACGATCTCCGTGCTGCTGCCGCTCCACGGGTAGCCGGAAGTGGCGCGCAGGTCGGGCGGCAGCAGGGCGCCGTTGTAGTAGCGGTTGGGCACGGTGCTGCGGATCGCACTGTTGTAATAGCTCGAGTTGTTTGGGTTGTTGTGATAGGCCGTGCTGGTGTTGTAAATGCGCTCGACAGCGTAACCGGTCGCCTGCAACGCATTGCGCACCAGCTCCGACGTCTCGATAAAGCTGCGCGAGGCTGTACCATCCTGCACCACATCGGGGCGGCAGCACTGGAAGTAGGAGGCGAGGCTCACGTTGCTGTAGAAGGCCGGCTGGAAGGGCGGCAGGTTTTCATAGTTGATGATCTTGTTGATCACCGTCTGTGCCTGCTCCAGCGTATCGACCGGGATGCGACCGTAGGCCAGGTCGGGCGCCAGGTCACCGGGGGTCATCAACGAGTAGTCCAGGTCGGTGCCGGCGCTGTCGCCGTACATGGTGGTGCGGTAGAAGGGGGGGATGAACTCGGCGTCGCCCAGCAGCAGCAGGTAGGAGGGGCGCACCAGACAGTTGTTGTAGCGGTTGCGCACCGTGTCGCGGATCTGCGCCGCGGTTGTGCCGGCCAGACCGGCGCCGTTGCCCGTGTTGATCACCACGGTAGAGAGGCCACGGCTCACCTTCCAGTTGCGCAGCGCATCGGCCGCCGGGCGGAAGGTGGGGTCGGTGATGATGAGATATTCGTGCCCCCAGCAGATCGATGGGGCGATGATCTCGCCAAACGGGTACTCAAAGAGGGCCCGGTGGTTGAGCGCCTGGGCGTAGATGCCGTCAAAGCTGCGCTCAAATGGATTGGCA
>JAHDWG010000425.1 GCA_023384495.1 Caldilineaceae bacterium
AGGTCTACCGGGTCGACTATGAGACGGGTAAGGTGCAGTTCGAGGCGCAGACCGACACCGTCCACTCCAGCGGCATTACGCTAGGCGGCGGCTTTCTCTGGATCGCCTCGACCTACGAACGAAAAATCGCCAAGCTGGACCCGGCAACCGGCCAGACCATAGCCAAGTATGACTCACCCGGCTCCGGCATCGTGGCCTGGCGCGAAGGCGCACCGGACGCCGGGCCGACTGGCGCTCACGGCCTCGAATGGCGCGATGGCAAACTCTATGTCGCCTCGCCGCCCTCGCAGATGATCCACGTCATGGACCCCGACGCGTGGCAAGAGCTGTACGCGTTCCGCTCACCGGGGCTGCGTGTGCATGGTCTGGCCTGGGCCGACAATGGCCGGCTCTGGGCGGCGGATACCTCCTCCGGCGTGGTCAGCCTGTTGGGCGCCGAGGATGGGCGCATCTATGAGGTGATCCGCGTCGAAGCGCCCGCCGAAGTACATGGCTTGACGATCCACGAAGGCGTGCTCTGGTATTGCGACGCCCACACCTGCGCCATCGGTCGCCTGTTGGTGGACGAGTAAGTGTGCTCGCTGCTCTCTTTGAAAACGTAATGTTTGTTTTTAGACCAGAAAGTGCTTCTTCATGACCGAATTCTCGCAACATCGTCTGCCCATTGGGCTGTGCATCTTTGGCATCGCCTACACCGCCGGCTTCACCGGCAACTGGCAGCAGCGTGCCAACGGCAAGCCGCTTGACGCCAATGAGTTTCTCGAACTCTCAGCCCGACTCGGCCTCAGCTCGGTGGAGCTGCCGCCCAGATATATCGACGCCAACGAAGACGAAAGCGCGCTGACGGCGTTTCGCGAGAGCGCCGAAGCGCTGGACCTGGCTGTCGTCTTTGCCGGCCCGCGCATCGAGCTGGAGGCGTTCAGACAGGCGATTCCCCAGGCCCGGCTGCTGGGCGCCCACACCATCCGCTGTGTGATCAGCGGCGTGCTCTGCGGAGATCGGCGACCGCTGGGTGGGCTGGAAGGCTGGCAACGCCACCTGGACGCCACCGTGCAGACGCTCAAACAGGTCGCACCGCTGGCCGAGGATGCCGGCGTGCGCATCGGCGTCGAGAACCACCAGGACGCCACGTCGGACGACCTGATCCGCCTCTGCGAGGAGGTGGGAAGCCCCAATGTGGGCGTCACGCTCGACACGGGCAACCCGCTGGCCGTGGCTGAAGACCCGGTTCTCTTTGCCGAGCGCATCTTGCCCTATTTGGTGCATGTGCATCTCAAAGACTACCGCATGGCCGCCACCGACGAGGGCTACCGGCTCTTCCACTGCCCCATCGGCAGCGGCGTGGTCGATTTCGCGGCGCTTTTCCGCCTGTTCAAGGCCAAGCCCGATGTTCGCACCCACATCGAGATGGCGGCGCTGGGCGAGCGCCACATTCGCATCCTGGCCGACGACTATTGGGCCAATCTCGCGCCGGAGCGGCGCATCAGCGACGAGCTGCCCGTGCTTCGTTTCTGGCGCAACGCCGAGGTCGATGTCGAATGGCGCACGCCGTGGGAGACGGGTGACGAGGCGATCCTACCCCAGTGGGAGATGGAGCGGCTGCTTGAGAGCATCGACAACATGCGGCAGGTGATGGAAGGGGTACAACCGTAGAGACGCAAAATCTTGCGTCTCTACGGTTGTATCATCGCACCAGGGGAAGGAACGCAAATGAAAATCACCAACATCGAAAGCTACCCCGTCTGGAATGGGCGGCGCAATTTTATCTTTGTCGTGGTCGACACCGATGAGGGTATCGACGGCGTCGGCGAGGTGGGCATCGTCAACCCTGCCGTGCTGGGCGCGATCGAGCATTTCAAGCCCTTGCTCATCGGCCAGGACCCCATGCGCATCGAGCACATCTGGCAGGTGCTCTATCGCGGGGGGTTCTTCCCGGCGCAGCGCATCCTCGGCTCGGCCATCTCGGCCATTGACATCGCCCTGTGGGACATTTTGGGCAAGGCGCTCAACGTACCCATTTATCAGTTGTTAGGTGGCAAGGTGCGCGACAAGGTGGTCTGCTACCCGCACAATGTGGGCCACGCCATGGAGATCGAGCCACTCGTCGAGTCGTGCCTCAAAACCAAAGAGGAGGGCTGGAAGTTTGTGCGCTGGGGGCTGCCGCAGGATGGCGAAATCTTGGAGCCGCGCCAATCGGTGTTGGCGGCCATCAAGCAGTTTCAGGCCGTGCGCGAGGCGGTGGGCGACGAGATCGAGATTGCCTTCGACGTGCACACCCGGCTCGACCTGCCCGACGCCGTCTGGCTCTGCCGCGAGGTGGAGCACTTCCGCCCCTTCTTTATCGAAGACCCGCTGCGCAGCGAGAACCCAGACTCGTTCAAGACGTTGCGCCCGCGCGTCCATGTGCCGCTGGCGGCGGGGGAGCAGTTCAGCTCCAAGTGGGAATTCCGCCAGATGATCGAGGAAGAGTGGATCGACTACGCCCGCGTCGATCTCTGCATCTGCGGCGGGATCAGCGAAACGCGCAAGATCGCGGGCTGGTGCGAGACACACTACATCAAACTGGCGACGCACAACCCGTTGGGGCCGGTCTCGTCGGCGGCCTGTTTGCAGGTCAATCTGGCCGTCCCCAATGTGGGGGTGCAAGAGCAGCCGCGCAAACCGAGTGAAATGCTGCCCGACATTGTGCCCGTTCATCCCCAATGGGAAGACGGCTATCTGCTTGCGCCCACCCGACCCGGTTTGGGCATCGAGTTCGACCGGGCGGCGGCGCGCAAACATCCGGCCCAAGAGGGCTGGCGGCGCGCCAACTTGCGCCGGCTGGATGGCTCGTTTACAAACTGGTGAGCGGACGATGGTCTATCGTCCATCGTCCATCGTCCATCGTCCATCGTCTATCGTCCATCGTCCATCGTCCTCAAAAAGAAATGAGCAGGTTGATGACAATGCAATCAGTACGGATTGGGTTGATCGGTGTGGGCGGCATCTGCGCCGCAGTGCATTACCCGGGGCTTTCACTGATCCCCGATGTGGAGGTCGCCGGTATCTGCGAGCCGAACGACGCGCTGCGCGCCCAGCGGCAGCAAGAATGGGGCATCGCTCACGTCTACGCCGACAGCGAAACCTTTTTTCACGAAGTCAAGCCCGATGCGGTGGTGATCGCCACCCCCAACAAATTTCACCGCGAGCTGATCCTCGAAGCGCTGGCCAACGGCTGCCACGTGCTGTGCGAAAAACCCCTTGGGCTCGATTATGCTGAGACGGTGCAGATCTACAACGCCGCCAAAGCAGCGGGTGTGGTCCACATGATGGCCTTTACCTACCGCTTTGTGCCGGGCATGAACTTTCTGCGCCACCTGGTGCAGAGCGGCGAACTGGGGGAGATCCGCCATGCGCGCTTCCAGCGGCTGCAAGATTGGGGCCCCTTCGCCATCGGCTGGCGGCAATACAAAGAGATGGCCGGTTCGGGCGAGTTGGGCGACATGGGCATCCACCGCCTCGACTTTGCGCAAGACCTGCTGGGGCCGATTGTGGCAGTCTGCGGCGCCGTCCGCCAGTGGGAAGAACGCACCCGCACCCATGACGGCCAAACCGTCCCCCGGCAGGATGTGGAGGATTGGGTCGCCTGGCTGGCCGATTTTGAGAGCGGCGCCACCGGCGTCTTCGAGATGGGCAAGCTGACCAAAGGTTATGGCCCCGACGGCGGCCACGACCTGGCCGAGATCAACGGCAGCAAGGCGTCGGCGGTCTACCGGCTTCACACCCCCCATGAGGTCTCGTTTGCCAAAGCCGGGCGGGGCGAGGTCTACCAGACGATCCCCGTGCCGGAAGAATTTCTCAAGCGGCCCGGCTCACCCCGCACGCCGGGCGAAGGCGACCCGGTGCGCGCGTTCCGCTACGACCAGGCATGGGAATTTGCCAGCGCCATCCGCGAGGGGCGGGATGCGGTTCCCTCATTCTACGACGGCATGCGCGCCCAGGCCGTGGCCGACGCCATCCTCGAATCCGCCGGCGAGCGGCGCTGGGTGGATGTGCCCCGATGAGCGCCCAGGCGCAGGTCGAGTTAGACCGTCGGACGGCCCAGCCGCCCGTTGCCGAACAAACCGGCGCACCCCCACCCGTCTCGCGCGCGGCGGCCAATCGCATCTTGCTCAGTCTGATGTTCCCGACGATGATGATGCCCTTGCTCGAGTCGACCATCCGCGTGGCGCTGCCGGTGATCCGCACCGACTTTCAGATCCCAGCCGACCTGACGGCCTGGGTGGATACGGTCTTCACGCTGCCCTTTATGCTGCTGATGCCGATCTATGGCCGGCTCAGCGACGGCGTGGGCAAACGTCGGTTGATGCTGGCCGGCACGGTCATCTTTTCCATTGGGACGGGGCTGACCATCTTTGCGCCAGGGCTGGCCGGGTTGATGGTGGGGCGAGCGGTCCAGGGTATCGGCGTCGGCGGGATGATGCCGCTGAGCATGGCGATGATCTCGGCGATCTTTCCACCCCAAGAGCGGGGCAAGGCGTTGGGCACCTGGAGCGCCATCGGGCCGGTGGTGGGGTTTGTGGCGCCGCTGAGCGCCGGTCTGCTGGTGGATCGCTGGGGCTGGCGGCTCGCCTTTGCGCCGACGCTGGTGATGGGCGTCATCGCCCTGGTGGCTGTGGCCCGGGGCGTGCCGGCCGGTCTGAGCCAGATCAAGCCCCACTTCCTACGCACCTTTGACTGGAGCGGCGCGCTCTTGTTAAGCCTGGCGCTGACCTGTTTCATCTTTTTCCTGTCCAGCCGGCCGATCACTGGCGTCGCGCCCTTGCAGGATTGGCGGCTGTTGGGGATGACGCTGCTCTTACTGGCCGGGTTTATCGTTTGGGAGCGGCGTCACGCCAATCCCTTTGTGGAGCTTGCGCTTTTTCGCAATCGCATGTTCAGCCTGTCGTCCTTTTGCGGCATGACGCGCATGGTGATCATGGCCGGGCAGGGCTTTTTGGTGACGCTCTATCTGGCCGATGTGCGCGGCTTTGGCGCAGCGCAGATTGGCGCCATCACCATGGTCAACGCCGGGGCGATGGTGCTGGTCGTCCGCTTTGGCGGCCAGGCGGCGGACCGCTGGGGCAGCCGGTGGCCTGCGGTCATTGGCCTGAGCGTGCAGATCTCGGTGATGGTGATCTTTGCGCTGCTGCCGGCGAGCGCGCCGGTCTGGGTGCTGGTGCTCGTGCTGATCTACTATGGATTGGGCGCCGGTTTTGTGCTGGCGGCGCTGCACAGCGCGGCGATGAGCCACATTGCCGAAAGCAAAATGGGCATGGCCGCCGGCCTCTACAGCATGAGCCGCTTTGCCGGCGCGGCGGTCGGCACGGCGTTGGGCGGCGTAATTCTCCAGGGCGCGCTGGACGCAGCGATGACGACGATTGCCGCCTACCAGTTGACCTTTCTCAGCTTTGGGCTGTTGGCCGCGGTGGGGGTGGTGGCTGCGTTTGGGTTGCGAGAAAAGGTATCATGATGCGTGGCGCGGATGTACTATATGGACAAATATGACGCAATCATTGCGGCACTGGTCCACACCGCCGCAACATTGTTCCCTTGAGGCCGCCGAGATTCACGTCTGGCGCGCAACGCTAGACGCGGATTTGGCGCGTGTTGACCGTCTCGCGCAGACGCTCTCCCAAGATGAACAGGCGCGGGCCGCGCGCTTTCATTTCGAGCGCGACCGGCGCCGCTTCGTTGTGGCGCGCGGGGTCCTTCGCACCTTGTTGGGGAACTATCTCGAACTGCCTCCGGCCGCGCTGCGCTTTGTCTACAATGAGTATGGCAAGCCGGCGCTTGCCCCGCACCATGACCGCGCGCCGCAATTCAACCTGGCCCATTCGGGTGACTGGGCGCTCTTCGCCTTTGTATACGGCGCCGAAATTGGGGTAGACCTCGAGGCCATCCGCACTGGTTTCGATTTCACACCGCTCGCTGAACAGTTTTTTTCTCCGCAAGAACGGGCTGAACTCCACACTATGCCGGCGCATTTGCAGAGTGCGGCCTTCTTCCACTGCTGGACGCGCAAGGAAGCGTATATCAAGGCCAGAGGTCAGGGGCTTTCGCTGCCGTTGACCAGTTTTTCCGTCACCCTGCGCCCCGATGAGCCACCCCGCATCAAGGATGCCAACGACGGGACGGAGGTTGCCCAACCGTGGACCCTCTATGACCTGGCGCCGGGAAATGGGTACGCGGGCGCGCTTGCTGTGCAGGGCGCGGGATGGTCGCTGCGCTGCTGGCAATGGTCCATGGCGCGCGATTAGGGATGCGCTCCGGCCACTCGCCGACTTGCGCCGACCGAGA
>JAHDWG010000426.1 GCA_023384495.1 Caldilineaceae bacterium
CTGGCCGCCAATGTGGTCTTGCAGCAGAGCGTCGGCATCCAGACCGCCCTCCTCTCCCCTGCCGAACTGGCCGAACTGGCGCCGGGGATGGCAGATATGGACGATGTGGTGGCCGCCTATGAACCCGAAGGCGGCTATGCTGATCCGTGGCTGACTGTCAACTCGTTTGGCGCAGCCGCCAGACGGCACGGGGCGACCATCCTGACCCAAACCGAGGTAACCGGCGTGCGGATGGTGGGTGGCCGGGTCCAGGGCGTGATCACCGACAAAGGCGAAATCGCCGCCGGCGCGGTGGTGAACACGGCTGGGCCGTGGGGCGCGCACATAGCCCGGATGGCCGGCGTGGAGCTGCCCATCCAACCCTGCCGTGTCCAGGTCACGTTCGTGCTCCCGCCGCCGGAGAGCCGCGCGGTCTCCCATGTCTTTGTCGATTTTCCCAATGTGGCATACTATCGACCTGAGACGGGCGGGATGACCCTGGTCGGCTCGGTCGACCCGGCCGAGGCGAATCACCATGCCGACCCCGACGACTACAACGAGCGGGTGGACCTGGCATTTGTCGAGGATGCCTGGATGCGCTTTGCCCACCGCTTCCCCGTCATGGAGCGTGGCGCAAGCCGCGGCGGCTACGCCGGGGTCTACGATGTCACCCCCGACTGGCACCCGGTGATCGACGAGACGCCAGGGGGCAGCGGGTTCTTTAGCGCCGTCGGCCACAGCGGACACGGCTTCAAACTCGCTCCGGCGGTCGGGGTGATGGTGGCCGACCTCGTCACCGGCCAGCGCACCGCCGGCCTCGACCCGGCCCTCTTCCGCTACGCTCGTTACGCCGAGGGCAAACCGGTGCGCGGGCGGTATGAATACAGCATTGCGGGCTGAGACCGGCAGGTTCGCCAACCCGCTGAGGAGTCTCTTATGACGATTGCCGCGGCGCTCCTGGGGGAGCACGCACTGCTCTACACCCAATTCGATTATGTCGAGCAGGCACTGTTGGACAGGATGACGTTGAGCCAGGTTCATTGCCAGGCGGGCATGTTGCGGGCCGCGCTCGAGAGCCATGCACACCTGGAAGACGAACTTCTTTTTGCACCGCTCGAGCCCTATCTGGGTGAAGCGAATCCGCTGGCCATGATGCGTGGCGAGCATTGCGGCATCGAGCGCGCCCTGGCGACGCTGCCGCGGATCGTGGAGCTCTCCCGGGCGCGGGCCGGGCTGTTGTTCGTCATCGAAGTCGCCCGCCGACACTGCGCCAGAGAAGAACAGGCCGTCTATTCGTTGGCGACCACGTTGTTGGGCAGCGAAGAGTCAAACCGGCTGTGCGACCGCTGGGCCGTGCGCCGCGGCATTTCTCAACTTCGCTAGACCATGACCGGCACAGAGCGCGTCTTCTGGTGGGATACGGTGACCATGCCCACCGCCGCGCCGGAGCCGCCCGGCGGGAAGGTCGATGTGGCGGTAATCGGCAGCGGCATCACCGGGCTGGCCGCGGCGCGCACGCTGGCGAAACAGGGCGCAACCGTGGCGGTGCTGGAGGCGCAGACCCTTGGCTGGGGCGCAAGTTCGCGCAATGGCGGCATGGTGCTCACCGGGCTGCGTTTGGGCGTGGATACGCTGCTGGCGCGCTATGGGCGCGAACGGGCGCGCCGCCTCTTTGCTGCCTCGTTGGACGCCATCGACACGCTGGAACAGCTCATCGACGAAGAGCGGATCGAGTGCGACTTTGCCCGCACCGGCCATCTCGAAGTAGCCAGCAAACCCGCCCACTTCGCCCACTTTGCCCAGGTCGCAGAATTATCCGCCCGCGAGTTCGACCACCCGGTGCGGCCCGTCGCCCCAGCCGAGTTGCGCAGCGAGATCGGCTCAGCCCGTTATTGCGGCGGGATCGTCGACGAGATGAGCGCCGGCATCAACCCGGCGCGCTATGTGGCGGGATTGGCGCGCGCGGCGCAGCGCGCCGGGGCCGTGCTCTACGACCACACACCGGTGGAGCAGATCGAGCCTGCGGGCGCCGCGTTCCGCATCATCACCGGGCGGGGTGTGTTGCAAGCCGGGAACGTCTTTGTGGCGACGGGCGGCTACACCGGCCGGGTGACGCCGGCATTGCAGAAAAAGGTCTTCCCGGTCGGTTCGCACATCATTGTCACCGAGCCGCTCACAGCAGCCCTGGCCCACGAGCTCAGCCCGCGCAACCGCATGATGTTCGACTCCAAGAACTTTCTGTACTACTTCCGGCTGACGCCCGACCGGCGGCTGCTCTTTGGCGGGCGGGCCGCGTATGCGCCGGAGACACCGGCCACCGTGG
The DNA here is from genome assembly GCA_023384495.1 of Caldilineaceae bacterium. Taxonomy (GTDB): domain Bacteria; phylum Chloroflexota; class Anaerolineae; order Caldilineales; family Caldilineaceae; genus CFX5. Next base: position 2,303 of record JAHDWG010000426.1, read on the forward strand.
GCGAGCGCACCGCGGTCTCCCGCCGCGGGCTGGTCGAGGTTTATCCACAGTTGCGTGACGCAGCCATCGACTACACCTGGGGTGGAGCGGTGGATGTCTCGTTCGACCGGATGCCCCATGCCGGACAGCTAGGCGGACTCTATTATGCGCTCGGCTATGCCGGGCATGGCGTGGCGCTGGCCACCTATCTGGGCGGCATCATGGCGGAGCGCATCTGCGGACAGACCGTGGACAATCCCTTCGCCACCTTACCCTTTCCCGGCGCGCCCTTGGGTCTTTACAATGGCCGCCCGTGGTTTCTGCCGCTTGTGGAGAGATGGTATCGCTTCGTGGACCGTTTGCCGGGCTAAGCCGCTGTTTGAAAAGGGGTGGTCAACTCTCTGCCCCGGTTTGAAGTGCGAGTGGATCGCTAGCCCCGGCGACTGACCGGGCCGGGCGCGGCAACGGCTTCATCCCAAAGAGCCAGCGCGTCAAGTTGAAACGTTTGATCCCTTCATACCCCGCCAATGTCCCGATGAAGGAGGCGACGCAGATCAGGCTAAACTTGGCGGCAATGCTCATCTCCCACTGGACAACATAATAGCCAATCGCCACGATGACCGTCTGGTGCAGGATGTAGAATGGGTATGAGGCTTCGCTCGCATAGCGCAGGAAGCCGTTGCTAACGTTCAACCAGCGATGACCATAGCCCAGCAAAACAACCAGCCAACACCAGGTGTTGAAGCTCTTGAGCAAGAGAAACCCGGCGCCCGCGGCTGAGAATGGTTCAAAGTGAACCGCCGCGGCCTGGAGGGAGACGCGAGCCGTCATGGTCAGCAGGCCAAGCGCCAGTGCAGCAAGCCGGTGGCGGTCAATGCTTTGCTGAAAGCGTTTGTCGGCCATCAGCACAAACCCCAACAGAAAGAGTGCGAAATACCAAAGCACCGCTTTGCCGCCGATGCCAGGCAGCGCCCCGGCAAGGGCAAGAGGAATGGCAAAGAGGAAGATCAGACCGGGGCGAGCGACAAACGCGGCCAGGCGCGCCACCAAGCGTCCGCCGGCCTCTCCCTTTAGCAAGCTGAACAGAGGCAGGCCGGCCAAGGAGTAGACGAACAGGAACAGGATAAACCACAGGTGACCAGGCGTAAACTTGCCAAAATAGCCGCTCAGGTCGCTGAAGTCAAGCGCAAAATAGGTGGCGAGAAAGCCGGCAAACGACTCGGGCGGCTGCCCTTGGGTGAGCAGTGCGTAATATCCCTGTGGCGGGACAACGACGAGCATGCCAAACAGAAGCGGTATCAACAGGCGGGTGAACCGTTCCTTCGCATATTGCCCGCCGCTGCGAAAGCCCAGCGCAAACCAGGTGGAGGCGCCCGCCAGCAGAAACAGCAGCGGCATGTGCCACGGGTTGAGGAGCGCAATTACGCTGTAGCTGAGCGCGGCGCTCGTCTCCACATTCTTGGCATAAAACGGCTCCCAAATATCAAAGATGCGCGCCGTGTGGAAAGGGATGAGCAGAAAGACCGCGATAACGCGCAGCCAGTCGATATCGTAACGGCGATCTGGTCGGGATACGAGCGTTGACATGGGCACACTCCGATCTTGCATGGTCTATGCTGAAAATCGTACAAAACAGCGCAACACAGAGATACACAGAGAACAGAGAGAAGAAGCTCTGCGCGCTCCGTGGCTTCTCGGCGTTCTCTGTGTTCCTGCTGTTGCTGTTCCAATCAAATCCTACAGCTACCGGGCTCAGTTAAAGCGCAAGGTAGACAGGATGTGCAGGATCAATTCCCGGCTTGCCGGCGCCGGGCTGCTGGTGTAGGCGCGGGCGGAGAAACCGATCTCGCCCAGCTCTTTGCTGATCTGTTCCCAGCTTTCGGCGCCGTCGGCGTTTTGCAGGTGGCAGACAGGCAACTCACCGTCGGCCACTGCCACCGTCCCATAGCCGCCAGGGCATGCGCCGCCGAAACCGACGCCCCAACGCAACTCCACGCCGCCTTTCTCCCCCGTGAGCGCAACCCCTAGGTGTTGCCCTTCGTTTTCGGCCGGCAGTGTTTCCATCTCCCAGCCGGCCGGATAGTCAATGGCGAAACCTGCCTCCGGGTTTTCGTAGGTTTGCCAGGCGCTCTCCGCCGTTGCTAGGTCATCTGCGGGCGCAGGAGCCGCCGCTTCCCTTGTGATTGGCTGGATACACGCGCTGACCAGGAGCACAAAGAGCACCCCCATCAGCGTGAGTTGTCCGAATTTTGAGAGTCTTGTCCGAACGTTCATTGATCAATCCTTTCTTTCGTCTTGTTTGCTATTTTGATCCTCTTTGCTGCCCATGTGAACAGCCGAATCTTCTTCGAGGCGGTTCACCGCTATCAACGTGAGGCCGAGGGCGAAGACCTTGTTCAGGACGCCGTGGAGCGCCGCCTGGTCGGCGAGTTCGCCCTCCAGCAGGGTCAATTGATTGTCTGCGTGGTGAATAGTCAGCGGCGCGAACCATTCAGCCCAATCCTGGTCGAGCTGACCATCCACCACCAGCCGGTATCGTCGTGCGGTCATGGCTATTTTCCGGTTGGGGCCGGTTCGCCCTGTGCAATTGTTCCACTGCGCAGCGACCAGGCGATGGAGCGCAATGTACCGATGATCTGCACCCCCAACAGAGTGACCACTGACCGCTGCGGATTCTGAGCTTGCGCCTGGCGCACTCTCCGCTCGATGGCCGCTTGCTCTATCAGTTCCAGATGGCGCTCTCTTGCGGTTGCTGCACTCAATTCCGGGTTGTTCATGAGTAACATGGTGCTTTCCCCCTGGTTCGTATTGATCAACATCTTGTTTTCGCGCCGTTAGCATAGCGCCAGGGAGGTCGTAGTGTCATGTGTCAAAGGTAGCAAAATCGTCCGGTGACCGGTAGCAAAAAACCCTGGCCCGCCAGTGTGACCAGGGTCGTAGTGGGTGTAGACGAACGTGGATTAGGGCAGCAGGCCCAGTTGGCGCGCCACGGCGATGGCCTGGGTGCGGCTGGTTGCGCCCAGCTTGCCAAAGATGTTTGTGATATGGCGCTTGACCGTGCCGACCTCGATGAACAGTTGAGCGCCGATTTCTCGATTCGAGTGACCGGCAGCGATCAATACCAGCACCTCGAGTTCACGGTCGCTGAGCGGCTCGACCAGGGAAGTCTGGCGCGGGGGAGTCGTAGCAGTCGCGGCGCCATCGCTTTGCGGGCGAGGAAAGGCGGCGAGCAGCCGCTGAGCGTACCCGGCTGCACCAGCCTGCTGAACAAACGCTTGTAACAACGCCGCCATAGCAGGCCCGCCATCGACAAAGCTCCGTACATAGCGGCCCGGTTCAGCCAGGTCAAGGGCTGTCCGCAAAGCCGCCAGCGCACTGGCAAGATCGCCTTGTCGCCAATACACCTGGGCCTGCAACAGCAAAACCTTTAGCTGTCCCGCCAGCGTAGGCTGCGATGCCCACTGCTTTTGATGATGGGCCAGCCAATGGGCGGCCCCATCGGGGTCATGTTGCGCCAGGGCGAGGCGCGCCCGGGCCAGGCTGATCGTCGCCTCGCCGTTTGGTGAAGGGCCGGCCAGCCAGCGAGCAGCATCCTGCAACCGTCCCTGCCGGAGCCAGAGTTCGAATTGGGCATGGTCAACCGCTGCCGCCAACTTCTGGGCGGCGTGCGCCAGCGTTCTCTGTTCCTGGGGGCTCTGCCCGTTCTCCGCAACCACCGAGCGCGCGGCCGCGAGCGCATTCTGGGCCCGTTCGATCTTTCCCTGGGCCGCCAGGCTATTGGCCAGCGCCAGGTAGCCATCCACCAGATGCTTGGCGTGCCCCCACTGTTTGCAGCACTCAACCGCGGCCTCGGCCTGCTGCTCGGCTGCCGTCAATTGATCCCATTCATAGAGCAGTTGGGCATAAAGGGCATGCGCCTTGCCCGTGGCCGGGTGGCTCTGCCCGCTTGCCCCGCCCCAGCGCTGCCCCCGCTCTATCGCAAGTTGGAAAATGGCCGCTGCCCGAGGTAGATCGCCCTGCTGGGCATAGA
>JAHDWG010000427.1 GCA_023384495.1 Caldilineaceae bacterium
AGCACGCTGCGCGTGGCGGCGCTGATCCAACAAACGGGGGGCGGCAACGGCTTCTCGTTTAGCCGGCTGCGCCCCAAGGGGGATGTCGTCCACACCTCGGCGGGGCGGGCGACGGGGCCGGTGGGCTTTTTGCGCGTCTACGACCAGGCCTTTGGCGAGATTGCGCAGGGCGGGAGCCGGCGTGGCGCAAACATGGCGGTTTTACGTGTTGATCACCCAGATATTGAAGATTTTATTGCATGTAAGGCGGCGGAAGGCTCGGTCGCCAACTTCAATATCTCGGTGGCGATCACCGACGAGTTTATGCGAGCCGTCAACGAGGACGGCGATTTTGCCCTGCGCAACCCGCGCGATGGCGCAGTCTGGAAGACGGTGCGGGCGCGCGACCTCTTCGATACGATCGTCAAGTTTGCCCATCACAACGGCGAGCCGGGCGCACTCTTTATCGATGCGGCAAATCGCAGCAACCCGGTGCCCCATTTGTACGACCTCGAGGCAACAAACCCTTGTGGCGAACAGTGGCTCGGCCCGTATGAAAATTGCTGTCTTGGATCAATCAATCTTGCGGTTCATGTCAAGCGAGACGCCGATGATGAAATGGTCGTTGATTGGGAACTGCTCCGCCGCTCGGTAGAGGAGAGCACCCACTTCCTCGACAATGTGGTCAGCGCCAACGCGTATGTGCCGGTGGTGCCCGAGGTGGCGCAGGCGGCCTATCGCGCCCGGCGCATTGGGCTGGGCATTATGGGCCTGGGCGACTTGATGTACCACTTGGGCATCCGCTATGGCAGCGAAGAGGGGCAGGAGTTTGCGGCGCAGGTGATGGAATTTGTGCGCTTTCACTGCATGGCCAAGAGCATCGAGCTGGCGCGCCAGCGTGGTCCCTTCCTGGCGTTCGAGGGGAGCATCTATGACGCCGATCAGCCCGGTGGCATGAAGTGGCGGCCACCACAACCGCTCTTCCCCTTCAGCCGCGACTGGCATCGTCCGGCGCTGGATTGGAGCCAGATTGTCGAGGGGATTCAGCAGTATGGTCTGCGCAACGCCGCTCAAAGTACTGTTGCACCGACCGGCACCATCGCCACCGTCTGCGGGCTGGAAGGCTATGGCTGCGAGCCGGTCTTTGCCCTGGGCTATGTGCGCCACTTCAAAGATGGCGACAACGATGTGGAGCTGCTCTACACCAGCCCGCTCTTCGAGGACGCGCTCAACCGCACCGATCTGAGCGAGGCGCGCAAACAGGCGATCAAGGAGCACGTCGCCACCTATGGGAACTGCCAGGGGATCGCCGACCTGCCAGATCATATCCGCCACACCTTTGTGGTGAGCAGCGACATCACGGCCGAAGAACATGTGCGTATGCAGGCGGCGATCCAGGCGTTTGTCGATAACAGCATCTCGAAGACGGTCAACGCGCCCGAAGGGGCCACCGAGGCGGATGTGGCCCAGGCCTACATGCTGGCGTGGGAGCTGGGCTGCAAGGGGTTGACCGTCTACGTCACCGGCAGCCGTCAAGAAGTGGTGCTCGAAACCAAGGCCACACAGCAGAAGAAGGGCGAGCCAGCCGCCGACACCATGGTCGACGCTACGGCTGCCAATGGCTTCCATTCTAATTTGAACGGTCACGCCGCCATGAACGGCCATAGCGAGGCCGACCATAGCGGCGCCGGCGAGAATCGTCCGTTGATCAAGAAGCGTCCGCGGCCCAACAAGCTCTTTGGCAGCACCTATCGCAAAGAGACGCCGCTGGGCACCGCCTATGTGACGGTCAACAGCGACGAGCGCGCCGAGCCGTTCGAGGTCTTTCTCAACGTGGGCAAGGCCGGCAGCGAGGTGAGCGCCGTCAGCGAGGCGATTGGCCGCCTCATGAGCCTGGTGCTGCGCATGCCGGCCAGCCTGCCCCCATCCGAGCGCCTGCACTGGATCATGGACGAACTGGTTGATATTGGCGGGGGGCGGCCTATGGGCTTTGGCGCCAAACGGGTGCGCAGCCTCCCCGATGGCATTGCCCAGGTGCTGGCGGAGCATCTCAGCGAGTTGCCCCCGCCGCGTCACGAGGCGCACGCCGAACAACTGGCGCTGCCGATCCGGGCGCATACACTGGGCGACATCTGCCCCGATTGCGGCGAGGCGACGCTCCTCAACGTCGAGGGCTGCCGCAAATGCCAGACCTGCGGCTACAGCGAGTGCTGAGCGTGAATCAGGGCTTACGCTGACGGGAACCCATCACTACCGGCGGATGCCGGCAAGAGGGGATGTTCCCTGAAGTTGCGTAAGCCCTACCTATCTGTCGTATAGCTTTTCCTCCTGGAGTTGAGCCAACGCTTGATTCTGTTGATTCAACCCCAGGAGGACGCAGATGTCCATCCACCATTGGGCGAACACGGACTCTTGGCCGCCACCTACAGTCGTCGCCCGTTACCGCGATACCAACGGCAGATACAAGGCGTTGGCCGGCGTCACGGTCGGATTATCCACCACCACTGCCAAACTCAACACCTCCTTCGCCTCGCCGTTGTAACCGGAGATGACAATCGGATAGCGGCCCGTGGGCGCGCTGCCATCGACCCTGATCTCCAGTTGTCGGGTGGGGCGGTTGGCGTTTAGCTCGTTGACGCCCTCGTTGTCATCGACGAAGCCTGCGGTGATGCCCGCCGCCGCCGCCCCCAGATCGGTCGAGAGCCAGACGTTGGGGAAGAAGAGCGCTTCCGCGGCGTCGAGCGTCACCGGAACCGTCGCCTGGCCGCCGGCTGTGATGTTGATGACCGGCTGGGCCGAGGTCAGCGCAAATGGCGCCGAAGCCACGGTGAAGAGCGCCTCTTGCGAGCGCACGGCGCGGCTACGCTCGGTGTCAACCGCCTCGATGGAGAGGTAATAGTGTACATCCGGCAGAATATCCTCAAGCGTCACAAAGCCGACGGCCACGCCGGTAGCCTGGCCGTTCTCGCCAAACTCGGCAATCGCCCCGCCGACCGTGATCGCCTGGGTCGGGTTGAGCGGCGTGTTGCCAAAGAGCAGCCGGTAGCTGTTGACATCGGGGTGCGCATGGGCCGGCCATTCGATATAGAGCGAGCGAGTGGCCGTATCGAAGGTGGTGTTGATCGCCGCCGTCCACGTCGTCGGGAAGTTGTTGCTATGGTCGATGACGATGGGGGCGGCGTCGGCTACCAGCGCCAGCGGGTTGAAGCCATTTTTGGCGATCCAGGCCGGGTTGACGCCATAGACGCTCTGCACACCGGCAGCGGTCACGGCGGGCGTGGCGGCATAGATGCTGACCGGCGGGTTGACACCATCATCGGCGCGCACCCAGAGGTGATAGCTCCCCGTGGGCAATGTGCTGAGGTCGATCTGTCTGGTGGTCAGTTGACCGCCCAGTTCAGCCAGGTCGGTGATCTCATATTCGGCCACCACCGGCCCCTCGAACAGGGGGATCTCCTGGCTATCGACGCTGCCATCTGGGTTGGTGAGCGGCGCGCTGGCGCTGATCGCACCCGGATTGGCATGGACCGCGACGCGTGTGGGGCGGTTGTCCGAGGTCAATTGCCAACTGATCTGGGTGGCTGCGAGATTGCTGGCCTCGACCATGACACTGCCGAGGATCGGCGGGCTGTCCGGCCCCAAGACGGCGAGTTGGTAAAAGGCGTTGTCCGTGTCGCCTACTACTTTCATCTGCCACTCTTCATTCATCTGCGCCTGGTCCACGCTGTAGTAGGTCAGATGGGCGGGGATGTAGCGCGCATCTTCCCGTTGGACGACGGTGACATCAAAGCCATTGGCGCTGTAATCGGTGCTCATAAAGGTATAGATGCCGCCGTCAGCCAGCGTTGTGGTCAACGGTTCAGCCGCCGGCAGATCACCGCTGCTGGTGCGGAACTCGATGCTCTTCGACCCGGCGTCGAGCAGCACATAGTCCGAGCCAGTCTGATAGCCGACATCGCTCAAGATCGGCGTGCCATCGACGACCAGGTTGAGCGTGGTGTTCGCCCCGTTGAAGAAACGCACCTTGGCCTTGCCCAGCGTGGCCGGTGGGCTGTTGTCGTCGATCAGGGTGAGCAAACCCGCCGCCGGGCCGCCCATGCCGACCAGGCTGTAATGGGTGTTGCTGATCAGGTTGAGCACAGTGCTGCGCACGACAGTGTCTGTGTCATGCTGCACCAGTTCCACGGTATGTTCGCCCGCGGGCAAGACAATCGGCTTGAGCCACTTGATAGCGGCAGGGAAGTTGAGGTCGAAGTAGACCGTCACGCCGTCGATGCGTAGGTCCACGCCGTTGAGTGCGGCGTCTGCCGCCAATGGGGTGAAGAGCAACTGCGGCAGCGCTTCATCGTTGACGCTGGTTTCGTGGTCATGCGCCAGGATGCTGGCCGGCTCGTAGCCGGTCGTCTGCAGGTAACCAATGTTGTATCCCAACAGGGCGCTTTGCTCGTAGTTGTCCGGTGTGACCTCGTTGCCCTCCGGTGTGATCAGGGTAAAGGCAAGCGGAGCGTCTGCAATCAGGTTAAAGATCACATCGCCATGTTGGATCAGATTGACCTGGGTGATCACGTCGGTGGCGCCGGCGGCTGCGATCTGGTTGGGGTCCACCGCCGGTTTGTGCAGTGGTGTGCGGATGATCACGCCTGGGTCGCCACGCTCATTCCCATGCTCAAGGAAGATATACTCACCGGTAGCGGCGGCGCCCACTGCGTCGCCATTGGCGGCGGCTGTGGCCCAAGCAGCACGGGCAGCCGCCACCGTTGGCCCTGTCACCAGTTTGAAGCTGCTGAAATCGCTAAAACTCAACCTGGCGCGTTCGTCTACAAAGAAGCCGAACGAACCAAAGATGGTATTTACCATTCCCCGAAAACCGAAGATTGAGATTTCGATGGCGGTGGCCCCTGGGACTACGATCTTACTCGTGAATTCACCCACATCGGCCTGGACAGCGGCCAGTTCCCCCAGGCTAAAGGGCGGGAGCGCCGGCGGACAGATAAAGATGCCCAAAAAGCATTCGCCGGCTTCAACAAGCGCGCCTTTCTCCACGACAATGGCCAAACGGCCGGAGCCAGCAAAGGTTGCGCGATTGTTGACCGTGAAGGCAGCGATCGAGGCTGTCCCTTTGAAGAAGAATCCCCGCACCTCGACGGTTGTCTTAAAACTACTCGTCGTAATCGTGGCGTCGGCTTGGGCGACCTTAATCGAGAGCATCGTCAGCACCACGCCCAGGTCAAGCTGGAAGGGGCGGGGCTGAATACCCATGCTGCCTTCCATGGCCAGAATTGGCCCCAGCACGGGCAGGCTCTTGCCCGCTTCAATCGTCACCGTCACATCGAGGCGTTCGCTGCCGGGGATCAGGGTGATCTCGCCTTTGAGACCGGTGAGGAAGAGGCCGGTATTGCCGATTGGCAAACCTGGTGAGCAGCTTGCGCCGGCGCGGATTTTGTCGAGTCGGAAGGCGTCAAAGGCGTCGGGGGCCATCAGGGGAGCCGGGGCTGCGTTGGCCAGATGGGGACCCATGAGCAGTTGCGTTTGGTCCGCACCGGCGGCGATCGCCAGCGCCGTCTGTCCTTGCGCATTGGTGAAGATGGTCACGCCGGCGCTGATCGAGCAGGTCTGCCCGGTCGAGCCGGGGGCCTTTTTCTTGCCGATGTTGGGGATAGTGATGCTGCCATCGGCAATGATGTGGAAGCCTTCGCCCACCGGTTTGAGTTCACCGGTCAGGCTCATCTCAAAACCGCTGCTGGTGGTGATGGTGGGCAGGTTGATCTTGCCTGTGCCAAAACGAATACCCCCGCTGTCGATCAAGGTCGGCACGGAAAGCAAAGCCGACAGACCGCCAAACTCCTGTGGCATCTGCAAGGCCGGGCGGGTGATGTGCAGGTGGGGGCGCTCGTTGTTATAGGCGATCACCACGCTGCGCGCCAGCAGCGGGATGCCGGCGACGTTGATGGCAAAGTCGGGAATGGTGCTGGTGCGGAACTGGTTGCGGTCGTTGACGTCGCCTTGAAAAGCCAGATTGCCGACGGTGCTGCCGTTGCTCGTCACCGCCAGGACGCCTCTCACCGTGCAGCTATTGGCCGTCATGTTGCTGATGGTGACGTTGTCGATGCGCACCAGCACCCGCCGGCCCGCGCTGTTCGACTGATTGTCCAACAGGATGATGGGGTTGCCCGTACAAAAGGTGAGCGGGTTGGACGGCGCATCGGGTGGCGAGGGCAGATTGTTGAGGTCAATCCGCAGCACCTGCTCAAAGCTTGCCCCCTGCCGGTCGCTGCTGCGGATGCGGATGCTGTAGATCGGCTAGGCCTCAAAATCGAGCAC
>JAHDWG010000428.1 GCA_023384495.1 Caldilineaceae bacterium
CGCCTGCTGACAGAGCGGGGCGTCCAATACGTCAGCATTGATGGCTGGCGTCTGATTGACGAACTTGAGGTTTCGCGCGGCCAGGAACAGGGCCGGCCACGCGTCAAATTTACCCAGGTGGATGAGATGTTGGCCGTTGCACAGCGGCGCAAGACGCTCACCTAAACAACTCAACCGAGGTCTATGATGCGACGCATGTTCGTTGCCCGTTTGAAGCCAACTTTGACGTTTTTGGTGTTGGGTTTGCTCTGGTTGGCAGCTTGTGGCCGGCAGCCGGACAATGAGCGCGAGATCGCGGTGGCCGTGGCGCTGACCCAGACCGCCGCCGCGCCCACCGCCGCCCCGCCGCCGGCGACGCCGACTTCGCCGCCGCCCCCTACGGCCACGCCTGCCCCACCCACGCCTGCCTCATCCGAACCTCCTCCGCCGGCAGCCCCCGAGGAGCTGGCGGCGGATCTGGCGCAACTCTCTATGCTCAGCCTGGGCATTGAGCCGGGCGCAGGGGGCATTGAGGCGGTTTCGGTGCTTCCCCTGAAGGGCGATCCACAGGGGCGCAATCTATGGCTGGCGCATACGGTCGGGCTGCGCAGCGCCGAACTGGAACAAGACCACCTGCTGGTGATCTACAGCCACGATGCGCGTGGCTGGCGCGAGGTGGCAAGCGTGGATCTGCGGTCGGCCAATCCTCAGGAGCCTAGCCCCGACTATTTGGGCGAAGGGGCAGTGCAGCAGGTGCAGGTGGAGCCTACCAATCTGTGGATTCAATTGGAAGCCGGGGTGGGCGCACACAGCGGTCTCTATGCCCTTTATCGCTTTGACGGCCAAGGCTTCAAGCGCGAGGCTTTGGGCAGCAACGCTCACCCCACTGTTGGCACGTTGGATGATCTCAACGGCGACGGCGTCCCCGAAGTGGTGCTCGATGTGTCGGACTACTATGTCTTTTGCTACAGTTGTGGCGTACGCTATGCCCAGTTCAACATCTTGCGCTGGGATGGTGTGCGCATGGCGCCGGTGACGCTCAACCCGTTGGCCGATTCAGCCCCCGAAGCCCTGCGTGAAGCCAACCAGGCCGCGCTGCGCCTGGCCGCCGCCGGGCTGTGGGGCGAGGCCGTGGTGGCGCTCGACGCCGGCAGCGCGCTCGACGCCGATGATCCAATCTTTGAATGGAACGCCGTCTACATCCAATACAACGCCCAGACCAAGCTGGATGTGATTAACGACCGTGGCAATCCCGGCTACCCGCTCCTTGCCCACCTTTTCTATGGCGACTATGCCGGCGTGCTCGACGTGATGCGCGCTGTTCCCCCGGTGGAGATCTTTGCCCTGCGCACGCCCCTCATTGCCGGCACACCGGCGCAAGGGGCGACGCCACAGCTTGCCAACCGCATCCTTAGCAGTGTGGAGCCGGCGCTGCGCGTCCGCCCCGAATTGGCGGCTGCCTACTTTTTGCGCGCGTGGGGAACCTTTCTCAAGAACGGTTTTGCCGATGACGCCGTGCTCTCCGATCTGACGCAGGCTGCCCAACTGGACGGTGACGAGCCGCTCTTTGCCCAAACCATTGCCTTCTTTGGCGGTGAGCCGGGTCAACTCACCGCCGCTGCCCAAAGCGGTGCGACAGCGGCCATTGCCCCTACAGGCGCCATCACTGTCGCCCACGTGGTGACCGTCACAACGCCCGCAGTGGATACAGCCCAGTCCGGCCGCATCTACTTTTCAGCGCCTGACCTGGAGGGCCGCATGGCGGTTTTCGTCATCGGGGCGGCGCCCGGCTCACAGCCCGCTCGCGTTGTTCCTGACGCCGTCCAGCCCGCCGTCCAGCCAGGGGGCAGCCGCATTGCCTTCCATAGCACGCGGGATGATATGTTGGGGTTGGGTGGTTTTGAACTGGCGACCGGCGAACGGCTCCGTTTTGCCTACAACGTGGAAGACGCGCTGCCCACCTGGAATCCCACTGGCGACCAGCTCTTCTTTGCCAGCACGCGCTACGGCGATGGGCGCTGGCGGCTCTATCACCTTTGGGCCGACGGCAATGGAGAGGCAACCGACCTGCGCGAAGGCCAAGACCCGGCATGGAGCCCGCTTGGCGAGGAGGTCGTCTATCGTGGCTGTGACGAAGCCGGCGGCCATTGTGGTCTCTGGCTCATGCGCAGCGACGGTTCGCAGCGCCGGCCGCTCACCGACAACCCTGGCGACGCCCGCCCCCGTTGGATGCCTGACGGCGCATCGGTCGTCTTTATGAGTGATCAACGCGATGGAAACTGGGAACTCTACACGGTCGATGTGGCGACGGGTGATGTTACACGGCTTACCAATCACGCAGCCAATGATGGCCTGCCGGCGGTCAGCCCCGACGGGCGCAGCGTGGCGTTCCTCAGCGACCGCAGCGGTGATTGGGCGATCTGGATTGCCCCGCTCGTGGGTGGCGCCGCCCAACAGCTTGTCCCCATCGGCCCGCTCCCCAACTGGCTCGAACAGGGTGTAGACTGGACGCCGTAGCGCTTGCGCACGGTTATACTGAGCTCTGTTTGAAAACCGGAGTATAGCCGCCGTGGCCGCTGAAAAATCTGTCGTGCGGCATCATCCGATTGACGCATCGGCCTCATCACTTTGGCAGGCCCGACTTTAGCCTGTATTGCCTATTCTGCGTGAAGCCTTCCCGTGCTACAATTCGGCTGCGTCATGGCGGCCCCAGCGGTCACCTGTATGCAGCGGGTAGGAAGGTCCCGCCGGCCCCGGTTGCCATATCGAAGTATCAAAATGATGATATCCCATGTTACCATCCATTGCCGATGCGATTGCCCCAGACCATACATCACCACAAGAAACGCTGCGCCGAGTTTTCGGATATAACGACTTTCGCCCGCGACAGGCCGAGATTATCGCCAATGTGCTGCACAGGCGCGACACCCTGGTGATCATGCCCACGGGGGGCGGCAAGTCGCTCTGCTACCAGTTGCCCGCGCTGCTGCTCGACGGGCTTACAGTGGTCGTCTCGCCCCTCATCGCGCTCATGCAGGACCAGGTCGGGCAGTTGCGCCAGTTGGGCGTGGCCGCGGTCTGTCTCAACAGCAGCCTCAGCGCGGCCGACTATCTGGCGACGGTCAAAAAAGTTCGGCAGGGCGAGGTAAAGCTGCTCTATGTTGCCCCTGAAACGTTGTTGCGTTCCGAGCTGCTCATGCTGCTTGAACAGTGCCGGCTGACTCTGCTCGCCATCGACGAAGCGCACTGCATCTCGCAGTGGGGGCACGACTTCCGCCCCGAATATCGCCAGTTGGTTGAAGTGCGCCAGCGCTTTCCCCAAGCCGTCTGCCTGGCGCTGACCGCAACTGCCACACCGCGCGTTCAGGCCGACATCAAGGCGTCGTTGGGATTCCGCGACGAGAACGAGTTCATCACCAGCTTTGATCGCCCCAATCTCTTTGTGGCGGTGACACCAAAGGTTCACACGTTGCGCCAGACGCTCGCCTTTCTCACTGCGCACGCCGGCCAATCGGGGATCATCTACTGCAACACACAGCGCCAGGTAGACGAGTTGAGCGCCGCGCTGGTCGAACACGACATTGCCTGCCTTCCCTATCATGCCGGGCTGGACAGCGCAACGCGGCGCCGGAACCAGACGGCGTTTCTGCGCGACAATACGCCGGTGATGGTGGCGACCATCGCGTTTGGCATGGGTATCGACAAACCTGACGTGCGCTTTGTCCTCCACGTCGATCTACCGAAAGATATTGAGAGCTATTACCAACAGATCGGGCGCGCAGGGCGTGATGGATTGCGCGCCGACTGTCTACTGCTCTATAGCTATGGCGACGTGCAGACTATCCGCTATTTCATCAGCCAGGGCGCGGCTTCGGAACAGGCCGAACGCACGCAGCGCTTGCAGACTCTTGTGCGCTGGGCTGAAGGAGACGCGTGTCGCCGGCGCGCTTTGCTGACCTACTTTGGCGAAACGGACATTGCTGACGTGTGCCAGATGTGCGACAACTGCCTGGCTGGGGCGCAGGAACGGGTTGATCTCACCGTGCCCGCGCAGAAGTTTCTTTCATGTGTGGCCCGCACGCGTGAACTGTTTGGCGCCAATCACATCATCCAGGTGCTGCGTGGATCCCAGGCCAAAGAGGTGCTCCAGCGTGGGCATCATCAGCTCTCCACCTATGGCATTGGCCAGGAATTTTCCGTCGAGCAATGGAAACACCTGGCGCGCCAGTTCATCCAGCAGGGCTTGTTAACGCAGGATATGCAGTATGGCAGCCTCAAGCTCACCGAAAAGGCGCGCGCCGTCTTCAAGGGTGAGCCAGTCTGGGGAACAGTGGCCGCCGCAACCATCTCCGCCGCGGTAGCTGCGCCCGCCGGCTACGAGGCCGCGCTCTTCGAACGGCTGCGCGCTCACCGCAAGGCGCTGGCCGACGCCCAGGGCGCACCCCCCTATATGATCTTTTCCGATGTGACGCTTCAAGAGATGGTGATCTATCTGCCCCACTCCAAGGCGGCTTTTGCGCTGTTGCAGGGGGTTGGCCAACAGAAGCTCGCGCGCTATGCTGATGAGTTTTTGCCTCTGATTGCTGCCTATTGTCGGGAGCATGGGTTGTCGGAGCGAACCAAAACGGTGACCGATGGCCCACGGCGACTGCGGGCCGGCAAGGCGCGCAGCGAAGAAGTGGGGGATGCATTTGTTGCGGGACAGAGCATTGCTGACTTGATGGAGGCGCATAGCGTCAAGCGACCGACCATCATCAGCCACCTTGGCAAGTATGCCCAGGAAGGCGGAACCCTGCCCGTCGAACGGCTGCGCGCCGAGTCCACGCTGCCCGCTGTGGTGCGGGATCAGGTGATCGCCGCATTTCGCAACAAGGGTTTTGACTACCTACGCCCCATCTTTGATGCGTTTGCCGGTGACGTGAGCTACGACGAACTCCATCTATTGCGGATCGTCGCCCGCCTGGAAGCCACCTAATCTGGTTCCGCGTACCCCGTCGACCCAGAGCCACCACCCAATAACAGACATTCAATGACCCACAACGTCCTCTTCGTCACCGAACGCAGCCCCCGCCACCAGCAGGCAGCGCTGGAAGCCGCCCCGCCCGAACTGTCCGTCACCATGTTGCGCCAGCCGCCGCGGGCGGAGATCATGCGCGGGCTGGCCGACGCTGAGTTTCTCATCAGCGAGCGCGCCGGTGTGATCGACGCCGAGATGGTGGCCGCGGCGCCAAAGCTGCGGCTGATCCAACGGTTGGGGTCGCTCACCCATGACATCGATGTGGTGGCGGCGAAACGGCAGGGTGTGGCCGTTTGCTACTGGCCGATCCGCGGCTGCATACTGGTGGCCGAACACATGGTGATGCAGATGTTGGCGCTGGTCAAGAAGCTGCCCGAGGTCAAGGCGATTGCCGAGGCCGCCGGGGATTGGGGCCGCCCCTCGCTGCGCACCGATGAGAACATCTTTGCCTACAACTGGTCGAGCCACAGCGGTATCGACGGCATCGATGGCGCAACAGTGGGCATCCTCGGCTTTGGCGAGATTGGGGCCGAGTTGGCGCGGCGGCTGATTCCCTTCCGCCCGGCGCAGATCATCTATCACAAACGGCGCCGGTTGCCCGAAGCGGTGGAGCTGGAACTGGGCCTGACCTACGCCCCACGAGATGAGTTGATTGCCGGCAGCGACTTTCTTTGTTCGCTTCTGCCCTATTACCCCGAAACCGACCACCTGCTCAACGCGGCGCTCCTTGCCGAGATGAAGCGGGGCAGCTTTGTTGTCCACTGTGGCAGCGGCAGCGTTATCGACGAACACGCACTGGCGGATGCAGTCCGGCGTGGGCATCTGGCCGGCGCGGCGCTCGATACCTTCGAGTGGGAGCCGATCCGCGCCGACAACCCGTTGCTGCCGCTGACGCGCGACCCCGTGGCCAATGTGCTGCTGACGCCACACACAGCCGCCGGCGCCGCCCGCGCTGATGGGCCGGGTGGCGCGCCCACCCGGCAGAGCCGATACGAGAATTTGATTCGCATGCTCAACGGCAACCCATTGCGCTACCGGCTGGCCTAGTGCATAGCGGCGCAAATAACGGAAGTGTTCGTAGTAGCGACTTCAGTCGCTTTGCCACCGACACGAGCGACTGAAGTCGCTACTACAACTATCCCTTCATATCCGCCGTCGTGTGCTAGGGTTCTGTTGACAGTTGCCCCCAGCAACGGATCGCCGCCTTAGTCGCTGAGACGACTTATCGCTGTCAGGCGCGGGTTTCAACCCTGCTCTGAATTGCCAATGGGGAGCAATCGAACGGAACGAGCCGCTCGTTGA
>JAHDWG010000429.1 GCA_023384495.1 Caldilineaceae bacterium
TGTGCGCGCATCTTGGCGCAGGCGGTTTAGCTCAGTACGCACGATGCGGAGACGCCCTACCAGAGCCGCGAGTTCCTGGCGACGCGGCCAGAGGTCTGCATAACGGTCGAGCAAGTGAATGTGCGTCTTCGGGCGTAGCAGATTAAGATGCTCACCCTGGCCATGCACATCGATCAGGTGGGCCGCCACGTCGCCCAACGTCTGCAGATTGACAACCCGCCCATTAACCCGGCAGACATTGCGTCCATTCAGCCGCACCTCGCGGCTGAGGACCAACCAACCGGAGTTGTCTGGGTCGTCCACCCCTTGTTCTTCGAGCAGCGCCTGAAGATCATCCGCCAACGCTGGTCCAGGGGAACATTCAAATGTGGCTTCGATTTCGGCCAGCTCGCTGCCGGCGCGCACCCATTCGGCGGCGGCCCGGTCACCGAGCAGTAGCCCCAGTGCGTCGATGATGATCGATTTTCCCGCCCCCGTCTCGCCGGTTAGGATGTTGAGGCCAGGGCCAAAGTGTAAGTGCAGATCATCAATGATTGCAAAGTTGCGGATGCGTAGTTCATGCAACATGGATGGCGTCCGGTTCTTGTCACCGTCGTGCGATAGCGGCGGCGCGCCGTTTCTCGCCAGTTCTGCCCAAAAGCGCCGCGCAAACGGACGTTTCACATCGAAGGGGTTGCAACCCTACTCGAATGAAACGGGACAACTTGTCCTCACCGTAGTATAGCACAGAGCGCCAACCGATCGAAGGGCCAATCCACGACGATTTGCAAAATGAGACTTGCAAAATGATGTCGGTTGGCGCTTTTCTCAGTACATGGTATAATGCGCTGAGCACATTGAGTATGAACGTCGCGAGTAGTTCGTTAGCCGTCTACATGAACACCGTGGCGCATTGAAAGGAGCCTGAGAATGCCGTTTAATATTGGTTGGGTCGAACTGACCCTGATCCTGGTGATTGTCACCATGCTCTTCGGCGTCGGCAAGTTGCCTGAGGTTTTTGGCGCTGTGGGCAAGGGGATCAAAGAATTCCGCAAAGAATCTGGCACAGAAAACAAGGGGGGCGCGGCTTCCACGTCCGCCACCACAACGGAGCCGCCCGCGGACCCGGCCGTCGAGAGCAAGTAAACAGCATAGTTCGGTCGCTTTTTCCCGACCTTTCACCCGGTTGCAGCACAATTGCCAGCCGGGTTTTTGCTGTAACGCTCCTGATGATTTTCTCGTGTGCTGTCCTTATGACGCCTGATGCGCAGGTGGTCTGAACCAGGTGGGTTCGGGGCCTGGCGCCGCATTGGAAGGCAACTTCGTGCGTTTGCTTCGTTTCCTCGGCTTGCTGACCACGCTGGCCCTTGCATTCTTCGCAGCTTATATTTTTCATCATCGCAGCTTAGGCAATTTCTTTCCGCCGTGGTTGTTGGACGCGGCGCCCCCCCTACGCGCGCTGTCGCGCTGGCTTCCAGCAGATCTGCTGACGCTCGCCTTGGGGATGAGCGCAGGCGCTGCGCTTGGCTTTGGCCTGCTTGCCCCAGCCTGGCGGGCAGAGTTTGGCGCCCGTCCACGCCTTGCGCGCCCCCTCAGGCCGGCGCGGCGGCGTATTGGGCAGCTCTTAATCGCCTTCACGGTGGGCGCTGCCGGCGCGGCAGGCCTGGCCAGCACGGTTCTTCTCGACACCGAACGGTGGGTCGTGCAGTCACTTTGGATGGCGGCCGTGCTGCTCTTTCTGGTCGTCTGTGGCTTACTGGCCGAGCCATTGGCGCGCACCACCGCCCACGGCGACTCGTCCGGCGTTGGTTGGTTTCAGTTGGGCGGGCTGTTGGCGCTCAGTGGCCTGCTCTTTGGCTGGCGCAGCTTGCAACCCCCAACATTGATTGACGAGCCATTGGCCCACTGGGGGCTTGAGGCGCTTGCATTGCTCCGTGGCAATCAACATCAACTCTTTGCCGGCAATACAGCGGTTGGCCCCTTTGCCTTGGCGCCTCTGGCCTTGATGATGGGCGTAACCGGCGATCCCTTTTTGGGGTTACGGCTCACAGGGATGCTGGCGGCTCTGCTCACCGTGCTGGCCGTTTGGCTCTTGGCTAGCGAACTCTTCCGCCGCACGCCGGTCATCGGCCCCTATGACGAAACGGTTGAAGACAGCGGTCAATCGATCGCGCGGTGGGCCACCCTGTTGACCGCAACCAGCACCGTGATTGTCCACTATAGCCGGCTTCCCATCTATCTCGAACCGGTTGCGTGGGGTCTGCTTGGCTTGTGGGCGTTGCTACGCGCCTGGCGCACCCAAGATGGTCTGGCGGCCGGGCTGAGCGGCGTCCTCATCGGCCTGGCTCTCCTCCTCTACCCAAGCGGGGTGGTCTTTTTGTTGATTGCATTGGGATGGTGGATTGGCGTTTGGCTCTTACAGCCCGGCTGGCTACAACGCCCAACTGGGCTTGCAGGCCGCTTTTATCGGCCCTGGCTGAGTGTGATCTGGGTCAGCGGCATCGTGGTCATCACGGCGCCCCAGCTTGCGCTTTGGCTAGAAAACCCCGCAGCATTTCAGGCGCGTTTCGTGAGCGCCTGGTTGCCCACTTTCCAGGGTCTGTTGGCAATCTTTAATTTGGATGCCTTCAATCTGGATGCAGGGCATGGGGTAGCGGGCATCCAGGCGCGCACAGGCGTCAACCAGTTGCTGGCCCCGCTAACGATTCTCGCCATCGGCAACCTATTGCTCAACCTCGATCGGTTTGTCGGATGGGCGATCTTTGTCTGGGTCATGGTGGGATTGGTGGTCGGCCATGCACTGGCGCCCGAACCACTCTTTTGGCCGGCGCTGTTGCCCCTGACGCCGGCGCTCATGTTGGCGCTTGCTTTTGTCATCGACCGGGTCCGCACCCTGCTCGTAACTGCAGTCGGGGCATGGACGGCCCAAGCCGCCAGCTATCTATTGGTTGGCTTGCTGGTGTGGGTGGGGCTGCTCGGGTGGCTGGGCCATGCGGAGGATATGCGACGAATTTCCGACCCAGCCGGCTCTACAGCCCTCTTCATTCGCACGATGCAGGTTGGCCGCACGCCCATTCTCTTGGTGGATGGCCAACCTGAAGATGTCATCTGGTCTGACCCTGTGATGCAACTGTTAGTGGGCGACCAAGTTATGTCGCCCACGGCCCAGACCCTATCGCCCCCCGATTGGCCGCCAACGCTGCCGCCGCGCAGCACATTGTTGGTGCAGCCCGCCGCGCGCGCATTGCTGGCCGAAGCGCAGGCGCGCTTTCCGGGCGGGGTCGTTCACATTGAGCGGAACCAACTGGGCAGCCCAGTGCTCTATGCCTATGAGTTGCCATGACCCCCATGATTTGGTGTAGCGGTTGCCCGTTGTTATAATCAGCAAACGAATCTTGATTTTATTGAATATTTGGGCGCCCTTCTGCTCTCAGGAGTCATTGCATGACATTTGTTGATTTTTTGATGGTTGCAACCATCATTATTGCCTTGGCGCTCACCGGCGTCATCTTGATTCAAGGGCATACAGACACCGGGCTGGGCAGCGTCTTTTCGGGCGCAGACATCTATCGCTCGCGCCGCGGCATGGAGCGTACGCTGTTCAATCTTACTTTTTTGTTGGCTGGCATCTTCTTTTTGCTCGCCCTGGTGACGGTTGTCTTCGAGTAGCGCGCTGCACGAGAAGGCTTCGCTGCGGCCCTTGAGTTGCCATGCAACTTCGACCCTCTTACACTACCAATACCCTGGCCTCTGAATCCCCGGCGGACGCCATCAGCCGGCACATGCGCTGGCAGATTGGCCTGGCGTTGGCCGGTATATTGCTATTGGCGTCCCTGTTGGGCTACTCTAGCTACAGCGTAACAACGGTGCTGGTGCCCGCGACGGGGGGAGTCTTTCGAGAAGGGGTGGCCGGAAATCCGCGTTTCCTCAACCCGTTGCTATGCGAAGCCAACGCCGTTGACCAAGATCTGTGTTCGCTCATCTACCGCGGCCTGACCAAGATCAACAAGCAAGGCCGTGTAACCCCGGATCTGGCGCAGGATTGGACGGTCACCGACGGCGTGATCTATACGTTTCGGCTGCGCGAAGACCAATTTTGGCATGACGGCCAACGGGTAACGGCGGATGATGTCCTCTTCACGGTGGGAATCTTGCAAGACCCAAATGTCATGGGTTTGCCTGATCTGACCGTGCTCTGGCGCACGGTGACCGTCGAAAAACTAAACGACTTTACGGTCCGCTTTATCTTGAGCGAGCCGTACACGCCTTTTCTCGACTATACTGCCATGGGGCTTTTGCCGCGGCACATCTATGCCGGTGTGCCGGCGGTGGAGTTGGCGTCGGGGACGCTCAACACCAATCCAATTGGCGCCGGCCCGATGGCGGTTGAGCGGGTCGCGGCCGACCATATTCGGCTCCAGCCGCACCCCTTCTACAACGGCGCCCGCCCCTATCTGACCGCGCTCGAATTTCACTTTTATCCCGATCACCCAAGCCTGTTGGCCGCGTTTATCGCCGATGAGATTGATGGCGTCAGCACGGTGCTGCCCACCGATATCCCCCTGGCCGAACGACGGGATGATCTGCAGCTTCTGTCCACGGTGCAGGCCGGGTACTTGAGCGTCGTCTTCAACCTGAATAACCCCAATGCCCCCTTCTTTCAAGAAAAGGCGGTGCGCCAGGCGCTCTATCATGCCATCGACCGTAAGGCCCTGGTGGAAGAAGTGGTTGCCGGGCAGGGAATTGTGGCGCACGGCCTATTCTTGCCTGAAAACTGGGCTTATAATCCCAATCTCACCGAATATGAGTACAATCTTCGCCAGGCGGCCCAACTGCTTGACAGCGCGGGCTGGACAGATAGCAACGGCGATGGCGTGCGCGACAAGGATGGACGGCCTCTGCAGTTCTTGCTCCATACCAATGATGACCCACAACAGCAGGCGCTGATCGAACGGCTGGCGCAGGATTGGCAACGTATTGGGGTGCGCGCCGCGCCGACACCCGTTACCTTTGCCGGGTTGGTCAATGATCTCCTCGTGCCGCGGAGATTCGACGCCGCGCTAGTCACCTGGGAAACACCGGGTGACCCTGACCCGTATCCGCTCTGGCACAGCTCACAGGCTGAGGGCGGTGGGGCCAACTATGCAGGCTGGCGCAATGAAGAGGCCGACGAGATCATGGAGAAAGCGCGCTCCATCACCAATGAAGAAGAGCGCAGACAACTGTACTGGCGCTTCCAAGAGATCTTTGCCGAAGAGGCGCCAGCGCTAGTGCTCTATTACCCCGTCTACACCTATGGGGTGAGCACGCGCGTCCACAATGTGCAGATTGGCTCCATCAACAGCCCAGCCGAGCGGTTTGCCGACTTTGCCGATTGGTACATTGTGACGCGCCGGGTGCCGGCCAATCAGGCGGCGGCGCTGGCGCCGCCTACGCCACCGGGCGCAGTCAGGTGACAGTCACTTGTGAAGTGACTGTCACCTGACACCCAAGCGGCGTCGTGTGATTTGACATCCCCCCTGGCTCATGATATAGTATGAATGTTGTCCGGGTAGACCAAATCTACCCAACTGTCTCTATTAGTAACAATCGATTTTGGTGCGCCGCAGTGGCGAAATTGGCAGACGCGCTACGTTCAGGGCGTAGTGGGAGTACTCCCATGGGGGTTCAAGTCCCTCCTGCGGCACCACAGGCGAGGAGCCTTTGGCTTGACATGGTAGTTGCGGGGATGTCCCCGCGCCTTTCCTGTCGCCGTAGCGCTCCTTTTTTGATCCCTGTTCCGGCAATTTTCCAGGAGAACTGTGGCCGATGCAGAATCCGTCCGGCCGACGCCATCTGCTGCTACTGGTGCTGATCACCTGTTGCCTGCTTTTTATCGTCGGGTACACCGGGCGGCTTGCTGAACAAGCGCGCTTGGAGGCGGCGGTCGCGATGTGGGATTCCCGTATTGGGGCATCGCAGGCCCGCCAGGCCGAGCTACGCGCGGAGCTGGATTATGTCCGCAGCGATGCGTATATCCACAGACAGGCGCGCGAGGTGCTCAACCTGGTGTTGCCCGGTGATCAGTTGGTGGTGTTGGTGGATGAGCCGCCCGCGCAGACCGACCCAGTGAGTGCGCCGGGGATGGGCGCTGCACAGATGTCACCGCCCAATTGGCTACAATGGATAGAGCTTTTCTTCCCCACTGAAGAATAGATAGCGCGTGCGGCCCCCAGGTTTTGACGCCCGGCAACCCCTATGGTATAATACGGTTCTAATCAACGCGGGGTGGAGCAGAGGTAGCTCGTCGGGCTCATAACCCGAAGGTCGTAGGT
>JAHDWG010000430.1:0-442 GCA_023384495.1 Caldilineaceae bacterium
ACCATGTTAATTTCTAACTGTCATCGGTGTGCATTTCTAATTGACATTGGGAGCACCCCCTCGACCCCGTGATGGTGGAGCCGGCGCAAGAGCTCTTTGATAAGTTTGAGAGTGAACACCAGATTAAGATCAAGCACGAGCCCCTGCCCGGCGAAGATTTTTCGCAGAAAGTAGTGGCTGCCATGGCGGCGGGAACTGCCCCCGATATTATTTGGGGCTGGGGACCACACATGCGTCTGTTCATCGAGAAAGATGGCACGCTGAACCTCGATCCCTTTATTGAGCGAGACTTCACCCCGGAGATCATCGGCGACTTCGTGGAAAGCCAGTGGAAGATGCTCCAGTGGAACAACCACCAGCACGGCCTGCCCCAGTATTGTGGCATTTGGGCATGGTATTACAACAAGCGCATGTTTGACGATGCCGGCGTTGACTATCCAAG
>JAHDWG010000430.1:452-6230 GCA_023384495.1 Caldilineaceae bacterium
GACCTGGATGCGACCGAGTTCCTCGACCGCGCGATGAAGTTGACGGTGCGCGACGCCGACGGCAAACCCGAGGAGCTGGGTGTTGACATTTTCTTCGCACTGGAGTTCACAATTTCGACCCATATCTGGTCGTGGGGCGGCGAAGTCCATGAGCCCGATAACAACCGTGTCTGCCTTCTCGACGAACAAGTTGCGATGGATGCAATGAACTGGCTGTCGGACCTGCGCTGGGAGCAGAAGGTGACCTCGACCCCGGCGGAAGCCGACGCCATGCGTACTATTGGGTGGGGACTATTCGCCACCGACAGAGTGGCCACGAAATGTGATGGGTCGTGGGCCTTGAACGTCTGGCTGGAAACCGTCGGTGACAAGTTTGATTGGGGAGTCTTCCCCCAATATGCCGGACCGGGACCAGATGGTCGTCGCGAAACGTTCCATACGACCGACACCTGGGTTGTTTATAAGAATACGACCGCGCCCGACGCTGCCTGGGAATGGCTCAAGTATGCCACAGACGCCGATTGGCAGCGCATGCAGATGCAGACACGGCTGATTCAGCCGGCGCGTAAGTCGTTGGGGCCCGAGTGGGCCAGCATTGCCAAAGAGCGTATGGTGGCGGTCAACCCCAATCTGGAGGATGTCGACCTCCAGGTCTTTATCGATGGCTTTGACTATGCGCGGCCCATGGTGCAATTTGCCGAGCACACCGATGCCATGGAGATCCTCAATCCTGTCTTCGACCAGATCTATCAGATCGGCTCGGGAACCGTGGAGGATCTGATTCCGCCGGCGGTAGCCAAAGTGAACGAGCTGCTGAATCCGGTCTAGGGTTGCAGTAAGCACAACTTGCTGAACAGGGTGCGCTGTTCGGTAAGGGTGGCACAGGCGACCGACGAGCCAGATTTCTGCGAGAAACCTGGCTCGTCAAACGAAACAATGCTGGCATTGCTGTTGATCTAGCAACTACAGGTGAGCTATGGCGCTTCACACTGTCCCTACCAAACGGCGTCGCCTGGGCATGCGCGCTCGCGAAGAGATTGCCGGTTATCTTTTTATCATGCCGTGGCTGCTCGGCTTTTTGATCTTTACTGCCGGCGCCATGCTCTATTCCCTCTATCTTTCGTTCTTCAAGGCTGATTTTCTGAGCGAATTTTCCTTCGTTGGCCTGGCGAACTATGCGCAGATGCTCTTCGAGGACGATCTGTGGCCCAAGTCGATCCGCAATACAGCCTATTATTCGTTTGTGTCCGTGCCTCTGCTGACGATTCTCGCCCTGCTGATCGCCCTATTGCTGAACCAGAAGGTGCTTGGCCTGAGCATTTTTCGCACCATCTATTATCTGCCTTCGGTTGTACAGGGGGTTGCAGTGGCGATTTTGTGGGTATGGCTGTTTCATCCCGAATACGGGCCGATTAACGGCTTGCTGGGAGTATTTGGTCTCTCAGGCCCCGCCTGGCTGTCAACCGAGCAATGGGCCATGCCGGCCATTATCATCATGAGCCTATGGGGGGTAGGCGGCTCGATGATCATTTTCTTGGCTGGTTTGCAGGGCATCCCCCAAAGCCTCTACGACGCTGCCGAGATTGACGGCGCCGGCCCGCTCTCTTGTTTCTGGAACATCACCGTCCCCATGATGACCCCAACCATTTTTTTTAGCCTCATCCTGGGGATGATTGGGTCGTTCCAGATGTTCACGCAGGCCTATGTGATGACGCGTGGCGGCCCTAACAACGCCACGTTGACCTATGTCATGCATATCTATAACAAGGGGTTTCGTCAATTTCATTTTGGATACGCATCCGCCTTAGCATGGGTGCTGTTTCTTCTCATCCTACTGCTGACGGTCCTCATCCTTAAGAGTTCATCGGCGTGGGTCTACTATGAGGGCGAGCTAAAGAAGTAATCGCGGAGAAGACACATGGCCAAGACGACAGCCATTGACAGAACCCACCCGGCGCCGATTGCAGTGGCTGGGCACAGAAAACGTTACCATGCCAGGCGGATCGCGTCCCGCTTGATGGTCTATTGCTTGCTGCTTGCCGGAGGCGCGCTCTTCATGACGCCTTTTGTGTGGATGCTTTCGACCTCATTGAAAACAGGGCCGCAGGTCTATACATGGCCGCCAGTTTGGATTCCCAATCCGGTGGAGTTGACCAATTACCCCAAGGCGTGGAAGTTGCTGCCCTTTGCACAGTTCTATTGGAACACCATTCGGATTACGTTCCTCTCGATCATTGGCGTCGTGCTTTCTTGTACGCTGGCAGCCTATGGTTTTGCCCGGCTGCGCTTTCGTGGCCGTGATTTTCTGTTTGTGGTATTACTCGCCACCATGATGCTCCCATCGCAAGTGACGCTCATCCCCCAGTATGTCTGGTTTGCCCGATTGGGGTGGGTTAACACCTACCTGCCGTTGATTGTGCCCGCGTTTTTTGGTAATGCATTTTCGATCTTTCTGCTCCGCCAGTTCTTCATGACCATCCCCCACGAGCTTGACGACGCCGCCAAGATTGATGGCTGTACATTTTTTGGAATCTACAGCCGGATCATCATGCCGCTTTCAAAGGCGGCCGTGGGTGTAGTCGCCATCTTTGCGTTTACCTACAACTGGAATGACTTCTTGAATCCGCTGATCTATTTGCAGAGCATGGAGCAATTCACAATCTCGCTTGGGTTGCGTATGTTCCAGACTACCACCTATGTGGATATGCAGTCACTGATGGCGATGTCGGTGGTGGCGCTCATTCCCCAACTCATCGTTTTCTTTGTTGCCCAGCGCCACTTTGTGCAAGGAGTCGTGCTGACCGGCATCAAAGGGTAGCGGCGCCGTTCGCTGCCACAACGCCCTGCCCTAGCTTAATGCCTTGAAAGGAAATCTGCTTCTATGACGCAAGACCCGCTCTTTAAGCCTTATTCATTTGGCCCCACCGAAAAAGAGCAAATGGATCGGGATGGCCACTTTGTCTTACCCGGCATCCTAACCGACTATGCGTGTGGACGTCTGGTGGAGTCCCTCTCCCACATCGAGACGCTGTGCGCTGCCGGCGTGAAGGACCCACTTCCCAACCACAACGCGGCCGAATATGATCGCTATCTCGAAAGCCTCATTGGCCATCCCCAGTTGTTGGCGCTCGCCCGCAGCATCTTGGGCGATAACATTCGTTTTGACCACTGTGTCACGCTGAACCGGCCCGGCGGAAATCAGGGTATCCGCTGGCATAGTCACGAATACGCCGAGGATGATCCGAGCCTTGGCTTTGTGCGTATCTTTTTCTATGTCAATGGCTTTGAAGCTGGGGATGGCAACTTGCGCGTCGCGCCAGGCAGTCACCTCTATCGGGACCCAAACATTGATGCGCATTCCGATGAAGAGTTTGTCGAACGGTGGATGGCGGGCAAGACCCATCCGCTCACTGGCGAGCCGCTCCAGATCATCGACTTGACTGCGCCGCCCGCTACGGTTGCGCTTATGTGGACGCATGCTGCTCACGCTGTTCACCCGCGCCGGTCAGAGAGCACAACTCGCTGGAGCGTTGTGTACGCCTATCGTAACCCAGGCCGGCGTTCGTTGGCTCGCTGGATCACAGAGGCATATGAAAGAAAGCCGATCCCTGGCGCCGAGGGACTGATGAGCCTCTATTGACGTCGCCCTCCCCACTGCCCAGCGCCCTGGTGTATGTGTCATAGCCAGCCGGGATGTCGCGCCTGTATTATTGTGAGCATAACGATACGGCTTTGATTGGCGCGCATGAAATCCGCACGGTGCATCGTCCGGATCGCTCGCGTGGCGAGTATCGAGGACCCGACCGCGCAGGGCAGCAACGTCAATCGCACATATTCGAGCATCAAAAATTGGCAGTATGATGGGGAACTATGTATACTATGCACAATTGTGATTGACCGCTGCCGGGCGATGCAAAAGATGGATCGCCAATTGTGTGTTGCATAATTGGGCAATATGTACAAAAGCACGACGACAATTGAAGATATCTTCTTGCTGACACTGCCGCCGGGGACGGAACTTCTGGCCGGCGCCGAGGTGCTCAACCGTTCGGTGAGTTGGGCGTGCAGCCTTCGCCCGAGCCCACCGGCCTTTCCCAAACTAGATGGCAACGAACTGGCGCTCATTGATCTGGATGAGTTGCGCCGTCTTGACGCCCGCATGACGTTAGAGCGCGTCGTCCGCAACCTGCAATCGGCGCGTATTTCGGCAATTGCCGTGCTTGGGGATGTAAGCGAGGCTGCCGTACGCGCCGCAGCCGTCGGTGGCATTGCCCTCTTTCGCTTACCATCGGATGTTCCGTTGGTGCAGGTGGAGCGGGCCGTCATCCGCCTGATCGTTGATCGCTCCGGTTACATCGCGCAGCGATCGTCCGATCTACAGCACGACCTGAACCAGATTGCGCTGGATGGTGGGGGGTTGGGGAAGATTACGGCCCACATTGCCCAGTTTGCGCAACAGCCGTTTCTGCTGTTACGCGAAGATGGGCAGGTGGCGGCCCACGGTGGGCTCGATCATCTGCCCGATGCCCGTCGCCAATCATTGCTGGCTGCGCTGCCCAACATGATGGCGTTGCGCAGTTGGGTAGCGACACAATCGGTGATAGGCGGCGGGAAGCATGTGGTTGGCGCCCTGCCCCTCAATGTCGCCGCCGACAGGAGCGGGTTTGGCCAGGCAGTGCTGACGCCGATTGTGGCGGCGGACTCGGTGCGGGGTTACTGCATAGTGTTGCGGCCTAGCAGCAACGCAGGGCAGGAGATCAGCGCGGTCGAAGAGATTGCGGTCAGTCAGGCGGCGGCGGCGGCGGCGTTGGAATGGGCCAAGCAGAACGCCGTGGGGTTGGCGGAAGAACGCATGCGCGCGGCGTTTGTGGATGAACTATTGGCGGCTGAAGTGGCCGACGAGCAAGCCTGGATTCAACGGGGAGCTTCGCTCAATTACGATCTGATGCGCCCGCATGTGGCGTGGATGGTCGAGGCCGCCAATGTGCCTGAATGGCCCATGCCACTCATGAGGTTCATCCATGACCTGGGGGTTAATGCGCCGGTAAGCCGCCGCGAGGCGGGCACACTTCTCTACTGGCCTACGGATAACCCCAAGAGTGGCCGCGACCTCAAGACGATTGCGCTTACCTTTGCCGAACGTCTACAGGCGCAATTCCCAAAGGCTTATATTATGATCGGCATTGGGCGCCCGGCGACATCACCGTCTACTTGGTTGCAGAGCCAGCAGCAGGCGCGCGAAAGTCTGCGGTTGGGTAAAGAGTGGAAAGGATCCCCCGTCACCTATTTTGGTGACCTGGGACTCTACCAGTTGCTGACGACGCTGGCCAATAACGGAGAAGCTATGCGCTTCTATCGGCGTACGCTGGGGCGACTCATTAGCCACGATGACGCCAAGCACGCCGAGCTGGTTGAGACGCTGGAGGCGTTTTTTGCCTGCCACGGCAACCTTAGCCAGACGGCGCACCGGCTCCATATCCATCGCAACACGCTCACCTACCGGCTGGAGCAGATCGCCCAGATTACCCAGCTCAATCTGGATGACCCGGACGCGCGCTTTTCGCTCCAGTTTGCACTCAAACTGCGACCGGTCATGCGTGGGTAGCGCAGGTTGGCAACCTCTGGCTACCGCGAGCGGAGGATCGCCTCTAGCGTCTTTAGATGATGTTGGATCGACTGGAATGTCGCCCCAGTCGAAGGGCCGATCCGCATTCCGCCAAATTCATCGTCCAGCAGCCGGCCAACCATGGCGCTCATGCTCATGCCCGCGGCGGCGCT
>JAHDWG010000431.1 GCA_023384495.1 Caldilineaceae bacterium
TTGCCTGCCGTTCAGTAGAACAAGATGCCATCTTGTTCTACTGAACGGCAGGCAAAGATTTGACTTTTAGCAAAGCCTACGCTACAATGTAATCTCGCCATGCGAACGGGCCTGTAGCTCAGCTGGGAGAGCGCTACAATCGCACTGTAGAGGTCAAGGGTTCAAATCCCTTCAGGTCCACTGTAATTATGAATGGTGAATTGTTAATTGAGCACCGTGACTGGCTGGATTTCGTCATTAACAATTGATCATTTATAATTCACAATTGACAATTAACCCGGGCCTATAGCTCAGTTGGGAGAGCGCTACAATGGCATTGTAGAGGTCGTGAGTTCAAGTCTCACTAGGTCCACCTTCGGCAGCAAAGCAGACCTGGGAACTACCCACAATGGGGTTCCTGGGTCTTTTTTTATTTGCCGGAGGCGCCGCGGCATACCCGTTACAAAAACAGCGGAAATACAGCTATCCAACACGATAGCCTGCTGTACGCCGCCATGTTCATCGTGATCGGTGACCGCAGGTCATGGTGACTGTTGGGCAACTTCGAGCATCTACTCGATAGCGCCGACCATGTGCTGGTTGTAACGTTACGCTAAAATCTGTAAAGCCAACTATATTCGATGCTACCGAGGCATAACACCGCCGTCGCGGCGCAGATGGATGTAGAACGGCTCGATCTTTTGTACCGTGACCCACCGGTAGTGGATATGCACCTTGGTTACGTCTGCATGGGTGATGACCACGAAACCCACCTGCCCCGCCCGATAGTCGTTGGTGATGAACGTATGAACCAGCTTGCCGGCAACGGCAAAGAGCCATTCCGGCCCATTGGTCGTCAGCGCCAGGCGGTCCACTGCTTCTTGCGTAGCGCCCCGGATCGCATCTTCCTGCCCGGCGGCGACAAGGCGCAGGTCGGAGAGCGGCCCTGTGTACGCGCCGCCGGCGAGCCGGCCGCTGTAGACTCGCCACACGCTTTCTTTTGCCGAGACGACAAAGGCGTAGAACTGGTCGTCGTTGTGGCGTACGGCCAGTCCATACTCGAACCGCCCCTGGGCGTGATCGGTGTTGGCGGCATCAACAAAGACCTCTGTCTCCAGGATAAAATTGGCGAAGGGGGCGCGCTCGTAGAAAGCGGTGACAAAGCCATCGGCTTGCCGGCTTTCCACATGATAATAGTCCGGCGGGTGGTAGTTGACAATAAACGCATTCTCATGCACGGTTGGCCAGCCGGTGCCGGTGTACGTGAACTGATCATCCAGCGCCAGCAGCGCCGTGTCGGGGCCGGCCTCAACACGCGCATCATCGGCGGCGCAGCGAATGCCGGTGTTGATAAGCGAGGCGTGATAGCTCACCTGATGGGTGAGGCCGATCATGGGCGATTTCATGTCGTAGCCCAGATCAAAGGCGCCGCCACGCAGGACCTGTTGCCCAGCCTGGACGGGCGAATAGGGGGCGGCCACCCATTCCCACACATTGCCGGCCATGTCATAGACGCCAAAATAGCTGCGATTGGTGGGGATACTGCCGACGACGTAGGTGCTGTCATAAGGCAGTGGTACGCTGTCTTCATCATTCCCCCAGGGATAGAGCCAGCCGTATGGGCCGCGGGCGGCGGCCTCCCATTCGGCTTCCGTGGGTAGCCGCTTGCCGGCCCAGGCGCAGTAGTCGGCTGCCGTCTGCCAGCCAATACCCCGTACAGGGTGGTCGGCAAGCCCCGGCGTGATCGCGCCTGCGACCCACCCGATGGGTTGGGGGGCGTCCATGGGGAAAACGAGTTGTGCAAGTTGTGTCAGGATGGCCGGATGGCGCCCAAGAAACTGAGCAAATTGGGCATTGGTCACTTCATGGCGGTCGATCCAGAATGCGGGCAACAGACGTGATGGGCCGTCGCCAAGCGGATAATAGCCAGCGTCTACGCTGGCCATGCCCGTCGCAGCAACGGGTGTGGGTTGTCCATAGCGCCAGAACCATGCGCTCAAAGCCAGGGCGCTCAGCAGCAGGAGAGCCCATACAGGGCGCCACGGCCTAGCCCGCCGCTGGCGAGTCGCCACTGGCGGGGCGGCAACACTCCGAAGAGGCGGCACGGATTCTGGCTGGGTCTCCTGTAGAACCGGTTCTTCTGATTCAACCTCCGGTTGAGCCTGGATTGGAGCGCCCAGTGATGACTCTTCTTCGATTGCGAACGCCTCTTGCACACGATCTGCCGGGCGGGCGCTGCGGAGGTCTGGCGCGCCGACTGTGGGTTCATTCGTCACGTCGAAGATTTTGCCATCTGCCGCGCGCAGAAACAAGACCGGCGTCCCCCACTCGACTGTGTTTGCCAGGGCGATACTGACCGCTTTACGCGCCTCCGCCACGGCGCCGTCCACCGGGATGCCATTGGCCAGCGCTGTGTAAAAGGCGTGGGCAAATTCGATCGCGGCGCGGTCGCTGATCTCAAATTGCATCGCAATGACCGCCGGCAGGCCGCGGCGCACGAGCGTCGCCGCCGAGCCGGCGAAGAGGTCGCGCGCACCGCTCCGGGCGCCCTCGCACGAATTTAACAACACGAGCCGCAGCGAACTGTGGTCAACGAGCAAGCGCCCAAACTGGGTGGCATTGAGAAATTGCGTCTTGCCCGCCTCGTCCGCCAGGGCAATCAGACCTTCATCGGCGTGGGGATCAAAACCACCGTGACCAATAAAATGAAAGATATGCCAGGGGCCACCCTGTAACGCCTGTTGCAAGTTGCGCCAGGTTTGCCCCTCCACCCAGGTCAGTTCCACCAGACCCTGATGGCGCAACGGTTCCAGGGCGGCTTCTGCCCGCGCTTTCTCTTGGGCCACGTCCAATGCGGCCAGGTCGGTCGGGGCTGCCACCATGGCCAGGATGCGCAAGGGTAAACGCACAGCCAGGGGCTGGATCGGTTGTTGCGCTTCCAAATAGCGGACCAGCGGGCTGGAACGGGAGAGGCAGACATATTCCCCCTGGCGCAGATCATACATAAATTCCCAGGGCACCATCGCTAGTTCGGGCGAGCGGATGCGCAGCTTGAGGCGCAATCCCATTTCCTGGCGGGTTGCTTCACGCAAGCTGACATCATAGCGCGTCCGCACTTCGCCGATAAGCAACAGGTCGAACAGATTGCGGCCAAATTCCTGCACCGTCTGCTCGTGGCTATCCAGGATGCGGCGCCGTTTTTCGCTCGACCGCAATAGCGCAATCTGCAACGCCTGAATGCGGTTCTCCAGTTCGAGTTCGCTAAAGGGGAAGCGCACCGTTTCGCGCGCCTCTCCGGCCGGTGAATCGATGACACTCACGATGAAGTCGCGCCCCTCGCCAGGGCTAATTTCGAGGTCGAAATCGAAGTAGTTCATCGTTGCCTCGGCATCGATAAGCGCCCGGTATGCTGACGCAGGAGCCCGCAGTCATAACGCTAGTGCGTTTTTAAGATCGACCTTGCTTCTGCGCAGCCACCACAAAGCCGGGCATAGCCGCATAAAAGGAACCAGTGGTCACAGCGTTGTTTAGATCGTTCCACCATGCGTCGGCCTCTGCTTGTGAGAGTTCACCGGCGGCCACGGCCTGACTCACGGTTCCCCCAAAGACACCCTGAAAATGGACAAAGGGATGCTCACAGAGCAATGGGACAGAGGTTACCTCTACCAAACCGGCCTCGCGCAACAGGTACGGCAAGCAGCGGCCAAGTTGTCCAATGGGCATACTGTCCGCAAGGAGGTGGACGATACGGCGGGTGAGCACCTTGTCGCCGCCGTTAATCATAAATGCGTCCAGATCAAACTCAAAAAGCGCGATATGGCCGCCAGGGCGCACGACGCGCACCATCTCTGCAATCGCCTGAGATGCATCGGCCAGGAACATAAGAACCCGCTCCATTCGACAATGATCGAAGGTGTTGTTCGCAAAGTCAAGTGCGAGCGCATCGCCTGTCTCGAACGTTAACGGCAAGTCTAACAGTTTTGAGCGCCTTTGCGCTTCGGCCACAAGGGCGGCGCTCTTGTCGACACCGACCACAGCGCCGCCTGGCCCCACCAATCGGGCGATCCGCTGCGCTTCGTGCCCAAGACCACAACCGACATCCAAAATCCGCTGCCCTGGCCGAACGTCGAGAAGCGTGCGCATGTGACCTTGCGCCTCTTTGACGAAGGCCAACGTATCCGCTCGATCCAGGAATTCAAGAAAGAACTGTTCACTCGCGCTCTGCGTCACTTGCTGAAATCCGCTGGTTATATCATGGTGTTGCATGATGTCACGCCATCCTCGATGTCATTTTCTATATGATTGGCGCTGAGTAGTTCCAGTCGTTTGCCGGGTAAAGGAACGGTTCCCAGCGGCGTATACATTTCAACAATCATCGCTCACCGAACCGATCAGGGGTTCAGCGTCAGGTCGTAGCGCGCCGCCAGGTACGCCTGCCAGCCGGCCTCGAAATCGGATGCGGAGAGATCAAAGACGGCTGGGATCAGCGCCTCCCACCCTTCATGCTCTCCCAGACCGGCCAGCAACGTTGGCAGGCGATCCTGACCGTACGTCACAGTGGCATAGTCGATCAACGTTGCCAATGCAATCGTTTGGCCGCGCAGCTCTTTGCGATACATGCTGCTGGTCTGCTCTGGTGACCTGTTTCCCCGCGCGGACATGGGAAAGTGGTTCAGTTGCGTTGGCGCCGCGAGATCATACCATAGCGGATAAAGCTCTTCTTCACGCGCTCGGTTGACGCACGCAAGCGGGATGTGAATATGCACAGAAGACGGCATCCAGCGCTTATGGGCGGCGCACAAGGCGGCGTAACGTTCGGGGATCGCAGTCGGATGACACGTACACGGGGCAGCATAGACCCACTGCACCACGTCCTCCTGCCAGGCCGACAAGGACAGATCCAGTTCCCACAACTGCCACAGATAGAGGCCGCTTACGATTGGCTGCCAGGTGGGCCGAATCGCATGATGGTCGCCCGCTTGTTGTACCAGGTAACTGAGTGCATACAAGGCTATCGACTGGGACAGTAGTTCAACCTCGGACAGTTCAGAGGACTGCGGGTAGAGCGCCGGAGAAGGGACGGCAAAGCGGTTGGGCAGCAGCCAGCGCGCTGCTGCGCCGGGTTGCTCATTGAGGCTTACCTCAACAATCAACTTTTCCGACTGGGGTATGGTCGGCAGGCCAAAGTTGTTCCGCAGGGTCGCGTAGAGCCTGTCCATCTGCGGCGCAACTTCAATGACTGTCGCCGCATCATCCACATCAAAGTGAAAGACAAAGGACCCTGTTGCGAGGATTCGGGTCGATCCGGGCGGCACATCGGCTTGAACCACCTGCGCCGCGACAGCGGATGCGCTAGTTTCATCCTTTGGAGGCTCCTGGTGCACCGATACCCGCGCTTCTGCCTCGCCCCGGTGCAAGGGGGGCTGGCCTTGCCAGAGCAAACCCCCGACGGCCAATGGCAACAGCAGTAGCCATAAAATGTTCCAAGACAAATATGCGGGGCGGCGTGACGAACCGACCGATGGTGCGCCATCCTGCGTAGGCAGGCCAAGCAAATTCTCCCACTCCGCGTCGTTTTGCACAACATACCATTCGGCTACGGGTGTGGTCCTGGACATACGACCTCCTAACCGGCTCTGTGTTTGCGATCCCCATCGTTTGCCCTCTTCGAACTCAGTAGCGTATTGACTGTCACTACAATCTGGGAGCTATGGCTGAAACCAAGATATACCGGCATCGTCAAGAGAATGTCAACCAACCCACCCCGTGGCGTCACGAGATCATCACAGACTATTGTGAACGTTCTCACGGGTCTTACGGTGGCCAGGCGTGCAGATACGTACTCCATCAAAAGTCAGGTAGACCGGGTAGGGCGCCAGTTGGTTGCACCAGCATCGTACAGACGAGCGACACCGGTCCTTCATCGGCGCGAGGAAATGGGATGAATCGTCATCTGTGAGGTTGGAATTGCCAAGTCTTGGTGTATAATCATGGCAGTTTCTCCGGTGCGTTTAGGAACCAGCCAACCCATCTGGTTATGCCCCGACTAACGCTATCGTGCTTTGGCACATTTCAAGCAACGCTTGACGAAGTTCCGCTCACGAGCTTTCACTCGGTGAAGGCGCAAGCCTTGCTCGCCTATCTCGCCCTGGAAGCCGACCAGGCGCAGCCGCGCGAGAAACTGGCGGCCCTGCTCTGGCCGCTCGATGCCGAAGCCTCGGCGCGCGGTAGCCTGCGCCAGACGCTCTACGAGTTGCGCAAGCTGCTCGGCG
>JAHDWG010000432.1 GCA_023384495.1 Caldilineaceae bacterium
TATCTTTGCCAAGAAGGATTTTTACGGCAAGAATTTCGTCTTTGCGTTGTTGCTCTCAACCCTCATGGTGCCCGGCGCGGTGACGCTGATCCCTGCGTTTCTCATGGTCAACTGGTTGGGCCTCTTCAATACCTATTGGGCGCTGATCCTGCCGGCGCTGGCTTCGCCTTTTGGCATCTTCATGATGCGGCAGTTCATCATGAGCCTGCCCTCGGAGCTGATTGAATCGGCCAAGATCGATGGCGCCAGCGAGCTGCGCACCTTCTGGTCGATCATCATCCCGCTCTCGACGCCGGCCATGGCGGCGCTGGGCATCTTCACCGTGATCAACACCTGGAACGCCTTTCTTTGGCCGCTGGTGGTGTTGCGCGCCAACACCATGCGCACACTGGTGGTGGGGCTGGCCACGGTGCAGAGCGAGTTCAACATCAATTATGGGCTGGTCATGGCCGGTTCGGTGCTCACCGTGCTGCCCATGCTGATCATGTATCTCATCTTCCAACCCTACTTTGTCGAAGGGCTGCGCATGGGCTATGGGAAGTAAGCTTGATGGAGCGGTATGGTAAAATGGTGGAGAAAGTTTGTTGGCTGTTTGTTGAAGGAGGATGCTGTGACGATTGTGCTGCCGACCTTGCCAATTACGGATCTGCGTACAAAACAACCAGAGGTCATGAATCAGCTTCAACAATCGCCGGTTGTCCTCACGCACCGCGGGCATGGCGCGGCGGTGTTGGTTAGCCCTGCCTACTGGAATAGCCAACAAGCCGAACTGCGCCGTTTACGGCTGCTGGTCGAGGCGATGCAAATCAAGACAAAGGGTGAGCCTACTGTTTCACTGGCCGATGTTAAACGTCGGATTGCAGCAAAAAAGGCAGCCACCGATGATTTGGGACGTTGAATTCAGCCAGGAAGCAAGCAATTACGCCATTGATTCATACCCATACAACGAACCCATCCTGATTGCAATTGAAGCGTTGGCATTGAGCCACGACGGCCTGCCAACTGAAGGACATTATCAACTCTTGGGGGAGTGGTGCATTTGGGAAATTGCCGGCCATACAGTGGTCTACGAAAGAACCCCAGCGCTCTCGCATCTATATTTGGTTGATTAAACCGACCGAGTAAGCGGCCATAGAATCGTTTGAGCCGAACCTATGAAAACACGCTATATCGCCGCCTATGACACCGAAAAGGCAGGTGATTGTCTGGCAGCCTGCAAACGTATTCGGGCAGTTCACGAGCAGTTTGGCGTGTCGGGTACGTTTTTTATTGTCGGCAAGCGGCTGGAGGAAGAGGGGGTCAAATACCGCGCCCTGCTCGATACGCCGCTCTTCGAGATCGCCTCGCACACCTACTCGCACATCATCCTACGCGACCACCCCTTCTGCGGCAATGCGCCGGCCAACGAGGCGCGCGCCCGCGAGATCACGCTCGGCAAGGAGCTGGTGGAACAGACCTTCCAGCGTCCCTGCGTCGGGCTGCGACCGGGGTGCGGCTTCCACAATGCGCTGCGTGGCGACCCCTGGCTGGTGCAGACGGTGGCCGACGCCGGCTACGGCTATGTAAGCTCGCTGCTCTGGGGGCCAGAGACGACCGTCCCCGCGCTGCTGGAGAAGCCCTTCACCTATGCCGAGGAGGGGCGTCCCGGCCTGTGGGAGCTGCCCGGCCACGGCTGGCACGAGAACCTGCTCAAGGCGCACAACCTCACGGTGCAGGCGCGGCGCATCCTCGCCTGGCCGTCACCCTTTCCCGAGGCGGTGCGACTCACGCCCATCACCACGCCTGAAGAAGAGTTCGCCCTCAACAAACTCTTTATCGACAAGGCAATCGAACTGGGGCTGCCCTACGTTTCGCTGATCTGGCACCCGTGGTCGCTGGCCCGCTTCGACCCGGCCATGACCATGCTGCGGCTGACCTTTGCCTATGTGCGCGAACTGGGCATGGAGGCCACCACCTACGAGGCAGAATGGCGGCGGGCGAAGGATGAGGCGCTGGCATAGTTGCGCTGCAAACCCCAGCCTTTTGTGGTATACTCAGGTCATCCGTCGCCAAGTTGGATACAAGGAATGGCCGAACATGAGTGTATTGACTGCTGAGAAACCTCGCATAGCGCGCAGTGCTGCCGACGCTACGACTCCCCGCGCGCCAGCCAACGGCGCACTCCCACCTCTGGAAAGCGGCGACCGCCTCACTCGCGCCGAGTTCGAGCGCCGTTATGAAGCGCAGCCCGAAATCAAGAAGGCCGAGCTAATCGAAGGAATTGTCTACGTGGCTTCCCCAGTTCGCGTACGCCGGCATGGCGCACCGCATAGCAATATCATCGGTTGGTTGACAGTCTATCAAGCAGCGACACCTGGTGTCAACGTGGCGGACAATTCGACTCTACGGCTCGATCTGGATAATGAGCCACAGCCCGATGTGGCTGTCTGGCTCGAGGGCGGCAATGCTTTTGTGGACGACGATGATTACCTCCAGGGCGCGCCCGAATTGATCGTCGAAGTGGCCGGCAACAGCGCAGCAATTGACTTACACGACAAACTCAATGTTTATCGCCGCAACGGCGTACAGGAATATCTGGTGCTGTTGACCCATGAACAGGAGGTGCGCTGGCTCCGCTTTGAGAACGGGGAAATTCGTGTGATTGAAGCGGACGAACAGGGGGTGCTGCGCAGCCAGGTGTTGCCGGGGCTGCACTTCGCTGCAAACCGCTTTTGGCAAGGGGACCTGGCCGGTCTGCTAGCCGTGTTGCAACAAGGGCTGGCCAGCGAGGAGCATTCCGTATTTGTCCAGCAATTACAGGTGTAGAGAAATGACAACCGAAGCAAGAGACCAAACCCTCGCCCTTCACGGCGGCCCTCAGGCGTTTCACCAGATGAACGGCGCAGCGCAGCCCAAGATCGGCGTTGCAGAATTCATGTCGATTGCCGAGCGCTTTGGCTTTACGCCTGCCGCGCTCGACCGCATTCGCCAGGCCATCTCGGACGATGATCTCGGCTCCGGCCCCAATCTGGCCCGCTACGCCACCTCCTTCCCGCCCGAAACAAAAGGCGCCGCTTTTGAGGCGTTGGCGCGCCAAAAGTTTGGCGTCCAATATGCGTTGGGCGTCAATTCCGGCACCTCTGCGCTGCACTGCGCCATGGTGGCGGTGGGCGTGGGCCCAGGGACGGAGGTGATTGTCCCGGCGATTGGCTACTATGCCACGGCGGCCGCGGTGGTGGCGGCCAAAGGCGTGCCCATCTTCTGCGATGTGGATGCATCGCTCCACCTCGACCCGACAAAGCTTGAAGCGCTCATCACCCCGCGCACGGTGGCGGTGGCGCCCACCCACGTCATGGGCAGCATTTGCAACATGGGCCCCATTGTAGAGATCGCCCGCAAACACAACCTCAAGGTGGTGGAGGATTGCGCCCAGTCGCCCGGTGGCAAGTTTGGCGGGCGCTATGTGGGGACATGGGGCGATATTGGCTGCTTTAGTATTTCGTGTTACAAGATCATCGGCGGCGGCGAGGGGGGGCTGGTCATCACCAACGACGAGCGGCTCTGGGAACGCGCCAGCCAACTCGCCGAGTGTGGCGGCCTCTGGCGGCCCGACCGCTTTGCACCGCCCCGCTACGAAGGCGAACTCTTCAACGGCCTCAACTATCGCATGTCTGAACTGGAAGCGGCGGTCGATCTGGTGCAACTGGGCAAGCTGGACGAGGTGGTGCGCCGCTATCACGACGTCAAGTTGCGCATCCTGCGCCAGTTGCGCAGCTTTGCCGGGATCACGCCGCAGACGCTCAACGACGCTGCCGGCGAGATCGGCTACCGGCTGGTCTTCTATCCCGCCACCCACGAGTTGGGGCAACAGATCGCCGCCGCGCTGCGCGCCGAAGGCATCCCTGCCGGCTATCGCGGCCCCAATGGCCGCCCCGACTGGCACGTCTACAGCGACATGTTCCCCATCACGCTCAAGCCGGGGACCATGCCCACCGATCGCCCGTTTGACTTGCCTGAGTATCAAGAGCGCGATGGGCATGTGGAGTATGCCAAGGGGTTGTGCCCAGTGGCCGATGATCTCTTCAACCGCAGCGTGACGATTCCGCTCAACCAGTGGTATTCGGAAACGGATTGCGACGCGATTGCTGCGGGGATCAACAAGGTGCTGGGGGCGTTCTGTCCGTTGGGTGGCCAGGAAGCCGCCTGGCTGTGAAACATTGTCGCAAAGCTTGACGGTCTGTCTATCTGGCGTTAGAATGGGGTGGCCAACGCTGCCCCATGAACCGCACAGGTGGATATGAACCCATGTACCAAGGCATCGAGATCATCGACTTCCACGCCCACTTCCCCACCGAACGCCCCTGGTTCCCCGATATGGGAGACACCATCAAGAACTATCAGGCGAGCGTCACACCGGAACGCGCCCGGCTGATTCGCCGGATGAGCCAGCCCTATGAAGAGCAATGGCGGCGCATGTGGGATTACCCCACGGCGGAGGGGAAGGATGTGCACCCCGGCGATCGAGCCCAGGCCCAACGCTGGGTGGACGAGCTAGACAAGTATGGTATCCGCGCCATCGGTTTTGTCACCGGCGGCGGCAACGAGCACCTGGCCGACGTCTGCGGCTGGCATCCCGACCGGTTTGTCGGTTTTGCGCACCATAGCCCCTTTTTGCCCGACGCCGTCGAGCGATTGGATCATGCGATCATAAAGCTGGGGCTGCGCGGCTACAAACTGTTGGCCCCCCTGATCGAAGAGCCCATTGAAGACCCGGTAGCCTTTCCCGTTTGGGAGAAGTGCGCGGAGCTGGGCATCCCGGTGCTGATCCACTTTGGCATCCAGGGTGGCGCTGGGGGGATCGCCTGGCACCAGAACATCAATCCGCTCAAGCTGCACAACGTCGCCAAGTCCTTCCCTGATGTGACCTTTGTCATCCCTCACTTTGGCTGCGCCTGGGAACGAGAGACCTTGCAGCTCTGCTGGGCGTGCCCCAACGTCTGTGTGGACACCAGCGGCAGCAACCAGTGGGTGCGTTGGGTTCCAGGCGAAGTGACGGTGAAGTACCTCTTCCGCAAGTATTATGAGACGATTGGCCCCAGCCGCATCATCTTTGGCTCGGACTCCAGTTGGTTCCCGCGCGGGTTTGCCTACCGCTATCTGCAAGACCAGATGCGTGATTGTCTCGATCTGAACTTGCCCCACGAGCACATCCAGCTGATCTTTGCTGGAAATGCGGCGCGGATGTTGAAAATGGAGTTGTGAGGGCGACTGTCAGCGGATTGTAGGAACCGATTGAACGAATTTTGCCGACACCTATCCGCTCCAACTGGCCGAACTAGAACAGATCTTCATTACGCCATCCGCTCAATCCGTTCCTAAAATCCGTTGATAGCCCTTCCGGCCTATAGAGAAAAGGAGACCATCGATGCAACAAAGACAGCTTTCCTGGCTGACACCTCTGACACTGGTCGTGGCCCTGCTCATGGCGGCCTGCGCCCCAACGGTGGCGCCGCCGACCGGTGGCGCAGCCCCAGCGGATCAGCCGGCCAGCGCCCCCGATGTAATCGAGATCGAGTATTGGCAGTACAACTTTGGCGCCCGCATCGAAGCCATGAATCTGCTGATCGAGCAGTTCGAGGCGGCCAACCCGGGCATCAAGGTGATTCACAATTCAGATATCCCGTATGACGATTTTCTGGATAAGATCGCAGCCAGCGTGCCGGCTGGCGTTGGCCCGGATGTGGTGACACTCTTCTATGGCTGGCAGATCGACTGGATCGAGTCGGGCTTTATCGTGCCGCTGCCCGAAACAGAATTTCCCGCTGCGTTGGTGGCCGAGGAGTTCAGCCCCATGGTGCAGGCCAGCTATTTTGAAGGCAATCTGTACACGCTGCCCACCGCGGTGCGTACGCTGGCGCTCTTCTACAACAAAGATCTGATGACCGAAGTCGGGCTCGACCCGGAAAATCCGCCGCGCACGCTGGCCGAGCTAGAGGAGCAGGCCGTGCAATGCACCCAGCGTGTGGGCGATGACTTTGAGACCTACGGCTTTATTGTCAACCCGGGTGGGCAGGCGCATCACTGGTTCCGCGAGGTGCTGCTACGTCAGTTTGGCCAGCAGCCGCTAAGCGACGATAACCGCACGGTGCAGTGGAACGCCAGCGACGCCGGTTACGCCGCCTGGAACCAGTTCCTCAAGTTCGAGACCGAGTTGCAGACCGGTCGTCGCGACTTTG
>JAHDWG010000433.1 GCA_023384495.1 Caldilineaceae bacterium
AATTTCCACCGCGAAATTGGATTCGCTGTTGTTGCAGGTCGAAGAGTTGGTGCTGGCAAAGCTGGCGTCGGGGGAGCGCGTCGCCGAGCTGCGTGCGCTAGAGGCCATGTTGGCGACATGGGACAAGGAATGGGTCAAGGTTCGGGCCGCCATCCGCAGTCTGCCTCAACTCTATAGCCCATCTGTAGGTGGAGGCCAAGGCGCCGCGGCTGACGGGCGCCTTATGAAGTTCCTCGAATTTGCCGAGTGGAACAAAACGTTGATTGAGTCGCTCAAGAGCAAGGTGGTAACCGCCACGCGCGCGGCGGAACGCGATTATTACACCTTTGGCGGTATGATGGACAACCTGTTGCATGATATGAAGCAGGCGCTCATGATGCCATTCTCGTTGCTCCTGGAGGTTTTCCCCCGGATGGCGAGCACATTGGCGCAAACGCAAGGCAAAGAGGTGGATGTGACCATCTCAGGGGCGGACATTGAGATTGATCGCCGGATTCTGGAGGAAATCAAAGATCCACTTATTCACCTCCTTAGAAATTGTGTGGATCATGGAATCGAGGAACCCGAAGAACGGTTGCGCAAGCACAAGCCGTCACGGGGGGGCATGACCATAACCGTTACCCAGACGCGGAGCACGAAGGTTGAAATTCGCGTTACCGATGATGGCGCAGGAATCAACGTTTCTAAGGTGCGGGCATCGGCTGTACAGTTGGGGTTGCTCTCTCCGCAAGCAGCTGAAAGCCTGCCGGATCATGAAGCATCGGCATTGATTTTTCACTCGGGGCTGTCTACCAACCCAGTAGCCACCAGCATTTCAGGGCGTGGGCTTGGCCTGGCCATTGTACGAGAAAAGGTGGAAAGATTAGGGGGCGTCATCTCGCTGGAAACTCAGGAGGATGCTGGAACAACCTTCCACATCGTTTTACCCCTGACATTGGCCACCTTTCGGGGTATTCTGGTTCGAGTCCAGGAGCATTACTTTATATTCCCAACCACCCACGTGGCGCAGGTCGCAGGCGTCAACCGACAAGAGGTTCAAACGGTGAATGACCGCCCAATGATCAGGGCGCAAGGTCAATTGATGCCCCTCATTCCGCTTGAACAGCTTCTGGAGCTTACGCCAAAGATGAATGTGCATGAAGAGAGAGTGTCAATCGTGGTTGTCAAGTCGGGAGAGATTGGGCTTGCGCTGGCAGTGGATGAGATACTCGGTGAGCAAGAGGTGTTGATGAAACGACTTGGCCCGCAGCTTCTTCATGTGCGCAATATTGTTGGCGCAACCGTGCTGGGGACGGGCCAAGTTGTCCCGATTCTCAGCGTTTCTGACCTGATCAAATCGGCGTCAAAGACCTCGGTCAGACCTGTCCAGAGCACGGTTATACCTAAGAAAACGCCGGCCAAGCGAAAATCGATATTGGTTGTTGAGGACTCCATGACTGCGCGTACACAGTTAAAAAACATACTCGAATTGGCGAATTATGGTGTACGCACAGCCACCAATGGTGTGGACGCACTAAAGGCCTTGCGCGCGGAGGCCTTTGACCTCGTCGTGTCTGACGTAGAAATGCCTCTGATGAATGGCCTTGAGCTTACGGCGAGAATTCGCGCTGATGAGAAGCTGACCGAGCTGCCCGTCATCTTGGTGACTGCGCTTGACTCGCATGCCGATCGCAAGCGCGGGATTGAGGCGGGCGCCAATGCGTACATCATCAAAGGCAATTTTGACCAGAACAATCTGCTCGAGATGATACGACGATTGCTCTGAATCTGTGACGTTGTAGCAGAAGGAAAACAAAATGAAAGCTCAATCCCCAATCCGTGTGGCAGTCGTTGATGACCATGTGGTAGTCCGCAAAGGGTTGGCCACATTTTTGGTTGGTCATGATGACTTGGAATTCGTCGGTGACGCAGCCGATGGGATCGAAGCGCTGCAGCTATGCGACCAGGTCCATCCCAATGTGTTGCTCATGGACCTGTTCATGCCCCACATGGATGGGGTGACTGCGGTGCGCACAATCCTTAAGCGCTACCCACAGATCGCCATTATTATTTTGACCAGCTTCAAGGATGAAAAGCTAATCCAGAATGCGCTTAAGGCAGGCGCAATGGGTTACATCCTCAAAGATGTCAGCCCCGAAGAGCTGATTTTGGCAATCCGGGATGCGTATGCAGGGCGCCCCACGTTGGGGCCAGAAGCAACGCGCGCCTTGATTGAGGCGTCTATCAAGCGCAGCACCCCGTCGCTCGGCCATGACCTCACGGATCGGGAGCACAAGGTGCTGGAATTGATGAGCAAAGGTATGGACAATAGCCAGATTGCCGACATTTTGATCATTAGCCTCTCTACCGTCAAATTCCATGTAAGCAATATTCTGTCCAAATTGCAGGTCTCTAGCCGTACCGAGGCGGTGGCGCTCGCTCTTCGTCACGAGATTGCAGACAAGCCCGACTGAGTTCAATCGCTGACCCGGTCGGCTGCCGGGGCTTCACCTGGCTTGGCCCGTGGGTGTCCCCAGCCGGTTTGGGGTAAAACGTAGAAAAACAACGGGAGTTTGTATCAAACAGGCTCTCGTTGTTCGTGTTTTGCGTTCAAAAAAACACGGCTTGCGCAGCGCCTGATGTTCTACGTGTCTTCTCAATCAGAAGGTTTTGTCGAGTGGCGGGGCGAGCAAATGTGCCGGGAGGATCTGGCGCCTATCCCAAGCTACACGGGTGGTGGTTTGAAAACGACGGCTTCTGTGGCTGCAAAACTGTCGTTTTCAAACAGAATTCACATTAGTTGGGGATGAATACTCAGTGCGCTTTAGATGGCTCTAAGGTGGTTACGCCTGTTTT
The DNA here is from genome assembly GCA_023384495.1 of Caldilineaceae bacterium. Lineage (GTDB taxonomy): Bacteria > Chloroflexota > Anaerolineae > Caldilineales > Caldilineaceae > CFX5. The sequence continues at coordinate 2,836 of JAHDWG010000433.1, forward strand.
TAGCGCATAGAGGGCGACCTGTGTGCGATTGCTCAGTTGCAGTTTTTTCAGAATGTTGCTCATATAGACGCGCACAGTCGCATACCGCAACCCCAGCTTGTCGGCAATATCCTGGTTTGAATAGCCCTGCCCGACGTAGGAGAGCACACGGATTTCCGCCTCCGACAAAGATTTTGCCACCTGGGGTTGGTGCGAAGGAACATTGAGCTCTTGCAGGATCATCCTGGCGATCATCGGATGCAGAGCAGATTGACCATGATGGACTTGCTCAATTGCCTGGATTAATTCAGCAATCGTCTGGGTCTTTAGCACATATCCTTGGGCGCCAGCCTTGAACGCAGCGAAGACTTCGGCATCAGAGGCATATGCGCTCAAGATCAAGATGCGGGCGTTTCGGTCTTGTTTGAGTAGCTCCTCAACCACATGCGCACCCGAATCATCTTGCAGCCGCAAATCCAATAGGATAATGTCAGGTCGAAGCGCTCGGGCCTTGTGAATCGCCTCTTGTGCAGAGACGGCTTCACCAACGACCAGAATTGGTCCTTCAATCTCAAGCAGAGTGCGAATGGCTTGACGCACAATCTCTTCATCATCCACAAGTAGAACGCGAATTTTTTCGGCCATCACTTTGATCCCCTCATTTCGCCCGATCGGTACACAGGCTGACACTCGCCGGCGTGGCAGCCGGTTTTGAGATTGGCGCCCCTTCATGTTTCCCTGCGCTCTGACTTACTCTGTTGCCCAGCAGCCGCTCAATGCATGACTCCACCTGGCTGAACTGGAAGGGCATCAGGATGTTCTCATCGGCGCCTGCTGCAAGGCCCAACACAATGTGGTCGAGATCGCTGGGCGTATGCAGAAGAATGATCGGTATATCTGCGTGTCCGCGCAACTCCGAACAAAGCACATGTCCTCTGGTGTCGGGCAACTCGGCGTCCACGATCACCAGATCGATATAGCTATGCTGAATGATTTTCAGCGCTTCCTGGCCGCTTCTTGCCAAACACGTGGTGTAGCCGCGCTTCTGCAGCGAGTTGCTTAAGAATGTGCACAGAAGCCGGTCGCCAACCACAAGAATGTAGGGATTCAGCCTATTCAACGACTGCAAGAACGAATTTGCCATCCTTTTGACCTGGTGCAGCTTGTATAAATTTGTTGGTCTACGCCTTCGAAACTGCCGTGAGCATCGTGGCGCTTCTTGACATTCAAACACCTTACAAGTTGGTTAGTCTGATGCATAGGATACATCAATCACACTGCCAATGGATCAGTCACTTGTAGTGCTATTCACCTAGTCATTCTAGTGTGATTTTTTTGTACTTCAGTACAGGGCGCAGTAAGACAAAAGTATGAGGCTTACGATTTGCCAAACATTTGACTTAGTGATGTTAACTTTGTGGATTCATTCGTCTATGCTAGGGACTTGCTCAAAGACAGTCCTGAAGACTATGGTCAAGATTTCTTTGCGACCGTACAATACAAGGCATCGCCGCCATCTCACATCGCAGTGTGCAAGCCGCAGCGGCAAGGAATGAGCGGCCTCAAGCATCAAACAGCAAAACATCAACCCGCGCCGGTCAAGCCACAGATTCAGGCGCGGTTATCAAAGGGGCGCCGGATTATGCGAAAACTCTATGTGGGCAATCTCGATGGTAAGATACAGATCGATGAGCTAGAAGAGCTGTTGGCGCCCTATGGCGCGGCGGCAAAGATCGACCTGTTTGCCGGGCATAAGCCCTCAAGCTCAAACACGTTTGCATTGATCGAACTCGACAATTATGCGGCGGAAGCTGTAAAGGAGTGCCTGGATGGCGTGCCATTCAAGGGCAACATGCTCTACATCGAGGACTCGGATCTGGGTCTGAATGGATGACGGAAATTAACAGTTTCTTAATGTAGTGTAGAGACACACAACGCATCGATTGCCTGTCAGCCACACCAACCGCATGTTTCGCGCCGCGCCCGGCATCAAATTATCCTTACGAGGGTTCTGAACGGCCCGCGGCGAGCTAATCCCCATATCCCCACTTTTCTGTATCTCCACGTCAAACATTTTACGCGGCTCGCCTCACCGTAACACGTGGGTCACGACCCCGTTTCACTGTTGGTTACAGGCATGCTTACCGCCACCCTTACATCCCTTTGATGATATCGTAAACCTATGTCGTCTGTTTGCCGGTTAATACACTGGGGAAACTCAAGAAATCAACCGTAAGTAAACTGTAAGGAACAAATGCACAATTTTGTGGTACACTCGTAAAGAGAAGCAATTGATTGTGCTTATGACGTAGAAAATATCGGATAAATGACGTAGACGCAGTGCACTCCCGCACATCAAGGTATGGATAGGTGAGATATGTATAGAGGAATGGTTTATACCGTAGGCTCTTCGGTGTTGTGGGGATTTCTGCCGCTCTATCTAAAAGCGCTCTCTCCGATTCCCACGCTAGAAATCTTGGCGCATCGAGTCATTTGGGCCTTTATGTCCGCCGCCATCGTGTTGATCTATCGCCATGAATGGCGGTGGGTCGTAGCGACGCTGCGCTGCCCGAAGACGTTGGCCGTGCTCGGCGCCTCTTCCGCCCTGATCGGCATCAACTGGCTTCTCTATATCTGGGCTGTCAGCACCAATTCGATTGTTGAGAGCAGCCTGGGTTACTTTATTGCGCCATTGGTCAGTATGCTATTTGGCGCAATCTTCCTTAAGGAGAAGTTGGAGGCTCGACAAAAGATAGCAATTATTATCGCTGCTGGTGGCGTAATCTATATTTCGTTGAGCGTGGGGGCTATCCCCTGGATTGGCTTGATCTTGGCAATTGCCTTCGCTGGCTATGCAATCCTAAAAAAAGTAACATCCTTAGATGTGATTTCGGGACTGGCGCTGGAAATGATGGTGCTGACCATCCCTGCAGTAATCTATTTGGGCTATCTTGGGGGAAGTGGACGGGGTAGCGTCAGTGACAGTGATCTGATTACGGGCCTCGAATTGGGCGGCGTGGGGGTGCTTACGGCCATCCTTCTGCTGCTCTATACGGCAGGTGTTCGCCAACTCCCACTTGCCACGTCAGGAATTCTGCAATATCTGACCCCTTCATTCCAGTTCTTTATTGGCGTCTTTCTCTTCCACGAATCGCTGACTGGGCATCGTCTTTTTGGGTTCAGCTTGATTTGGTTGGCGCTCCTGGTCTATCTTTCAAATGCGATATGGCAAAAGGAGTGAGCGATCTTCAGCACTGTAATAAGGGAAATCACAGGGTAAGGAGGCTGCGCTATTGAGCGCAGCCTCCTTGCTTTTTATTTACAATTGTCCGTGATTTACGTATAACTCTAGTTTCCGGTAAAAAAGTATCAAGCAGCCAGCTTATGACGGCGATG
>JAHDWG010000434.1 GCA_023384495.1 Caldilineaceae bacterium
CATTTGCCTTCGGAGCTGTCGCTCTCGTAATCTCATTGTAAGCCGGATTCTGTTATGCGGTAACAGCCTCCAGAATAGTCTCTGTTTAAGCCGGTAGATCAGGCGATAGATAGTCGTCGGTATAAGTGCATGTACGTCAAAAGTTGTTTTGCCCATCCACCGAAAGGCCCGTCCTACACATTTTGCCAGGGCGAGCACAGCAGTTTCGCCGATTGGCGCAGGTGTACGATGCACAAGGCCGGCGGGCGCACACGCCACGTTCGGTGGCCGCAACCTAGCGGCGCACCAGCGGGATGTAGAGCCGATTGGTCAGATTGGCCTGGTCGAAATCGGGGGGCTGATAGGCTGTGATGGCATAGTCAAAACTTCTGGCTTGCCCATCGACGCGCACGTTGGTGATGCTCACGGCGAACGTGCTCTCGGCTGTCCGGTTGGCGGCCAACACGGCCCGCGGCGGTTCCCAGACTAGGGTATTTTCGCCGTAGCCCCGCTCTCCCGGCAACACCTGAACCGTCACGGGCTGCCCGTTGACGAGCATCGTCACGGCGGCGTCTTGGAACTCGGCGCCTGGGTAGGAGATCGACCAGCGGTCAAAGATGAGGTGATTGGGCACAAAGCCGGGTGGCGGCCAGGCGACGAAACCATCGCGCGTGGCTGGTCGTTCATCAAAATAGTGTTCGCTGTCAATCACCCACAGCGCATTGGCGGCCGCATAGCCCGCTGTTTGGGGAATGTCGCCCGTGCCCATCGCGCGCGTTTGTGGGAAGAAAATCCAGCGCCGGTGGCCGACCACATGATTGCCACCGCCTGGGTCTTCGATATACCCGTCGACCGCATCGGGTGAGCGCACGCCAAGAAAGAGGTTGGAATGGCGCGCGCCGTCATGGCCGTCGTCGGTGTAACAACGCCACTGGCGAGGGGGGCCGTGGTCAAGCGCGTTGTTCGCGCTCATCATGAGCGCGGCGGCCTGCGCCTTGCGATTATAGTCGTCGCGAAACGTCACGTCCGCCGGGACGCCAGCCATGGCGCGAAAGTAATTGATCCGCTGGAGCACGGCTGCGCGAAAACCGGGTGTGGTGTCGCCGGCCAGGCAGGCGTCATGGTTGCCATTCCAGTCTGGGGGAATATCTTGGGTGGAAACGTAGTAATTGAGATAAAAGTTGATTGATTCCTCGCGGTTGCTCGGGTTGACCTGTAGCCCCGCGCGCGCCTGACTTGCATGCGCCGAATCCGGGTTGGACGGGTTGGGCGCCGAGGGGGGGGCGGGGGACAAATCCGCCGCAGAAAGCGGGGGCGAACCGGACAACAGTTGTACCAGGCAGAGAAAGAGAGCGATGCACAACTGTGTGCGCTTCGCAAGCAAAACGGGATAGCTACGTGTGGCTGTCATCGCGCCAACCTCCGATTATCTTAGGCCTTGCGCAAGCCTGGACTAGCATGTGCCCGGCCGTGAGCACTCTGGGCATAGCGCAAGATATGTTTGTCACATGATACGTTTGAATGAGAAGAACACGCCGACAGATGCCCTTCATCCCCCTTACGGGGAACAACCGATGACCCTGCGGGCGCTATACATTGCGCTGAGCGTCTATCCGTCGAGCGCTGGGGGCGCCGAGCAATGGCTCGGCTGCTCAGATTGGCGCAGAATGGGCGGATAGACCACTATTGTTTGCGTTACACCTTGCTCTGTTTGAAAACGCGAGCTTTTTGCTTACTCGGCCAACTGTCATTTGCGTTTTCAAAGCAACCGCAGTGTAGAGTATAGGGGTTGGCGAATTGATTGAGATCAGCTATTGGCAGAGCTTATGATTGGTCGCTGGTGGAGCAATCAGGACGCCACTCGGAGAGGAAGAGGCTCATACAATTGGTGATCGGGCGCGAAGAATGACGTACACGTCTAGCTCCAAAGCCGAGACGTTACTTGTGAGGAGTGCATTCTTGGTGGGGACGGTGGGGAAGAGAATCACCCCGGCGACGGGCGATGCTGCAGGGATGATGCGAACGCATGGTGAGTCAGCCCGGGGTGTGGAACGTTCGCTTACAACGTGCGCCAGGCGATCAGCACGGCGGTGGCCAACAGCAGGGTAATCGCCAACATGCGGGTAAGCTCAGGGAGCGCTCCCTGAGCCGCTTTGCGCGACCATGAAAAGCGTGAACAGGCATGCAGATAGATGTAGTGGGTCATGTGAGTGATATCCTTGGTGATTTCCGAATCAGGCTGCAATCCCACCTTACGGACGGGGTTTGTGTTCGATCCAGAATCGTGGTTGGGATGAGTTCTGATTACTCCCGTCTGATTGCCGCAAAGGCGCTGCATGGATAGCAGTGTATCAGACTTTCGCTGCGGGCACATCGGTAGGATGTTAAGCCGGCATCATATCTTTGTTGCACTTCCTAACGTATGCTCTGATTAGGAACCACCTCAGTTCGCTCGCCGAACACATGAGGATGCAAGCCCTCGAGATAGCGCGCCGATGGCCTCGGTCCGACGCCAGGGAACGGGGAGAGGGCGGCGCAACGTTATCGGTAGCACTGTCGTTAACATTTGTTGTAGGCGTGACTAGGGGCTGAGATAGGTATCAGCCACTCATATTGTACAGTCGCGGACCCATCTTATAACCGATGTGAGGTCCGCAATTTCTTGCTATAATCCTTTCAATCAGTAATGCCGGTCTGTAAGGTGGGTTGCAGCGTGATTCGGAGCGGCATAAAAAGTGATGCACGCAGGGTGATGCAGCAATACGAAATCCGGTTGTTCACTATATGTATGCTCCAGAGTGAAACGACGGTGTATATCTGAAGTGAACAGAGGGATTCGGTATAAGATGGGATTGAAAGGAAGCAAGCTCATGTCACTGGGATGGATATTGTTGGTTGGGTATCTCTCTATTTCTACGCTGGCCATGGTGCTACTGTATGCAGCCTGTGTCTCGGCGAAGCGGGCCGATTCTATTATGCGTCCAAGCAGATATGACAGACAGGCTGGTGGCAACGCCCAAGAGGGCTATGGGGCAAAGGCATCACCGGCAGCCGGCGACGCGCAGCCGATGACTTTGGCGGGCGGGGCCAAAGCCTGGCGCGCCGGCACATAGGCACATAGATAGACATCAATCCAGGGAGGATGCCGCCCATCCACCGGTTCGTATTGCAGTCGCTGTTGCCCATAAGGCCTATATCTGTCATAATCCATAATCTGACGTCAGGGTACGCCCGGCCAGCCCCATGCTGCGCTAGGCGTACCCTGACTGTTTTTGCGCGGTGGTCCAGGCTTGATTGCTGGAGCCCAGTGCGATATAAAGTAGATAAAATACGTCATATGACGGATGTGTGTGTTTACGCAACATGTTAAGATATTGTAAGTTACGAATACGTTACAGTCAGCGCGATATAGAAAGCGGCGTCGGAAGAAGCAGTCGCTATGCAACTGGAAGTGATCGAATTTTTTCTCTCACAACAACGATATGGTGTTGAATCTCACTATATCAGCCAAGTTCACCCACTAAAGGAGTATACGCCGGTGCCCTGTACGCCCCCCTTCATCTTGGGCATTATCAATGTTCGCGGACAGATATTGTCGGTTGTCAATCTTCAGCCTCTCTTTGCTCTGCCAGAACCAAAGCCGCTCAACCCAAATTACGTACTCATTCTTCGCAATGAGCGTATGACCTTTGGCCTCGTCGCGGACGCAGTGGTTGGTGTGCGTTCCGTCGCGCCTGCCAGGTTGCGCCCGCCACCGGATGCGCTGGCCGACAATGGTCGTGAGTTCCTGCGTGGCGTTACAGAACAGGGCGTCCTGATTCTCAACACGGAAGAATTATTGTCAAGTCGACAACTGCTAGTCCAGGAAGAAGTAGAGGGATGACGTGGGGTGAGCGGGTCTGCTGCTTGTTCGCGTTACCTTCTCGGTTACGTAGCGCTATTCAAATTGCTATTCAAACAATACAATTCAATGATCTGTATTATGTATGGTTGGTCGCCGTCTTTTCAGCATATAGCAGAGAGGATGAAGAATGAGTTGGTTGCTCAATCGTTCCACCCGTACAAAACTCTTTTTGGGTTTCGGGCTGATGCTCGCCTATCTTTTAGGAGCAAACATTGCGGCCTACCTGGGCTATCAATCGATCCAAGCCAATAAACAGAGCTTACATAACGAAGGGTTTGTTACGGTCATAAATTTGAAAGAGTTGCGTCATAATCAAGCCGCAATTGTTGCCGATATGCTGACCTTGCTCCTGGCAACCGACCCGGTCATATTTGAACGAACCCGACAGCAGATTGAAGAAACGCAGCGACGAAATGATGCGTTGCTGCGCGTGTTGCAACAGCAGACGGAGGACACCCCGTCGCTTTACAGCGCCCTTCAGGAGTTTGTTACTGTTCGTAACAGTTTTGACGAGGCCTGGGAGACCGATGTGCTTCCCCTTGTGCGCGCCGGTAACATGGATGAAGCCGCAATGTTGATGTTGGATGGGCAAGCAGAACGTCATGCCGAAATGCAGGCGATAGCCGGTAGATTAGTGGACGGGGCGCTCAGAAATGCCGACGATGCCGAACTTGCTGCCGAACGTGCAACCAATCGCGCCCTTCAAATCTTTCTGTTTTTTGGTATGATTGCCGTAGTTACCGGATTGGGCGTGGCGCTGTTTATCGACCGCATTATCACCATACCGCTGACAACCATTTCGGATGCGGCCAATCGGGTGGCTGCCGGCGATCTGACTGTCCATATTGCAACTCACGAACGCACCGACGAGGTGGGCGCGCTGACACGAACATTCCGCCGCATGGTCGAGTCGCTCCGCGAGGTGACGCGGGAGATTCGCGAGGGTGTGATCATCATGGCCTCTTCGACCAGCGAGATCCTTGCGGCCACCGCGCAGGTGGTCGCCAATGCGGATGCAACGGCCACGGCATCCGGCGCCGTTACCGTGATTGTGGACGGGGTCAAACAGACGGCCCAGACGGTCAATCACAATGCCAAGTTTGTTTCTGACACCGCCCAGCGCTCGGTGCAAGTATCGCACTCGGGTAAGCAGGCGGTTGATGGGACAATCCTGGGGATGAACCGAATCAAGGAGCAGATGGATTCGATAGCCGAGACCATTGTGCGGTTGAGCGAACAGAGCTTTGCCATTGGTGAGATCATCACCACCGTGTCGGATCTGGCCGAGCAATCCAATCTGCTGGCGGTCAACGCAGCTATCGAGGCCGCCAAGGCCGGCGAAAGCGGGCGTGGCTTTGCAGTGGTTGCCCAAGAAGTGAGAAACCTGGCCGAGCAGTCGAAGCAGGCGGCCATTCAGGTGCGAAATATTCTGGGCGATACCCAGAAGGCGACGAGCGCCGCGGTGATGGCGACGGAGCAGGGGAGTAAGGCCGTGGAGGCCGGTGTGCGCCAGTCGACTGAAGCCAGCGAGGCGATTCGCACCCTTACACACAGCATTACAGAAGCAGCCCAGGCCGCCATACAGATTACGACTTCGACCGAACAACAGTTGCTGGGCATTGAGCAGATGAATCAGGCAATCGAGGGCATCAAAGTGACAAGCGCAAAAAATGTCACGAGCACAAAACAGGTTGAAGCCAATGCGCAGAGCTTATATGAATTGGGCCAAAAATTGAAACAGCTAATCGAACACTTCAACGTGTAGTGAGGGCGCGGTCATGACCAGTAAGGAGGCCCACCTTCTCAAACCGCTGGTGGCAATCTTCAAGAGTGAAGCAGCAGAGCATATCCGCGCCATGGCCGCCGGTCTCCACGAATTGTCCGCCATTTCGGAGCGAGCGCAGCAGGGGCCGGTCGTCGAAGCGATCTTTCGCGAGGCGCATAGCCTGAAAGGGGCAGCCTGGATCGTCAATCAGACGGAGATTCAGGCGCTATGCCATACGTTGGAAAGTGTCTTCGCCACCTGGAAGAATCAGCAGAAGCAGCCAACGCCTGAATTACTCACGTTGCTGAACCACGCCGTGGCCGGTTTGGAACATTTTCTAAAGACGGTGGGGACAGAGCGCGCCCCGGCTGAGGCGTCACGCCTGACCCGCTATATTCATCAGATCGAGAGCCTGAGCCTGGAAGACGCGTCCACCGATCCGCCATCTTCAGCCGATACAGAGTCACCTCTGGCCGTGGGGGCCAGCGTACGGCGCGCGCCCGCAGGGAAAAGTGGTCTGCCTGAAGAACGGTTCGCCTTTTCTGACACAGTTA
>JAHDWG010000435.1 GCA_023384495.1 Caldilineaceae bacterium
ACAGCAACGATGTGGGCGCGCCCTTTGTCAACATCACCAGCTTCGCCGCCTATGTCGGTGGGTCGCCCACCAACATCAGCGTGGGCGGGCGCCGCCTGGGGCTCAAGACGGCGCTGCTCACTGGGCTTGGCAACGATCCGGTGGGCGATTTCATCCTTCACTTCCTCAATAACGAAGGGGTGGACACCCAATACATTGTTCGCAAACCGGGCCGCCGCAGCAGCGCAGTGGTGCTGGGCATCGAGCCGCCGGACAAGTTCCCGCTGGTCTACTACCGGGACAATTGCGCCGACATCGAGCTGAGCATCGACGATGTGCTGGCCTCGCCCATCGCGCAGAGCCAAGTCTTCCAGTTTGCCGGCACCAACCTGAGCAAGGAACCCAGCCGCAGCGCCACCATGTTCGCCGCCCAGCTCGCCCGCCAGGCCGGCGCCGAGGTCGTCTTCGATGTGGACTTCCGCCCCGACCAGTGGCACGACCCGCGCGCCTTTGGCGTGGTGGTGCGGTCGGTGTTGCCCCTGGTGGACATTGTCATCGGCACCGAGGATGAGATCAACGCCTCCATGCTCACCGACCCAAACCAGATGCGGCTGACCCATTCGCAGGTCTCTGACACCAAGGTCAGCGGCAATGTGGAAGAGGCGATCCGCACGCTGCTGGCCCTCGGCCCCAAGGCTGTGGTCGAAAAAGTGGGCGCCGAGGGCGCGCGGGTTCACCTCAAAGGCGGCGAGGTGATCGATGCGCCGGGCTACCCGGTGGAGATCTACAACATCCTCGGCGCGGGCGATGCGTTTGGCGCCGGTTTTCTCTACGGCCACATCCACGGCTGGGGGTGGCGCAAGGCGGCCCGGCTGGGCAATGCGTGCGGCGCGATTGTGGTGACCAAACATGGCTGCGCCAACTTCATGCCCACCTACGACGAGGTGATGGCGTTTGTCGATTCGCGGGGTGGGTTTTGAACATAGGGTCCGCACATGTCCACTCAAGAATTTGATCTACAAGCGAAACCCCAACGCCCATCGCGGGGCGGGTGGGGGGCGCTGATCTTCCTGCTGGCCTGCGCGGGGCTTGGGCTGCTCATCGCCGAGATCGCGGCCCCCAAACCGATCGTGGGCGTGATCCGCTTTGGCGACATCATCTGGACTGACACGGTGGCGCCGCTCGTTCAGGCGGTCGAGGCTGCCCGCAACGACGACCGCATCGCGGCGGTGGTGCTGGAGATCGACAGCCCCGGGGGGCTCGCCACCAGCAATGAAAAGGCGTTCTATAGCCTGCTTCAATTGCGACAAACAAAACCGCTCGTTGTGGTGATCGACGGCATCGCGGCAAGTGGAGGCTACTATATGGCCGTCGCCGCCAATCGCATCTATGCCGCGCCCAGCAGCTTCGTGGGTAATGTGGGTGTGCGCGGCCCGCGCCCGTTCGACCCGCAGATCTTCCCGCCCGAGCTGAGCAGCGGCCCCTACAAGCTCGCAGGCGGCAGCCGCTTTGACCAGATCCGCCAGCTCGATCTGCTCAAGGAGGCATTTGTGCGCAACGTGGTCGCGCAACGCAGCCAGGCAACGCTCAACCCGCTCAAGGTGGACGCCGCCACGGTGGCCGAGGGGCGCATCTATGTGGGCAGCGAAGCGCTGGGCATTGGCTATATCGACGCCATCGGCAGCCTGAGCGACGCCATCAGCGCCGCCGCCGAGCTGGCCGATCTTGCGGACTATACAACCGAAGATCTCTATGACTATTTTGGCTTTGCATTCGCATTTGAGCCGCTGGATGATTCAGTAGTCAACCACGCCGGGGAAATCAGCCGCCGGCTGGCCAGTGCGCCCGCCGACGCCGCCTTTTTTCTCGACAGCCGCATCTCACTGACGCCTGCACAGCGACAGACCGCGCTCGAAGCGCATCTGCTCAGCCTGCGCACATCCGCCCCTGCGCCATTCCAGGCGCCCCGCCAACCGTTGAGCCGCGTTGAAGAGTGAGCAACCTGTCTTATGAATATCTTTGGTCGCATTGTTATCGTCATGCTCGGGCTTGTATTATTGGCGGCGCCGACGGCCTATCGCATTGGCGTGCTCGATTATCCTGGCCGTAGCTACCAGCCACCCACCAACGGCCCACAGGAGGCATTGGCCGCAACGCCTGAGCCGACGCCGCTGCCCGCGCCGTTGGCGGCGTCTTCGGGGCGGGTCGATTCGGCATTGGGCGCAGGCCCAGTCGTGGTGGATCTGGCCCACTTCAACGATGTCAGCCCGGTGGCGTTGCAACCGCTGGCCAATGCGCTCGCCGCCCGCGGCGTGGGCCTTCGCCTGTGGCTCTCCAAGGTGGACGCGATGAAGGTGGAAGCCTATCTGGATTTCCCCGACCAGTCCGCCGAGCTGGCAAAAGAGCTGGCCGACGCCAGCGCGCTCATCGTGATCAGCCCCTTCTTTCTCTGGTCGCCACAGGAGATCGAGCTGGCCGAACGTTTTGTGGCCGATGGCGGTCGGCTGTTGCTCATCAGCGACCCCGACCGCTTTGGTGATTTTGCCGCGGTGACCAATGTGGTGGCCGAGCCATTTGGCGTCGTCTTCAACGATGACTATCTCTACGACACAGAGACGAATGACGCCAACTATACCCACTTTTTCCAGGGTGGGTTTCTGGGGCAGGCCGCCTCGCTCGACGGCGCACGAATTGCGTTTTACGGTGGGCGTAGCATCAGCGGCTCTGTCATGCCTTTGGCGCAGAGCGCGCCCACCACGCTCAGCAGCCTGCGCGCCGGCGTCACCGGCTTCACTACGGTTGCCGTTGCGGGCAGTGCTGCGCGCGGCGCCGCCGGGCGGGTGATGGCGCTGAGCGATCTGGATGTGCTGAGCGAACCTCATGTCCAGCGCCACGACAATCGGCTGATGGTTGAACTGGTGGCCGGCTTTCTTGCCGACGGCCAGCGCATCAACCTGGTGGCCGACTTCCCCCACTATCTCGGCAAGTCGGCGGCACTGGCCTATGAGAGCCAGGATGCGATTGGTGGCGATCTGCTTTTGCTTGGCGCCCAGTTGCAGAAACGGCTGGAAGGCGCCACCCGCTCGCTCCAACTGACGCACGCCAACGCCCTTACCGATACGAGCTTGTTGGACCCCGGCGTCGACCTGATCTACCTGGCTGACTATCAGAGCACGGCCGGTTCGACGCTCTTCACAGAGGCGGGTCTTGGCCTTCGCGAGGAAGTAACCGCACCGGCGGCGGCGCCATCCGCCACGCCGTTGCTCACGGCAACCACGGCGCTGACGGCAACCGATGTGATAACCGCTGAAGTGAGCGCCGGCGCCGTTATGTCGCCCACGACCCCGGCCACACCCACCATCCGTCTGATTCTTGAGACGGAAACAGGCCTACAGTTGTTGGCCGACCAGACAGTCACCATCATTCAGCAGCGGGCTGAAGCGGATACGCGGCTGATTTTGGCGGTGCTGGCCAACGACGCCAAGGGGCTGACCGCCGGCGTGACTCGGCTGCTCAACAACGACCTGACTGACTGTATAACCGGCAGCAGCGTCACCTTCTGTCCACTGGCGGCGGCGCCAACCAAGCACGAGAGCGCGGCAACCACAAAGTCAGACAGCCCCAAAACGGACGCACCCTCGTCCAGCCCGCGTGATGGGGGCGCCCTCACCATTCTGCTTGTCGATGACAACCAGGATGCGGCGGAGGATGAGGGGGGCGAGGCCGACCTCTATTTGCAGGCGCTGCTGGCAGCTGGGCATCGACCCGACCTCTGGACAACCGCTGGCGATGGGGCTCCTTCGCTGGGCGATCTAGAGCACTATTCGTGGGTGATCTGGAGCAACGCCGGTTATGCAGGGGGGAGCCTGACCGAACAGGAACTGGCGCCTCTCTCCGAATATCTAAACCTCGGCGGCGCGGTTACCCTCAGCAGCCTGGATCCGCTGTGGAGCACCGCCGAAGATGAGGCGTCCACCCTGCGCGACTTGGTGGTAGAGGCCGGCGCCGGGTCCCTGGTCGAAGGGCTGCCCGCAGCCGCAATCACGCTCCCCGCCGATCTGCCCCTGGCCATACCCCTGACCACCGACGTATGGGAACTGCCCGTACAGGTAGCGCTGCGCCGTGGCCCAACGAGTGACGATGCGGGCGCACCCGCCCTGCTGACAATCGCCGACCCCGATGGGGGTGGCCGGCTGCAAATCTCCGCGTTTTCTATGACCTGGCTCGCCCCAGAGCAGGCCGGGCAGTTGATCCAAAACCTCGCCCGTTGGGTGGCTGCGGAGTGACTTGACAGGCGACTGCCGCCGGCCGTAAATCTGCTTACCGGTTTACCTTTACCATACCGTTCATGCAAGTTCAGTTCACACAGGAGAAACCTATTATGTACCGAACACCGAAGTGGTATGCGCTGGGTCTGGTGGCATCGATGGTGCTGGGCATGATCATCGTGGCGTGTATGGGGCCGGCGCCGGCGCCGGTGGAAACAGCGCCCGAAGCCGCCCCAGCGACGCAGGCGACGCGTGATGTCCGCATCGTCGTGGTCAGCCACGGCCAGGCGTCGGACCCGTTTTGGAGCGTGGTCAAGAATGGGGTCGACGCCGCCGCGCGTGATATGGGGGTAACGGTCGAATATCAGGCGCCGGGCGCCTTTGACATGGTCGCCATGCGCCAGCTGATCGACGCCGCCGTCGCCTCGAATCCCGATGGGCTTGTCGTCTCGATCCCCGACCCGGACGCGTTGGGCGATTCGATCCGCGCCGCGGTAGCAGCCGGCATCCCCGTCATCTCCATGAATTCGGGCAGCGATGTGGCAAAAGAACTGGGCGTGCTCAACCACGTCGGCCAGACCGAGTATGAGGCGGGCTTTGGCGGCGGCGAGCGCATGGCCGCAGCCGGCGCTACCAATGCCATCTGTGTCAATCAGGAGGTAGGCAACGTGGCGCTCGACCTGCGTTGCCAGGGCTTCACCGACGCCATGACCGCAGCCGGCGCTACGGTGAAGGTATTGGCGGTCGAACTGGCCGACCCGGTGGACGCGCAACAGCGTATCGCCGCCGCACTGACCGCCAACCCCGATGTGGACAGCATCCTCACCCTGGGGCCGACCGGCGCGGCCCCGGCATTGGCTGCCCTGGAGGATTCGGGCCATCTAGGTGAGATTCTGCTCGGCACCTTTGACCTCTCGCCCGAAGTATTGGAGGCCGTGCGCGACGGCAATATGCTCTTCGCCATCGACCAGCAGCAATATCTCCAGGGCTATCTCCCGGTCGTGCTCCTGACGCTCTACACTGAGAACCTCAACACCGTCGCCAACGACGTAATCATGACCGGCCCCGGCTTTGTGGTTGCGGACACAGCGGCCCGCGTCATCGACCTGAGCGCGGCCGGCACGCGGTAGGTTGAAAAGCGGTTCACAGAGAGCACAGAGAGTTCACGAAGCACACGGAGAAGAACCTCTGTGCTCTCTGCGTCTCCTTTGTGTTCTCTGTGGACTGCTTTGGGTTCGGCTTTGTCCAAATTAGGGGAGAGTGCGTGCTATGGCAACCACAACGGTCCCAGAGCAGCGTGATGAGCGCATGGTCGAGGCGGGGCCCCTCAAACGGTTACTGACCCGGCCGGAACTGGGCGCCGTGGCGGGGACGGTCCTGGTCTGGCTCTATTTTGCGCTTGTGGCGCCGGTTGGCTTTCTGAGCCTGCGCGGAACGGCCAGCTATCTGGAGGTGGCGTCGTACATTGGCATCCTAGCTGTGGCGGTGGCGCTGTTGATGATTGGGGGGGAGTTTGACCTCTCGGTTGGGTCGATGATCGGCTTCACCGGGGTGGTCATGGCCGTACTGGCCACCGTCAACGGCATTCCACTTTATATTGGTGCGCTGATCTCATTGGCGGCGGCGCTGGCAGTTGGCTTTATCAACGGCTACATGGTCACGCGCACGCGACTGCCATCGTTTATCATCACCCTTGGGAGTCTCTTTATCATCCGCGGGTTGACGATCGCCTTTACCCGCGCCATGACCGGGCGTACGCAGATCGGCAGCCTTGATCGGGCGCCTGGCTACGAGGTGATGCACGCAATCTTTGGGGTTACGATTCCTATCGGCGGGGCGAACTTTGCGATTTCAATCCTGTGGTGGATTGCAGTGGCCGCGCTGGCCACCTGGGTGCTGCTGCGCACGCAGATCGGCAACTGGATCTTTGGCGCCGGCGGCGACCC
>JAHDWG010000436.1 GCA_023384495.1 Caldilineaceae bacterium
GTGCGATCGACACCGGTTCGACGATTATTCGCTATCGCACCGGCCACCAACTGTTACTCTCGTGGAGTTGGGTGGCCAGAGGAACCACCTTGCACGACATCATCGGGCCGGAGGGGTTTATCCAGTTTGGCGCCGGTGGCATGAGCGTACCCGCTGAAGAACAAGGGCGCTATCAATATTGCTGCTTCACCGACCGGGCCGGTGCGCAAACGCTGATCAAGACCCCGAAACAGCCCGATATGTACACCCTCCAGGCCGAACACTTTCTGGCCTGTGTGCGCGGCGAAGCCACCTGCCAATCACCCGGCGCCGAGGCCATCAAAGCCGTGGCCGTGGCCGAGGCCGTGCTGGAAGCGGCACGTGAGGGGAAAGCGAGATCCATCGGCTGACAACAGAGCTTTGATTTACTGAAGCGTACCGTATGCAGGTACAGCAGGAACACAGAGGGGCCACAGAGGACGCGGAGGACGACGGTGTGCTCAGGATTTCTCGGTGTGCTCCGTGGCTTCTCGGCGCTCTCTGTGTTACGCTTTGCTATGAATGAGGAGACTCAGCGATGCAAATAGGTATCAGTCAGTTGATTGCAGGTGAGCTACCGCTGGATGATTTCTTTCGGCAGGCGGCCCAGGCCGGTTACGAAGTGGCGGAAATTTGCATGAAGCAACAGGGCGACCTGACCCCGCAGAGCACGCCGGAGCAACTGACGCGGATCGCCGAAAGCGCGGCCGCCAACCAGTTGGCGCTGGTTTCCATGACGCACAGCCACTGCACGGGCAATCTGCTCGACAGCGGCGCCCCCCAGCAGACCAGCATCCGCGAAACTGAAATCGGTCTGCGGGCGGCGGCAGAGATGGGCATCCACTGTACGTTGCACACGCTGGGGTCGCTGCGACCTGACCTCTATTACGATGACGCCTATCGCAACGGGGTGCGGGCGCTGCAAGAGTTGGCCGCCACTGCCGAACAACTCAAGGTCACCCTGGCGGTGGAATTTGTCTGGAACGGCTTCCTCTTTAGCCCGCTGGAGATGAAACATTTTCTCGATGAGGTGGGTAGCCCCTATGTTGGCTTCTACTTCGACCCCGGCAATATGGCGGTCTTCCAATATCCCCACCATTGGGTGCGCATCGTGGGCCGGCATATCAAGATGGTTCATTTGAAGGACTGGCGCGGCCGGGCGTTGAACGGCGGCTGGCCTCCCCTCTTGGAAGGAGAAGTGGACTATGCCGCCATGAACCGCGAATTGGGCGCCATCGGCTACGACGGCCCAATGATCAGCGAGGTGCCGCCGGGCGTCGCCTCGTTTGAGGACACCGCCGCAGCGATTCGGAAGATCATCCATCTGTGAGGGTTGGCAGGTGAAAGATACTGTCGATGATTACTCAGACTAATCCTCCGCATCGGCAAGAACGACCAGGACCTTTTTGCCAACAGCATCGGCATAACGGGTGAGCGTATTGATCGTAGGATTGGCATCCTCATGATTCTCTAGTCTGACCAGGTTCGCTCCCTCAATGCCCGTAGCCTCCTTTAATTGAGCGAGTGTTAGCCCTTGTTTGATGCGCTCGGCTTTGAGTAAATCGATGATGTGTGGAAGTTCCACGCCCAGGTGTACGATTGCAGCCAGCTTTTCCCTGGCGCGTTGTCTTAGCTCCGGCAACTCAGCGTCGATCTGTTGGCGAACTTGCGAGTGCTGTGCTTTTTCTTCTGGAGTTGCGGTGCGGTAGATCCGTTTTTTTATCTTTCCAGGCATGATATCCCTTTAAGGTTCAACCTCGTAAGCCGTAATCGGATAGAGCGTTTGGTCGTCAAGTTTCTCATA
This sequence comes from Caldilineaceae bacterium, assembly GCA_023384495.1. Classification (GTDB taxonomy): domain Bacteria; phylum Chloroflexota; class Anaerolineae; order Caldilineales; family Caldilineaceae; genus CFX5. Next base: position 1,823 of record JAHDWG010000436.1, read on the forward strand.
GACAACCAAGATATAACGCCCGTCCGTTGTAAAACCGTAGACAATTGGCCGCCCGGATGAACGGCTGATATCGTGTCCTATTGGATTCAACAACACCTCTTCCACATCTTCGGGCGTCAAGTAATGTGCGGCTATGTGCGCCACATTGCCATCAGGCTCTGGGTTCCAGACAATGTCATAGTACCACATAGAAAATGCCCATTTGAAGCGCGATTACGTTCCATTTTAAGAGTGAATAACCTGTAAGTCAAGGCGAGGGCAACCATGAAAATCCTGATCACCGGCGGCACGGGCCGCATTGGGGCAAATCTGGCCAGACACTTGTTGGCCAAAGGACATGAGATCCGCAGTTTTGTCTATCCAGGCGATGCCGGTCGGGCGCACAAGCTGGACGCCTACGCCAATGTGGAAACCATCGTGGGTGACCTGCGCAATTTTGACGATGTCACGCGCGCGGTGCAAGGGGCGGACGCCATCTATCACCTGGCGGCGGCCTTTGGCGGCCCCTTTGACAACCGCCAATATCTCGAGATCAACGGCATGGGGACAATCAACCTGTTGGAGGCAGTGCGCGCCCACTGTCCGCACTTGCACCGCTTTGTCTACGCCTGCACCGAGGCGATCTACTGGCGTCTGGAGGAGCGTATCCCCCATCTGCTGGGCAAGGAATCGCGCTATTTCGAACAACCGATCACCGAAACGATGGTGGCGCGCTACCACCAGATGCCCTATTTCCTGACCAAGTGGGTAGGCGAAGAGTTGGTCATGGCCTACCACCACCAATATGGCGTACCGGCAACCTCGTTCCGCTTCTCGACGGTGATCGAACCGAGCGAGTTTCTGGACGAAACCGGACGCCCGAAGCTTTTTCTCTTCCGCCCGATCTACGAACTCTATCGCACCCAGACCAGCGCAGACCCCGCCGAACAGGCGATGATCGACGAAATCAAGGCCCAGTGGACGGGTGAGGATTGCTTTCTACTGAGCCGCAACCCCAACGGGCGACCGCATCGCCAGCAATTCTGCGATGTGCGCGACATTGTGCAGGGGTTGCTCCTGGCATTGGAACGGGCAGAGGCTGTTGGTCAGGAATTTACGCTGGCTGGCGCGGCGCTATTCGACTGGGGGAAGCTGGTCCCCTATCTGGCTGAACGGTTTAGCCTGCCATACGTGGAAGCGCGCATCCCTTCGCCCAACTACTTTGAGTTTGACCTGAGCAAGATCAAGCGCCTGTTGGGCTACCAACCGCGGCATGATTTCCATTCGATCCTGGCCACCGCCGAAGCCATGCGCCGCGGCGAAGAGACGGAGGTGATCCCCACCGGCGTACGTTTTGTCCCCGCAGCCGCGTAATGGACTGGTACCGCACGGCGCAAGTAAGCCCATAATTGCGACGATGGACGATGGACGATGGACGATGGACCATCGTCTACCGTCCATTGTCAGAAAACCGCCGGTCTACTTACGCCGTCGTGAACTAGCGCAGACCCTGACCGTCACGCAGCCGGTTGCAAAGTCCGAGGCGCAACTTTCTCCATAATTTCGGCGCGTGTCGGGAGTGTCTTCAGGTCATACATGGCCTGTAATGCGAGCCAGGAAGCCGCATCGCCGCCAAAATGGCGGGCAAGCCGTTGGGCAGTATCGGCCGTGACAGAGCGTCTTTCTTTGACAATTTCATGGATGCGTGTTGCGGGAACGTCGAGGGCAACGGCCAGTGCGTTGACACTCATCCCCAGCGGGACCAAAAAGTCTTCGCGCACAATTTCCCCCGAATGAACGGGGCGCATACGATTAACAGGGCGAGCCATATCCTTCCCTCAGTGATAGTCGACAATTTTTAGATATCGCGGTAGGCTGCCACCGCAGCCGTATCGGGGTAAATAATGGGGCCGGGCCTGCTCATGTGCCTCATGGCCTCGTCCATGTCGGCGAACCACCCCGCGCCTACCGCCGCCGCCATTCCCGCGCCCAGCACGCCGCCCTCCGAGGGGCCAATTTCGATAGGCGCGCCAAGGACAGCCGCGATCACGCGTACGAAGGCCAGGTTCTGCGCGCTCCCGCCGGTGGCGACAAAGCGTTGCGGGCGAGCGCCGTGCCCCTGCGCCCGCCGCAGCAGGCCACGCACGCCCAGGGCAACCGCTTCCAGGATGGCGCGATAGATGACGCCATCGGTATAACCGGCCCGCCGCGCCGCTGCGACGGCCCGTCGTAGATCGTCCTCATACCCCGGTTTGATCAAGTCCAGCGCCAGCCCTGTCGCCCTCGGCGCAACCTCACCAGCCAGTTGGCCCAGCCGGGCGTGATGCTCGCCAATCTCAGCCAGATCACCGAGCAGGCTTTGGGCGACGATATCGAGTTGGGTCGATGCACCGGGCACATTGTTCACCCAGGCCCACCGACCCGGCGCCACGACATAGCCCGTCGCCGGGAGCGGCAAGGGCGCGCCGTTGACGGCGCGCAAGACAAAGTTGGTGCCCAACGTCAAACAGGCATCTCCTACTTCGATTGCACCTACACCGGCATTAGCCGCCGCGCCGTCATGCAGGCCGCAGACCACGGGGATACCGGCGGGGAGTTCCAGGGCCTGGCCGGTGGCTTTGGTCAAGATGCCGGCGACAGCGTGCGGCTCCAAAATCAGCGGCCAGGGGTCCTGCGGCAAGCCAGTCAGCGCGAGCATTTCCGCCGGCCATTCGAGCTGGCCGGGGCCGCTTGTGGGGTCTGTCACCCACGCGCCCGTCATCTGGTAGACAATGTAGTCGTGCAGCGATCCCGCGCGCCAGATGGTGCGCCACTCGTCCGGACGCTCGCGTTTGAGCCAGAGCAGCAACCCGGTTTGGCCGATGGCGTAGCCGTGTGCGGTGGGGTGTCTGTCACCCCACACCTCAGGGGACGTAGCCTGCCTGAGTTCCGGTGAGCTTTGCCGATCCAGGGTCACATCCCATGTGGGCAGAAACCCGGCCCCGGCCCGATCCAGGCAGACACCAAAGAGTGCACGGGTAGAGATGCCAATGGCGGCCGGACGGGCGCGGCCGCTCAACCCGGCGTTGGCCGCACGAACAGCATCGCGGAAGGCCTGCCAGAAGCGCGCCAGGGTCGCCTCGCGGTGCGTAGGAATGTCACGTGTATAGGCTCTGCCGGTGGCAACTGTGCGCCCGTCGGGGTCCAGATAGGCCGCTTTGCACCAGGTCGAACCGACATCGACCGCCAGCACAACGTCGCGCATCGTCCTCACGCATTCTGATTGGGGGTTTTGACGATGCGGCCGGCCCGAATGGTGTAGCGCACCTCCAGGTGTTGGTTGGCCCGCTCGGTTTTGCGTTCGCTGTCGGTGAAGTCGAACTCGCCATCCACCAGCCTGAAGACCGTAATATCGGCTTCGCGACCGGTCGCCAGTGACCCCAGCGTGGCCTCGCGGCGGATGAGTTGCGCCGGCGACCAGGTGCTCAGACGGACCACTTCGGGCAAGGTGAAGCCGAGGTGCAGACATTTGGCCATCGTCGTCGCCATGTCATAGACCGGCCCGTGCAGACAACCGCGGTGCAGGTCGGTGGAGATGGCGTGGAGCGGCAGGCCGGCATCCAGCGCATGGCGCGCCGTCTCAAAGGCAAAGCTGGCCGAACCGTGACCCAGATCGAATTTGACGCCGCGCGCCACTGCCGCGCGGGTGACGGGCAGCGGCTTTTTGTCGCGACCGAGCAGGCCGCCATATTTGCCGTGCCAGCAATGGGTCACAATATCGCCCGCTTCGAGCAGTTCCAAAACCTCTTCGATGACCGGCGGCGCATTGCCGATATGGACCATCAATCCGGCGCCGGAGAGCCGGGCGGCCTGGCGGGCCAGTTTCACCGGCGTGATCCCCAGGTTGCCACAATGGGTCTGGCTGGCCCGCACCTTGATGCCCAGACAGTAGCCGTCCGCGGCTTCCTGTTCCGCCAAGGGAATGGTGCGGCCCTGGGCAAAGTTGCCCCATTCGCCGTGGCGGGGGCCGCTCGCCGGTCTGGTCGACACATTCAGAAAAGCCAGCACGCGCGTGGTGGCGACCTCCTGCACGGTTTGGCGGAAGGCCGGCCACGCGTCAAAGCCCGCACTCCCCGCATCGACCACGGTCGTCACACCGGTGGCAACCCCGGCATCCTCGTCGGGATGGACGCCGCTCTCACTGCCGCCGGTGAAGACATGGGCGTGCAGGTCGATCCAGCCGGGGCTGGCGATGCAGCCACTGGCGTCCACGATCTCGGCGCCCTCTGCGGCGGGATAATCGCCAATACCGGCGATCTTGCCCTTGCGCACGGCGATGTCGGCAATGCGGTCAATCTCCTGCGCCGGGTCGATCACTCTGGCCCGGCGGATGATCAGGTCGGG
>JAHDWG010000002.1:0-23073 GCA_023384495.1 Caldilineaceae bacterium
GGGTGCTGCTGCGCACGCAGATCGGCAACTGGATCTTTGGCGCCGGCGGCGACCCCAACGCCGCCCGCAACGTGGGCGTGCCGGTCGACCGGCTCAAGATCGGCCTCTTCATGACCACTGCCTTTGCCGCCTGGCTGGTGGCGACGATCCAGGTGACTGTGGTAAAATCAGCCGACACCCTGCGCGGGACGCAACAGGAATTCATCGCCATCATCGCTGTCGTCATCGGCGGCACGTTGCTCACAGGCGGCTACGGGTCGGCCATTGGCGCCGTCTTTGGGGCGCTCATCTTTGGCATGGTGCGGCAGGGCATCGTCTTTGCCGGGGTGGACGCTGACTGGTTCCAGGTCTTTCTGGGCGCGATGTTGATCATTGCCGTATTGGTCAACAATTTCATTCGCCAGACGGCGGAGAAGGCGCGGCGGTAACCGCAGGAACACAGAGAACACCGAGAAGACACAGAGAGCACAAAGTTGTCTCTGTGGTCTCCGGGAAGTCTCTGGGTGCTCTGTGTTCCTGTTTTAGTTCTAGCTTGTCCAGGTTAGGTAGATTTCTTGGGGGAGTATGACAACAAATCATGGCACAACGCCCCTGCTCGAAGTGCGCAACATTTCCAAGTATTTTGGCAGCGTCATCGCCCTGCAAGGGGTGTCGGTGGCGGTCAATGCAGGCGAGGTGATGTGTCTGCTGGGTGATAACGGCGCCGGCAAGTCCACACTGATCAAGATTCTTTCGGGTGTACACTCCCCAAGCGAGGGGGAATATCTGGTCTCCGGCGAGCCGGTTCATTTTGCGTCCCCACGTGATGCGCTGGACCGTGGCATCGCCACCGTCTATCAAGACCTGGCCATGATCCCACTCATGAGCATTGCGCGCAACTTTTTTCTTGGTTCGGAGCCGACCAGCGGCTGGGGGCCCTTCAAACGCTTTGACATTGGCTACGCCAACCGGGTGGCCAAGGAAGAGCTGATGAAGATGGGCATCGACGTGCGCGACCCATCACAGCCGGTGGGGACCCTGTCCGGTGGCGAGCGACAATCGGTGGCGATTGCCCGGGCGGTCTATTTTGGGGCCAAGGTGCTGATCCTGGACGAGCCGACGGCGGCGCTGGGCGTCAAACAGGCGGGCACGGTGTTGCGTTATGTTGCGCAGGCGCGAGCGCGCAACCTGGGTGTGATCTTTATCACGCACAATCCGCACCACGCTTACGCTGTGGGTGATCGGTTTACCATCCTCAAGCGGGGGCGCACGCTGGGCGCCTTTACCCGCAGCGAGATCAGCCGCGAAGAGGTGGTGCGGCTCATGTCGGGCGCCGATGAACTGGATGCGCTGAGCCACGAACTCGAATTCCTCTCCGAGCGCGACGCCCAGGATGCGCAGTTTAGCAGCACATTGAGCCAGACTGAATTGGAGATGGCGGCCAAGCTAGATTGAACCACCAGAGCGTGGGGAGCGGGGGCATAGAGGCTCCCCAATTTGTCATTTGGCGTGAGACCGATTATACCTGAAAATAGATTCGGTGGAAAGTGAGAGGAGGGAGAAACCCGATGAGCGCCACCACAACCGTTCGCCTGACCATGGCCCAGGCGGTCATCCAATTCTTGCAAAACCAATACACCGCCCGCGACGGAGTCGAGCAGCGTTTCTTTGCCGGTTGTTTTGGCATCTTTGGGCATGGCAATGTGGCGGGTATTGGTCAGGCGTTGCACCAGTATCCTGATTTTCGCTATTACCAGACCCGCAACGAGCAGGCCATGGTCCATACTGCGGCTGCCTATGCGAAACACAAGAACCGGCTGCAAACGCTGGTCTGCACTACGTCAATTGGGCCGGGTGCGACGAACATGATCACCGGTGCGGCTGCGGCCACGGTCAATCGGCTGCCGGTGCTGCTCCTGCCCGGCGACATCTTCGCCCGGCGCAATGTGGCCCCGGTGCTCCAGCAACTCGAATCCGAACACAGCCAGGATCTGTCGGTCAACGACTGTTTCCGCCCGGTTAGCCGCTACTGGGACCGCATCAACCGGCCCGACCAGCTGATCACCGCCTTGCCCGAAGCGCTGCGCGTCCTCACCAGCCCGGCCGAGACCGGCGCCGTCACCCTCTGCCTGCCGCAGGATGTGCAGGCTGAGGCGTATGACTACCCGCAGGCGCTCTTTGAAAAGCGAGTATGGCAGATCCCGCGCAACCGGGCGGATAGCCAGGCGCTCGCCCGCGCCGCCGAGTGGATCCGCCAGGCCAAACGGCCGCTTATCGTCGCCGGCGGCGGGGTAAAATATAGCGAGGCAACCGAAACGCTCAAAGCCTTTGTCGAACAGACCGGCATCCCCGTGGGCGAAACGATGGCGGGCAAGGGCAGCCTGCGCTATGACCATCCGCTCTGCCTGGGCGCCGTGGGCGTAACCGGAACGTCGGCGGCCAATCTCCCGGCATTGGAGGCCGATCTGGTAATCGGCATCGGCACCCGCTACAGCGATTTCACCACGGCAAGCAAGACCCAGTTCCAAGACCCTGCTGTCCGTTTTATCAACATCAACGTGGCCGAATTCGATGCGTACAAGCACAGCGCCATCCCTCTGGTAGGTGACGCCCGGGTGACGCTCGAAGAATTGGGCGCAGTGCTGGCCGGCCACCAGGTTGAAGATAGCTACCGCAACCGCGCCCAACAACTCCACGACGAGTGGGAGGCCGAGGTGGACCGCATCTACGCCATCCGCAACACGCCGCTGCCCAGCCAGGGCGAACTGATCGGCGCGGTCAACGACCAGGGCGACCCGGCGGCGGTGATGGTGGCCGCGGCGGGCAGCCTGCCCGGCGACCTGCACAAGCTCTGGCGCGCCCGCCACCCGCGCCAATACCACTTGGAGTATGGTTACAGCACCATGGGCTACGAGATCGCCGGTGGCTTGGGCGTCAAGATGGCCGACCCGCAGCGCGAGGTCTATGTGCTGGTGGGCGATGGCAGCTATCTCATGATGAACGCCGACATCATCACCTCAATCCAGGAGGGGTACAAGCTGACGGTCGTACTGATGGACAACCGCGGCTTCAAGAGCATCGGCTCGCTCAGCCGCTCGGTGGGGGACCAGGGTTTTGGCACCCGCTATGTCTACCCGAACAACGGCGGTCTGCCCAGCGACGAGGCCGGCGACGATGTGCGCGACCTGCCGGTCGACCTGGCGATGAACGCCCGCAGCCTGGGCGCACATGTCATCGAGTGCGAGAGCCGTGACGATTTGGCAGCTGCGCTCGATACCGCCAAGCAGATCGACCACACCGTCGTGATCTATGTCCCCAACGACCGCTATCTCGGCGTGCCCGGCTATCACAGTTGGTGGGATGTGCCGGTGGCAGAGGTAAGCGAGTCCGACAGCGTGCGCGCTGCCCGCGAAGAGTGGGGCGAAATGAGAGCCAAGGAGCGCTATTTTCTGTGAGTACTTATGCCATCCGCACGGTCGCCGATGATCTGGCGCTGGCCGACCCCATCCAAGATTTGATCGACGCCGTCTGGCCGCGCTATATTACGCAGGGGTCGTCGCCACCGGGCCATCCGTTCCACATCGACTGGTTTGGCATCCACAAACGCTGGCCGCACTACCAGATCGCGCTCTTTGATCCGGCTGATGGCTCCATGATCGCCGCCGCCAACGGCCTTACTCTGGCCTGGGATGGGAATGAACAGGAGTTGCCCGATGAAGGCTGGGATTGGGTGATGGACCAGGGCGAGCGCGACCACAGAGCCGGGTTGCCGCCCAAGATGGCCTGCGCATTGAGCGTCACCATCCGCCCCGACGCTCGGGGGCAAAACCTGAGCCGCACCCTGCTCGAACTGCTGCGCAATCAGGCGCAAGCGGATGGCCTGGGCCGCCTGATCGTGCCGGTGCGGCCCAATTTGAAGGCGCGCTACCCGATCACCCCCATCGAAGAGTATCTCACCTGGACCAATGACGAGGGACTGCCCTTCGACCCGTGGTTGCGAGTCCATGTCCGCATGAAGGCGCGGGTGGTCAAAGCCTGTCCCCGCGCCGTCAGCCTGGGCGGCACGGTGGCCCAGTGGGAGGAGTGGACGGGGATGCAGTTCCCCGCCAGCGGCGCCTACATTGCGCCGGAGATGTTGGCCCCGCTCCAGATCGACCGGGCGGTGGATCTGGGTCTCTATGTCGAGCCGAATGTGTGGGTGGTGCATGAGCTGTGACCCTGTACAATGCCCTCCGTGAAAATGAAAATAAATGACCAGAGACGAATGACAAAGGGTACGCTACCATGAATACAAATGGACAACTTCTCAATTTTATCAACGGTCGCTGGCAGACATCCAGCGCCTCGGCCTATGGTGATGTGCTTAACCCGGCCACGGCCCAGGTGCAGGCCCACGTGCCCCTGTCACCCGGCGCCGAGGTGGATGCGGCGGTGCAGGCTGCGGCCAAGGCCTTTCACGGCTGGCGACGCACGCCGGTGGGTGACCGCATCCAGCCGCTCTTCAAGCTCAAGAACCTGCTCGAAGAAAACCTGGACGACATCGCCCGCACCATCACCAACGAATGCGGCAAGATCTTCGCTGAGAGTGTGGGGGAAATGCGCCGGGGCATCGAAAATGTCGAAGTGGCGTGCGGCGCGCCCGTGCTCATGCAGGGCTACAACAACGAGGACATTGCCAGCGGCATCGACGAACACATGATTCGCCAGCCGCTGGGCGTGGTGGCCGCCATCACCCCCTTCAACTTCCCCGGCATGATCCCGCTCTGGTTTCTGCCTTACGCGGTGGCCACGGGCAACTGCTTTATCCTCAAGCCGAGCGAAAAGGTGCCCATGACCAGCCAGATGCTATTCGAGCTGATCGAGGTGGCCGGCTTCCCCGCCGGGGTGCTGCAACTGGTCAACGGCGGCAAGGAGACGGTGGATGCGCTGCTCGACCACCCGACGGTGCGCGCCATCAGCTTCGTCGGGTCGACGCCGGTGGCCAAGTATGTCTACAGCCGGGCCACGGCCAACGGCAAGCGCGCCCAGTGCCAGGGCGGCGCCAAAAACCCGGTCGTGGTCATGCCCGACGCCGATATGGAGACGACGACGCGCATCATGGGGGATTCGGCCTTTGGCTGCGCCGGGCAGCGCTGTCTGGCCGCGTCGGTGGCGATCACCGTAGGCGAGGCGAAGCACCCCTTTACCGAGGCCATGGCCGATGTGGCCGCCAGCCGCAAGGTGGGCTACGGGCTGGACGAGGGCGTGCAGATGGGGCCGGTCATCACCGCCGAGAGCCAGGCGCGCGTCGAGCGGCTGATTGAGCAGGGCGCGCGCGAAGGGGCCAATGTGCTGGTCGATGGCCGCAATCACAAAGTGGGTGGCTATGAGGATGGCTACTTTGTCTTCCCGACGCTGCTGGATGGGGTCAACCCTGGTGGAGAGCTTGCCAAGACCGAGATCTTTGGCCCGGTGCTTAGCTTGATGCACGCCAACACGGTGGAAGAGGCGATCGCGCTGGTCAACAATCGCGCCTATGGCAACATGGCCTGCATCTTTACCGGCAGCGGCGCGGTGGCGCGCAAGTTCCGCTACGAGGCCGACGCCGGCAACATCGGCATCAACATCGGCGTCGCCGCGCCCATGGCCTACTTCCCCTTTAGCGGCTGGAACGAAAGCTTCTTTGGCGACCTGCACGCCCAATCACACCACGGGGTCGAGTTCTACACCCAGACCAAGGTCGTGGTCGAGCGCTGGCCGCAAGAGTGGAGCCGACAGTTTTAATTGTGAATTGTGAATTGTGAACGGGGAATGGTTAATTTTGGGCTGCGCAGTCGCAGTGCCCAGTTCACAATTCACAATTCTCAGTTCACAATTCCTATGACTCAAACAATCGGCATCGGTGTCATCGGTATGGGGTGGATGGGTATGGTGCATAGCCGCGCCTATCGCCTCGCGCCAGACCGTTTCTACGAGAGCGGCGTTCGTCCGCGGCTGGTGATCTGCGCAGATGAGGTGGAGGCTCGAGCGCGTCAGGCGCAGGAGATCCACGGCTTTGCCGAGGCGACGACCGAGTGGCGCCAGGTGGTCGAACACCCGGAGGTACAGGCGGTCAATATTGCCTCGCCCAACTTTATGCACCTGGAGATGGTGCGGGCGGCGGCGGCGGCGGGCAAGCATATCTTCTGCGAAAAGCCGGTGGGCCGTTCGCCGGCAGAGACCGCCGAGATCGAGAAACTTGCGCGTCAGGCCGGTGTTGTCTCCTTCGTCGGCTTTAACTATCGCTGGGCGCCCATGGTGCAGTATGCCCGGCAACTGATCGAAGAAGGTCGTCTTGGGCGATTGACCCACTATCGCGGGCGCTTCTTTGCCATGTACGGCAGCAACCCGTTGGGGCTGCTCACCTGGCGATTCAAAACGGATTACGCCGGGTTGGGCGTGCTGGGGGACATCCTGTCGCACGTAATCGACATGGCGCACATGCTCTGCGGGCCGATCCACCGGGTGGTGAGCAACCGCCATACCTTTATCACCGAGCGCCCGCTGCCCATTCCCGGCCAGGGTACTCACTTTTCGCTGGGCCAACCTGGCGACCCTACGGGCCCGGTGGAAAACGAGGACTATGTAGGCGCATTGGTCGAGTTCGACAACGGCGCCCAGGGTTCGTTCGAGGCATGCCGGGCCATCTTTGGCCCCAAGTGCGAAATGTCGTTTGAGGTCAACGGGACCAAGGGCGCGCTCAAGTGGAACTTCGAGCGCATGAACGAGTTGGAACTGTATTCCCCAAATGGCGACCCGGCGACCGATGGCTACACGAGGCTGCTTGGCGGGCCGGCCTATCCGTTTCACGGCAATTTCAACCCCGGCGACGGCATCGGCATGGGCTACGAAGATCTCAAGTGCATCGAGGCCTTCCATTTTCTGCGCTCCATCGTCGAAGGCCGCCAGTTGGAGCCCAGCTTCGCCAGCGCGCTTGCCCTGGCCAACGTGCAGGCCGCCATGGTCCGCTCGTGGGAGAGCGGCGGGTGGGAGCGAATCACCGAACTCAGGCATGATTCATAGGCTGTGTCCCAAAATTCAAGACCCAAAATCATCGATTCCACAAGGAGACCATGGCTTTGAGTATGATCAGCCCCTTTGGGCAACCGTTCCCCGGCCTGCGCATCAAAGAGGGCGCGCCGCCCCTCAGCCGCCCCACCAAAGAAGAGATTGCCGCTTTCCCCGGCGAGGCCCAGGCGCTCATCGAACGCACCTGGGCCGCCCAGAAACCGCTGCTCGACGCCGGCCAATATGACCTGCGCTGGCTCGAAGGGCGTCACCTGCTGTTGGCCGGCGCCACCGGGCCGGGGCTGGGCGGCGCCTTTGCCGTGGCCGCGCTCGGTGTGGGCAAGGCGGCCAGCGTGACCATCCTCGGGCGCGACCTCTCGCGCTCGCTCAACTACGAAATGGGCGCCGCACTCCAAGCGCGAGCCGAGGCAGCCGGCTTGGGCGAACGCTTTCGCTGGTTCAACGATGGCATGGCCCTGGAAGGCGCGCCGCTTGAAAAGCTGGTCACCTCGCTCAAAGAGGTAAGGGCCGGCCAGGTCGTCTACTTCAACACCGTGGCCGCCGCGCTGTCGGGGCTGTTGCCGGGCATGCCTCCCGTCTTTGTCAAAGATGTGGACGCCGAGGGGCTCTTTCAGTGGAAATTGACACCGCTGGACGAAAAGGCCATCGAGATCACCAAGTTTGTCATGGGTGAAATGGCCGTGCGCTTCCCGAGTGTGCTCGAAGCCAACGGAATTGGGGTCGAAGTGAGCGCCTTTGCCGACTGGCGCGGCAGCCTGGACAAGGCCAGCCGTGACCCGGCGCAGTTCGAATATGGCCGGCACGGCGCCTATTCCACCAGCCTCTTCCTGCCCAAAGAGATCCTGCAGGCCGACACCCGCGCCGCCTACGGCACAAAACGCAAGGTGCTCGACATCTTCTACCCCATGATGCGCACACGGGCGCTGCCACTGATCCCCGGGGGGCTGACCGTCGCCAACCTCAACGAGCGGATCATGCAGTGCGAGGGCATCCGCCGGCTGGACGTGCCCGAACTGGCGCTCATGGGGCTGGACTTTGTGGGCAAGGCGCTCACTGCCGGCTATGACAACCCCTTCCCGCGCGCCGACCGCCACGACGCCCACCTCGACGAGTGGATGTTCGAGATCATGGCGCGGCTGAACGATGACGAAAACAGCGATTTTTATTTCAAGCGCTGGGTTTAGCAGATCGACCGCTTCGTTCCTGGCAAGCGCTGGAGACGCCCCCCTTGTGTGCGCGACGAGAGGTCAGTTGGCCGCGAGAGAGGGCGCAGAGAAAAGGAGATGAGGGATGTACGAAACCAACATGTACGAGGGCATGCTCGCCGAGACGGTGATGATGCGCGGCCACGGCGGCGAACCGATCAACGCCTACTATGCGCGGCCATTGGGGCCTGGCCCCTTCCCGGCCATGGTGCTGGTGCATCACATGCCCGGCTGGGATGAATGGTATCGCGAGGCGACGCGCAAGTTTGCCCATCACGGCTACGCCTCGCTCTCGCCCAACCTCTATTTCCGCGCCGGCCATGGCGCACCCGAAGATGTGACGGCCAAGGTGCGGGCGGCGGGCGGCGTCCCCGATGAGCAGGTGCTAGGTGACCTGGCCGGCGCGCTCGACTTTTTGCAATCGCAGCCCTACAGCAACGGCAAGGTGGGCATCTTTGGCACCTGCTCGGGCGGGCGGCACGCCTACCTGGCGGCCTGCCGCGCGCCCGGCTTTGCCGCCATCGTCGACTGCTGGGGTGGGCGCGTGGTGATGAGCCAGGAGGAGCTCACCCCCAAGCAGCCGGTAGCGCCAATCGACTACACACGCGATCTCAGTTGTCCGATTCTGGGGCTTTTTGGCGAAGAGGACCGCAGCCCCACGCCTGCCCAAGTGGCCCAACACGAAGCGGCGCTCAAACAACACGGCAAGCAATACGAGTTTCATATGTACCCCGACGCCGGCCACGGCTTCTTCTACTACGACCGGCCAGCCTACCGGCAGGCGCAGGCGGTTGACGGCTGGCAGAAGATCTTCGCCTTTTTGGAGAAGCACCTGGCAGCTTGACGCGCCCGCCCATCGTCTATCGTCCATCGTCTATCGTCCATCCCCCATCGTCTATCGTCTATCGTCCATCGTCCATCCCCCCAGGAGCCCACCCCATGTGCACCATGATCGCCCATCAGATCGAAATCGAAGGAAGCGGCAAAGGAACCAGCGGCTGGTTCCCTGTGCGGCAGGCCAACGTCTCGTATGACCATCCCTTCCACGTGGCGCTAGACCATGCGCTAAACATCGACTTTGTCAACGAAGCGCAGGGCGTGGGCGCCCGCGTGGCCGTGGAGTTGGATGTCGCCTCGGCGCGCGCGCTGGTGGCGACGATCCAGGCCGTGCTGGCGCAGGCCGAAGCCGGCGGCCACCTGGAGGAAGCGGATGGATCGGCGACGTGCGAAGCTGGGGCGCGTCCTTCGTAGCTCACCGCTCCTCAGAGTCTGTTTGAAACGCGGGATGGCAGTCGTGTGATGCGCCCGTAGAGTGCGCTGCCTCTATTGATGACGCTGACGTCCTCGATACGTCACACGCTTTTCGTATAACACACCAAGGCTGCAAGTTCCCTTTTCACACCGCGTCTCGTACAAAATCTTAAGACAGATCATACTTGACATGGTATCATTTGATGATATCATGTCAAGTATGAACGCAAGACAGCGTCGAACGCTCGAAGCCATCTTTGCTCGACCTGAGCGCGCCGACATTGCCTGGCGTGATATTGAAATCTTGCTAGTGGCGTTAGGCGCCGACTTGTCTGAAGGAAGTGGTTCGCGCGTGCGCATCGCGCTACGGGGGGTTCGCGCCGTGTTTCACCGACCACATCCCCATAAAGAAACAAATAAAGGGGCTGTGAAATCAGTGCGGCGCTTTTTACAAGAGGCTGGCATCAAACCATGATGGAGTACAAGGGTTATATCGGTAAAGTTGAATTCGATGATGAGGCAAACCTCTTTCACGGCGAAGTGATCAACCTGCGCGACGTCATCACATTTGCCGGCGAAACAGTCCAAGAATTACGGCAGGCATTCGAAGAATCAATCGAAGATTACCTCGCGTTCTGCGCTGAACGGGGGGAAGAACCGGAAAGACCATTCTCAGGCACATTCACTGTGCGCATCTCGCCCGAACTGCACCGCGCTATAGCAGTCCGAGCCAAACTGTCAAACAAAAGTCTGAACAGTTGGCTTGGTGAAGTATTGGCCGGTACAGTCACCGGCGAGCACGCTACCCACCGCTCATGACGCGCTACGACCCCACCCAGCGCCGCGCGCCCTCCGGCCCCTCGATCAGCGCATAGACGACGCCGTTGACCCAGAGCATCTGGCCGCGCTCGAAGGGCTGCGCCTGGATGGTGACGCCGCGCTCCTGGGCGGTGGCCCAGCCGATCCGCTCGCGCAGGGCCGGCTCGTTGCGCCAGACTTTGCCAAAGCCACGCACGGGCTGCTGCCGGTTGGCCGGCGCAACAAGGGCCGGGTCCGACTCGGCCTCCCCTTCCCGGAAGGTGTCCTCAAAGACAAGCCAGCTCCCGTCGTTGAGGAACGCATAGATGCGCGTCTCGTCCTCTCGCCAGACCATGAACCCCTGCTCGAAAGGCTGAACCGCCGCGCTCACCGGCGTGGCCTGGGCATGCGTGGCCCAACCCAACGCCTGTTGCGCGTCTCGGTTGCTCTGCCAGACGCCGCTGAAGACGCTGGCGGGGACAAAGAGGCCCGTGGGCGGCTCGCCGCCGGGGGGCGCCGGCGTGGCGACGATGGGTGTGGCAGCCGGGGTGGATGTTGCCGCGCCGTCAGGTTCCTCGCCCGTCAGTTCGATGACAACCCACGCCAGCGCGGCGGGGTCCAGCGCCCAAAATTCCCCTGCGTAGCTGCCCACAAAGAGCCGGTGGCCGCCGTCGTCCAGCCGCGGCGACACCGCGAGTGACCACAACGTGTTGGTGTAGGTGCGCCCGGCCAACCGCGCGTCCTCCCATGCCTCGACGCGCGCGCCGTCCGCTGCAACCCGCCACAGCCCGGCCGAGCCCAACACATACGCGCCGCCATCGGGCGCGGGGAGAACCGCGCGCAGCATGGCCGTGTCCGCCTGGCCCAGCGCCACCGCGCCCCAGCGCTGGCCGCCGTCGGTGCCACGTTCGAGGGTGCGCCCATCGACGCCGATGCGGGCGGGCAACTGCGGCGTAGGCGCAGCCGAGAGCAGCGCCAGCCGCGCCCCCGGCGTGATCTCATTGGTTGCGGTCAGCGCCAGCGTCCACGTGGCGCCGCCGTCGGTCGAGCGGTGGAGCGAAACGCCCGCCTCCCACGGGTCGATGCGCTGATAGTGGGCATAGGCCAGGAGCGTGCTGTCGGCCCCGTATTCGGGCGAGACGATCAGGTCGTGAATGCGCAGATGGGCCAGCCCCTGCCAGACGGGCGCCCACGTGTCGCCGCGGTCGGTGCTGCGAAAGACGCCAAAACCGAGCGCCTCGCGGTCATACCCACCGGCAAAAAGGGTGGCGTCCTCGGCAAAGTGGGGCGAGATCGCCACGGTGGCCGCGCCTTGCCCGTCCAACAGCAGCCCGTCACGCAGATGCACCCACGACGCGCCATCGTCCATCGTGCGATAGAGTGCGTTTCCGCCGCTCACCACAAAGAGTGTGCGGTCCGCGCCATAGGCGGGCGAGACGATGATCTGGTTCACGGGTTGGGCGGGCAACGTCGCCGGCTCGTTCGGTGGGCCGCCGGGCGGCGCGCCTTGATCGCTCAGCACGGTGAGCAGATTGCCCCGCCCGCCCAACAGCAGACCCCGCTCAACGTCATGCTCGAAGAGGCAGAAGCGCGCGGGCAGACGGCCCACAGGTTGCAGCATCGTCACGTCGTAAATCCAACCCGCGGCGTAGGCCTGGCCGGTGTTGCCGTTGACGAACGGCGGCGCAATCCCATCGCGCCATTGGAGCAGTTGGCCGGCTGTGTCGTAGACCAGGAGGTTGTTGAAAGCCACATAACGGCTGAAGAGCTGATGGCGATAGATGCGCCCCCCCACCACCGGCTGGAGCATACGGTTGCTGCCGCAGGTGGGCTGGATCACGGGAATGGCCGCCGGGTTGCTCACCGGTTCGAGCGTCGTCGCGTCGTAGAAGCGGGGTAGCCTCACAACGCCAGGCCCGCCGGCGGTGGCGATGGTCTGCAGATCCAGCGCCAGCAGGTTCTGCGCGGCAAAGAGCCAGGCGTGATCCACCCGCTGCCCGCCCACGCAATCCAGACAGGCCTGGCCGGAGATCTCGGGGAAGAGGTCGCGTAGCTCGCGCCCCTCGCCGGCATCGATGACGAAAACGCTGCTCGCCACCGCCATCACTTCATCGCGCAAGGGGTTGTAGAGCGGGATGCCGGGGCGGGGCAGCTCGCGCACCAAGGCGAGTCGCTCCCCGTCCCATTGTTGGATGCGAGGCGGGTCGGTTGCATAGGGGGAGGAGGGGCGACGCCCCACAAAGAGCTGGTTGTTGGCGGCGTCGAATGAGAGATGCGTAAAGCCGGGAATGGTCATGACAACCGCCAACCTCTCGGTGTCGACGACGGCAATCGCCGGCTCGTCCATATAGAAGCGGTCAGCGGGGGCGACAAAGAGCCGGCGATGAGCGGGGTCGGGGGTCAACTCGCCCGACACGGGCAGCGTCGCCAGCGGCTGATAGCCCTGAGTGTCGAGCACGTGGAGCCGCCCGCCCGAATCGGTGATGTAGAGACGCTGGGCCGCCGCGTCCATGCGCAGGTCAACGAGGCGTTCGTCTGGGCCGGCCAGGGCGACCTCGGCGAGCAACGCCGGCAGCGGCCCGCTCACGGCGGCGGGCGCAGGGGGGGCGGGCATCTCGGCTTCTGCGCCTGCCGGCAGCGGCGACGTCGGCTGAGCGGTGGGGGTAGGGGCGAGTGGGGCTACCTCGGCGGCGAGCCGGGCGTTCTCGGTTGCAAGCGCGGCGATGGTCGCTTCGGCGTCAGGGCTGGGCGCCGGTTGTTCATTGCACGCGGCCAGCAGCCACAGCAAGAGCAACGCCAGGATCAGTGGATGCAGTTTGTATGGTCGCTTCATGGTTGCAGCTTTCGGGCGATATCACCCGCACTTGCTCAACTGGCTCCATTGACGCTTACGGTTCGCAAGGGATCAATCCCGCAACGGATAGGGGAAAACGCCCGCAGTCGCTTGATTGGGAGCCGAGCGCACAAAAATCTTGATCTTCATCTTAACATTACCGCCAATTCAGGACAATCGTGATAAACTCTGCACTATGAACGGCGCGTTATCCGACATCCTTGTCATCGACCTATCGCGTGTGCTGGCCGGGCCATACGCCACCATGTTGCTTGGCGACCTGGGCGCGCGCGTGATCAAGGTAGAGCAGCCGGGCGGCGGCGACGACACGCGGCGTTGGGGCCCCCCGTTCACCGCCCACGGCGAGAGCGCCTATTTTCTCTCCGCCAACCGCAACAAAGAGAGCATCACGCTCAACTTGAAAGATGAGCGCGGGCGGGCCATCTTGCGCACGCTTGTGGCCGGCGCCGACATGGTGATCGAGAACTTCCGCGTGGGGCAGGCCGCCCGCATGGGGATCGACTATGCGTCGCTCAGCCAGATAAATCCCCGGTTGATCTACTGCTCCATCACGGGCTATGGGCAGACCGGCCCCTACCGCCACCGGCCCGGCTATGATACGGTGATCCAGGCCCAAGGCGGCCTCATGAGCATCACTGGCCCGGCGGATGGGCCAGACGGGGCTGGCGAGCCGTACAAGGCCGGCGTAGCCGTGGTGGATGTCACTGCCGGGCTGCATGCGGCGGTGGCCATGCTAGCTGCCCTTCACCACCGGCAACAGACCGGCCAGGGCCAATCCATCGACATCGCGCTCTTTGATACGCAACTGAGCTGGTTAGTCAACGTCGCCAGCGCCTATTTGGTTTCGGGCCAGCCGCCCCAGCGCCACGGCAACGCCCACGCGTCGATTGTGCCCTACCAGCCCGTCCCCACGGCGGATGGCTATCTCATGCTTGCGGTGGGCAACGATGGTCAATTTTGTTCGCTATGCGAAGTTCTGGGGTTGGCTGAATTGGCCAGTGATGCCCGCTTCGCCACCAACCCGCAGCGCGTCGCCCATCGGCGAGCGCTCTTGCCGCTGCTCGAGGCGCGCTTTCGTACGCAGCTCACCGCGCACTGGCTTGAACGGCTGTTGGCCGCCGGCGTGCCTTGCGGGCCGGTCAACGACATCCCCACCGCACTGGCCGACCCGCAGGCCCAGGCCCGGCAGATGGTGCAAATGGTGGAGCATCCGGTGGCAGGGCCAACGCCGCTGCTGGGGCCCGCGCCCAAGCTTAGCGCCACGCCCGCCCACATCCGCAGCGCGCCGCCGCTGCTGGGTGAGCAGACCGACGCCATCTTGCATGAGTTCTGCGGCTACGACGATGAGACCATTGCCACGTTGCGGCGGGATGGGGTGATATAAGCTCGTTTCTAACCCTGCCAAAATGAAAGGGAGCAACTTCTATGGATTTCAGCCTGAGCGAAGAACAGAAGATGATCCGCGACTCGGTGCGGCGGTTTGCGGCCGAGAAGATCTTGCCCCACGCCCGTGAGTGGGAAAAGGCCCACGCCTTTCCGCGCGACCTGCTCTACGAAATGGGCGAATTGGGCTATCTCGGTGTGCCCATCCCCGAAACCTATGGCGGCGCCGAGCTCGACTACATCTCCGAGGCCATCGTCTTTGAAGAGGTGGGCTATGCCGATTCCAGCGTACGCACCACGCTCTCGGTGCAGATGTCGCTGGTGGAGTTGACCATCCTCAAGTGGGGAACCGAGGAGCAAAAGCGCCACTATCTGCCCAAGCTCTGCAGCGGCGAGTGGATCGGCTGCTTTGGGCTGACCGAACCCAACGCCGGCTCCGACGCCGGCAACATTGCCACCACGGCCAAACGGGATGGCGACGGCTGGCTGCTCAGCGGGCAGAAGACCTGGATCAGCAACGGCACCTGGGCCGATGTGGCGATTGTCTTTGCGCAGACGCAGCCCGGATCCAAACACAAGGGCATGGCCGCCTTTTTGGTCGACGCCAAGACGCCCGGCTTTACCAGCCGCAAGATGACCGGCAAGCTTGGGCTGTTGGCCAGCGACACGGGCGAGCTCTTCCTGGACAACGTGCGCGTGCCCGACAGCAGCCGGCTGGGCGAGGTGGGAGAGGGTTTCCGCGTCGCCATGAGTGCGCTGGACAATGGGCGCTATGGCGTCGCCAGCGGCTGTGTGGGCACGGCCCAGCGGGCGCTCGATGTGAGCGTCCAATACGCCAAGGAGCGCGTCGCATTTGAACGCCCGATTGCCGGTTTTCAACTGGTGCAGGATATGTTGGCGCAGATGAAGGTCGACACCGAGGCGGCGCGCTTGCTGGTCTATCAGGCCGGCTGGGTCAAGAACCAGGGGCAGGTGAGCACGATCCCCGTTTCGATTGCCAAGCTCTTTGCCACCGAGGCGGCCAAACGCAATGCGGACATGGCGATCCAGGTCCACGGCGGCTATGGCTTTTCCGACGAGTACGAGCCAGAAAAGCTCTGGCGCGACAGCCGCGTCGCCAGCCTCTATGAGGGCACCACCCAGATCCAGAAGCTGATCATCGGCCGCGACCTGACCGGGATTTCGGCATTTACTTAACTCATCGTACGCACCAGGCGCCGTCAGCGGATTTTGGGAACAAATTGAACGGATAGCTGCCCAGCCATCCGTTCGCCACTCATCCCGGGCGCGGATTCGTGTCTCGTGTCCGCTCAATCCGTTCTGCGAATCCGTTGGCAGCATCCTGTCGCCCCCGCTGCCTACGGTGAGTCACATAAGTCTCTAAGTTTGCACTTTTCAGACAGAGGCGTAAAGATATTGGAGACTCTGCTACGGACACTTTTGATCCGCAACGGATCGGGGGGCCCTCAGGCGCTGAAAATCGAGTCGCTGCGGCGACTTTTCGCTGTCAGAAGCGGGTTATCAACCCTGCAAAAACGCAACATGGAACGTGTTGGGTAGTAAAATTAGAGACGCAAAGAAGGCGTTTGACCAATAGCAAGAGAACTATGGAACCACAATTTGAGGTCACCTGCGCCATTCCACGGTCGGGGCGCACCTTTGAGAACGCCCTCGCTCGCTTTTGCGAGCACGGGGCGGATGCGGGCGAGATCAGGAAGATCCTCGAACTGTCGGCGCGCAGCAAGGCGTCGAGCAGCACAGACTATGACGAGGCCTCGCGCTTTCTGGCCTATGCGGTGAACGAGGCGCCTTGCTTTGGCCTCTTTGTCGACCGCAAGCGACGCCACCGCCCCTACCGAGTCGGCTTTCTCGGCCACGAGTGGACATTGGGGGGCGTGCGAGTGCGGGTCGAGGGCGAAGAACCGCACAACGGATCGTCGCTCATCCGGCTCGACGAGATCGACTGCGCCGTGGTGGGACTGGACGAGCTGCTCACCATGACGCAATACTATTTGGGCAACCCGAGCGCCGTTACCAAGTGGGGTATGTACAACTATCATCTGGACAAGCCCACCGACATCCGCATTGCCGGGTCGGCCCAGTTGACCAGCTACAGCCCGGTGCTCCACCAGCCGGTGCAGGACATGGTGGGCTTCTTCCTGATCTCCAAGCCGAGCAGCCGCTATCATGCGCCGGAACAGGAACCGCCACCCGCCAGCCGCCGGCGCAGCCTGCCCTACCCGCGCGACTTTCTGGCCCACCTGGAGCGCGATGGCCGGCGCGTCTTTGTCAAGGGGCGCTATCAGGGTGTCGTCGCCACTGCCTACCCGGAACTGAAGGTGGCGCCGGTGGAGGATGTGGAAGACGCCGTGGTGGACGAAGGGCCGGGCAGCGTTGGGCTGGAGGTGGTGCAGACGGGCAACACGCTCAAACAGAAGGGACTCTTGCTCCACGGCGCGCCGCTCTTTCTTTCCGAAAGCCTTTGGGTAGCCGACTACCGACGCTATCTTAAGAGCGAGCCGTTGCAGCGCTTTATCCAGGCCATGCAGCCGGTGGGCTACTTTGACGATGAGCGGATCCGCCACTTTGCGCTCTGGTATCTGGCGCTGGAGATAAATCTGGGCGACGCCTGGATCAATCGCCCGCCGGTGACATCACTCTTCTGTGACCGCAAGGACATCGCAAACGGATTGCGACCCTATCGTTTGCAGACCCGCTATTGGCGGCCTGACGACAGCTATAAGCAGGACGAGGCGCTCGCCCTGGTCAACCGGTCTCGATTGACGTTGCAGGCCTACTATGAGCAATATAGGGCGGAACTGGCCCCGCAACTGGCGATAGGCTAATTGTACGCGCGCCCAGAGCTCTGGGCAAAATCTGTGGGTCAACTCAGACCAAACACGCCGGAATATCTGTTTGCCTGACACTCAGTTGGGTGGCCGGGAAACGAGGCCAGCGTCGGCCATCACGCGCTGCACTTTGCCCAACACATGCTGCATGTGAGTCTCGCCACTGGGCAACGTCGTCTGATTGTCGAAGTAGTTGCCCGCGCCGTTATGGGTAAACGGGCCAAGCGGGATGAGCGTGATCCTCCCGTCGGCCAGGGCGCGATTCCATGTCGAGGTGGGGAAATAGGGCCAACGCCCGGCATAAAGCCATTCGCCCAGCGGAGCCAACGGGTCTTTCTGTCCCCATAGGTGCCACAGGTGTTCGATACGCTCGACACCCATATCGTCGGACATCACCCCACCGACCGAAATCACGCGCACGGGCGCGCCGATTAGCCCCGGCAAATACCAGGCTGCGCCCAATGCGATCTGCCCACCGCCACTCCATCCCAGCAGGGTCACCGGTGTGTTGCGGCCAATTCGGTAGCCATGACGCAACAAGCTGGCCCGAATCGCACGCGCCACACCTAAGTTATAGATGGGGCCATAGCGGCGGTCGGCTGAGATTGCCACCTGAAACATGTTGCGCAGATTGATGAGCAGGGCTGCAACGGCCATTGGGTTCTTCAGCCGCAACTGTTCGATCCAGCGCCAGATGCGCGCCGTAACGCGCTGGCCGGTCAAACCCATGTTGGTGACCGAATACGGGAAGACATCAGCGATCACTTTGGTTCCGGGCAAGATTTGCCCTAAACCCTCGATAAAGGGGAGTTCCTCTTCGGGGATGGAATCGGGCGCAATCGCCCCAATGCCAGAGAGGTAAACGAGATAATGTGAGGCAGCCTCCGGCTCATCATCGACAGGCTCGACCAGCGCGAGCGAGATGAAATCAGGCTCCTCTTCTTTCTCGCCAAACCAGCCCGCATACCAACCCAACGACTCCAACGGCGCCACGGCCGCGGATAGAAATAGCAATGCCAATGACCCAGTAAAAATCAAACCGATGATGCTCACGACTGATCTCGTTTGGTTGTCGATGGAGACGATTTTTCAATGGCGAATTGCCGGAGCAATTCATGCGCGGAGGCGTCCATGGGCGTCCCGGTGATACGATGCCATACCCAGTTGCGAACGGTGACAATCGGCCGGCCAATCGTTGCCGTGAGCAGCATGAGCAACAGCCAGCCCAAGCCAACGCAAAGAAGCGCGGGCCAGAAGCCGACTTGGAAGGCAAACGCCACCGCGCGCAGGGCGATGATTAAGCTCCAGGCGTAGAGCAGGCGCTGGACAAATGGCCCCAAGTAGGGCATGAGAATCAAGAAACCATAGACAAGGGGGGCGTAGCTCAACCCAGTCAACCTCAGGACAACCGCAAAATCGGGCTGCTCGGTGAAGAGCCATTGTCCAGTTCCCCAGACAGTCGCCGACCAGACGACCCAGCCGACAACCAGCAACACCCCATTGCTCACCAGGCTCATGATAAAACGCCCGGGCCTGACCTGGTTGAGGAAGAGAATCACACTCTGCCCTAACAAGACCGACACGCCGGCCACCATCACCACGCCAAAAGCAATCCACGTGGCATTGGGGTGCGTTTCGGCAATCTGCACCACATCCGGTTGCAGCCTCAAGCCCAACTGAATCGCACGCCAGACCGACCACAGATATTCGAACATAACTAGAATGTCCACGCTGGAATCGGTTCGATGTTTGGATCGAGCCCACCCACCTGATACGTTCCGAGCACCCACACCGCCGCGCCGTGCTCCAGAAAAATGCGAGCGCAGGTATCGCTTGTTTTACGTGGGAGCAATGTGCGCCAGGTGCCCAATCCTCGCAACAAGTTGCGAACCGGGTTTTCGCTTAGCCCCAGGTTCTCAACCCCATAGCGCCAGTCGGCGCGCCGGTTGTTGCGGCCCACCAATCTCCGGCGCAACGCGCGGCCCAACTGCTGCACACGGCGCAGGCGGGCGGCTTGCTCGGGGTGCGCCGCCGCCCATTGCTCCATGTTTTCGCTCGTCTCGATCAACTCGCTGACTTCGACAATCGCGGCATAGAGCGCCTGGCTCGAATCTTGCGCACAGTTGTTGGCTGCGGCCACATAGGTCGCGCCACGCCCGTCGCCGATCCGGTAGCGTGCGGCCATCTGCGCCAGATTGGCCTTGATGGCGTCCATCACCGAATAGGAGCGTCCTTCGATCTGATAGGCGTCGTTGAGTTCATCAAACTTGATCAGTATGTCGCAGACGGGTCGCAGGCCGGCCCAGCCAAACTGGCGATCCCCCATGTAGCGTGACCAATCGATTGCGGCGGACAGCACGCCGTCGGCGTTTTGCGTATAAATCTGATGGTAGGTAATGTCGAAGCGCAACTCGCCGGTCAGTGGCTCACGGATGACCTCAGCGACGCCAAACGAAAAATGACCAAAATAGAGACCAGCGCGTGCGGCAGGCTCGCGCTGCCTGCCCCCAATCCCGGCATAGACATGTAGCAGAAGGGCGCAATCCCCTTCGCGCCAGGCCGCCTGCGCCGTCGTCGCATTCGCAGCGTCTGGGTCGCAGAGAACCGACGTGACCGTTCCCTTGCGCGCCGCCAGATTGGCCCATGCCTCGTGGCGCACATATTGCCACGCGGCATCTTTGCCCGTGAGCACGCGTTCGGGCTCCAGGCGCAGCAATGCGCGTGGCGCCCATGCCTGCACGACGAAGCACCCATCAGCGCCGGGTGCGCCATAGATGTACCACCCCGCTTCGTTGAGCGGTGACTCATGGATTCGCGCCGTAGTGGAGGGCGCCGTTTCATTTTCATTGGGCATGGGGGGCGGGGTGGCGACGACGGTTTCGGCGCCGTCAAAGCGGCCGGTGGTTGGGTTGAAATGACGCACGCGCCACTGCTCGCCGTCGTCACTGGCCGGCGCCACAAACATAACGAGCCCCAAATAACGCCCACTGATCTGCACAGGTGGCTGGCTGATCCGCAAGAGCGGAGCGCCGCCGGCATCATCGTCTACGACAACCGGATCGATCAGCCGCACGGTCAGGTCGTCGGTGGGATAGGCCCCGGCCAACGATTCCAAAGGACTCACCAGGCGCCAACGATTGATGCGCTCGGCCAGAATCATGCCGTCAGCCGCAAGGGCTTGCGCCTCTCGATTAAAGATCAGGTTGCGCGTCACCGCCCAGTTGTGCGCTTGGGTCATTCGATCCGTTGCAAAACGAAGCCGCACGACTTGCCCCACCAGATGCGCATAAACGGGGTCGGCGTGATGTACCTCCAGATCGCATCCGCCTTCTGGGTCGCGCGCTGCACGCGCCGGCACGATCAGTCGCCCGATCCAGGTGGCGACCGATCGATACAAATTGGCATCGACCGGTTGGTCCAGCGGATATGCGTCGGGCTTGATCCAGGGTACGCGCTGATAGCGATGGAAACTCCGTTCCTTTTTTGACTGACTCATGGCATATTCCGTTGCAGATTGGCCCACATCTCATGGATCGTCACAAAACGATACCCTTCGGCGAGCAGTTGGGGCAAAATGGTGGCGGTCAATTTGGCGACATTTGGCCCCGGCAGTCCTTCGTGAAACACAATGATCGCGCCATTGTCGACGCCGGTGATCACTTGACGCACCGTTGCCTCGGCGCTTTGCAGCCAGTGAAAGGGCACCAAGCTCCACATGGTGGGCAAGTAGCCAGTATCGTTCAACGTCTGGAGGATGGCCGGTGTAAAATGACCAAAGGGGGGCCGCACGGCGTTGAAGGCTGTTTGGCTGCGCCCGCTGGCTTCCGCCAATAACCTTTGCGATTCCGCCAGCTCTTGGCACAACGTTGCACTATCTTTGAAGAGGAACGATTGATGTTCGTAGCCATGCAGGCCGATCTGATGGCCGGCCGCGGTCACTTGTTTGACCAAGCGCGGCGCAGCTGCGGCGCGCACGCCCACATGAAAAGAGGTGGCGGTAACCCGATATTGATCAAGTAACGTCAATAGTTCCGGCGTTTCTTGATCGTTGGGGCCGTCGTCGAAGGTGAGCGCGATTTCTCGCCGCTGCGAGCTCCCTTGCCACAGCGCGGCAGGAAAATATTGGCGTAACCCATCGTGCAGTTGCTTGAGCAAGATCTTTCGCTCCATCTTACCTTCGGCTGGTCAGCGATCCCGACTTATACTGAGTCCTGTTTGAAAACCGAAGTTACCCGAAGGAGTAATCGCCTTCGCAAAGTCCGGTTTTCAATTGGGACTTGCAACCGTTATTCGGATGGGTTCTTATGGCGTTGAGATGGCCGCCCTGTTGGCTGCTTGCCGATAGAGCCAATAGCTGTAGCCGAAGAGCGCAACCCCGGCCACCACCGCCAGAATGCCTATCGCCTGTAGCACTACGCCCCCCAACGCAAGACGGCTGCCAAGCATGAGCAACCCAAAGAGCGCAGAGATGGCGGGGATGATGAGCGCGCCCAGGCCAAGGCCCAGATCCTGGCGCCCTGTCACCCATTCCCAGATGCCAACCGCGCCGGTCAGCAGCCAGCCCAGGCTCAGAATCACCACCGGTGCGGGTGGATTCATAAAATTCTGCCAGTTGTTGAAGACAATGATCAGGCCGACGGTCAGCCCAATGCCGGCGCGCAACATTCGTTCGGCCAGAATTGCGGGCGGAATGATTTCACGAAAGCCATTGATGGCCCGCTCGACGCTGATGATCAACAGGAATGCCGCCAGGAGTACGACAATCTGGGCGCCCGCAACCGGTTGGGTAAGGACATAGATGCCGATCCCCAAAACGATCAACCCCTCGATCAACACGACCCACCAGGCCATGCCCTGCCGCCAGGGCCGTACCTGGCTCAACATCGACTTGGCCATTTCAGAAGTCTGTTCGTTCATGGAAACACTCTTTGTTCCGTTAGAATCCACTTAGCGGTTACGTGTATTGACAAAGCAAGGTAGGAGGCTTGCCTGAGGGTGCGACGTAACTTTGTGAAGTGCGTCGCACCTGGACTACATCCCCTAGTAGACCACCCGCTCCAACTGCCGCGCCCCCTGCACCCAATGCTGTAGCTCGTCAAGCCTAGGTAAGGTTGACAGGTGATGGTGTGCAGCAACCAAAATCAATTTGGCGTATAGATTCTCTGGAATCCGGCGGCGCAATTCCGCCACGGAGTCAACGCCGGCCAGCGCCAACATATCGGCGTCGACCTCATCTAGGCCAGGGATGCGCAGCAAATCCGCGCGATTGGCTAGCCCCACCAGCAGCCCACACTGTACGCCCAGGGCGGCGGCTAACTCCGCCCGCGCGGCAGGGTGACCAATCGCCGCCAGGAGTTGCGCTGTGTTCCCAAGGCCCAGGGCGTGCAACGCAGCGGCCAGTTCGTGCGAAACACCCTTGAGTTCACTGACATCCATCACCGTGAGCGCTCCATTTGCTACTTGCTTGTCGCTCGTAAACAGACGGCGGCTGGCGCCACTGAAGTCCTCGACCCACTCCGTGAGCAAGCTCTGCGGACTCTGCGGACGACGTTCAGCGTCCCGATCGCACCATGACTGCGCGCGGCCTGATCTGGCTCAAAGAGCTGACTGCGGCCACCACCAAAAAGATGGCCAGCGCCAACGGCTGGCCCAGCAATTCCATTGGCGTGGCCCCCTGCGAGACTTGCCCAATAAAGATCAAAGCCAG